>NZ_JASJOU010000003.1:0-341831 GCF_030068605.1 Xanthocytophaga agilis
ATCAAAGATGGCTGCGTTTGAAGTGGTAGGCACCCCAGCTCCTCCACTTCCACCCGAAGTAGCAGACCAGTGGCTGGCATCATTCCACGATCCGCCATCGCCTACCCAGTATAAACTCTGGGCGTTTGTATAAGCTATTGCAACCATCCATAGGATGCTGGTAATAGCAAGTTTGTAGAGTAATTGTTTTGACATATTTATGGGTATAGCTGTGTTTTCAGATGCATTATGGATTTGGTTACTATTAAGAGACTAAAGATCTTCCTGTTCATACCCTTCTTTCACCTCAGGTAAGTCACCCTAAATCACTTCTTATAATTCAACCTCAAAGTTCCAGGAGAAATCGCAGCAATTCTTGTTCTTTTCGTTCTGTTTCTTACCATGTCAGTTTTGATCCTGTATTTTTAAGTTATGGTGCTGTTATCTATTCCTAACTATACAATTCGTCTTTATATGTATATGTGTATTAGACTTAATGTATTCGGGTTATTGCATTGTGAGAAAAGTAATTTTATTCCTTTTTTTAAAGGAAATACTAGTCGACAGAGGAAAAAGAAGAAGTAAGTTAGCTCTCCAGTTAAGGCATCTTATTGTATAGAATGTAACCTCTATACAGACCAAAACAATATTACTCATAAGAGGCTTAATTGAAGGAAAGTAAGTTGTATAGGATCAAACTAAAGCAGCATTCCTGAAAATAATAGCAGAATTTCCTATATTGCGCACTTAATCATCCTATCCCTTTACATGGCATCAGAGGTTTTTGTCATCCTCTTACTTATTTTAATCAATGGTATTTTTTCAATGGCAGAAATTGCCATCGTATCCTCTCGCAAATCCAGGCTCGAAAACGATGCACAAAAAGGAGATCGTAATGCAGAGGTAGCACTTTCACTTGCCAATGATCCCAACAAATTTCTGTCTACCGTTCAGGTAGGTATCACAACAATAGGTGTTATAACTGGAGCATTTGGAGGAGCAAGTCTATCAGAAAATCTGGCAGTATGGATTGCGCAATTTGAACAACTCAAACCATACAGTAATGGTATTGCTCTTTCTGTAATTGTTGTATCTATTACATTTTTCTCTTTGGTATTGGGAGAGTTAGTACCAAAACGAATCGGCATGAACTTCCCGGAAGGAATTGCCCGGGTTATGGCAATCCCAATGAATCTGATATCTAAGCTCTTTCTCCCATTTGTCTGGATTTTGAGTATAACTACGGACTTGTTACTAAAACTCTTTCAGATAAAGCCTTCCGATGAACCTTCAGTAACAGAAGAGGAAATTAAGTCACTGGTAGCTCAAGGAACCAATATGGGTATATTTGAAGAGGTAGAACAGGAGATAGTAGATCGGGTGTTTACATTAAGTGACAGACGGGTAGGATCTATCATGACCAATAAACTTGATATTGAATGGATTGACATTAATGATGAGTTTGATAACATAAAAGAAACTGTAATGCAGGCTCCTTATAGCCATTTTCCTGTATGTAATGATTCGCTGGATGATGTTATTGGAATTGTTTCCACTAAACAATTCCTGCAAACTCTTTTACAGAATGGTACTGTAGACTTACAAAATATAGCAGAAAAACCTTTATTTATTCCTGAGAGCATGAAAGCATTTCGGGTTTTGGAACAATTCCAGAAATCCAAAAACCGAATTGCTATGGTAGTTGATGAATTTGGAACCATACAAGGACTTGTTACGCTTAAAGATTTGTTTGAAGCCATGGTAGGCGAACTGGAACCTGCAACGGATGAAAGTTATACTATTGTAGAACGCGAAGATGGAACATTTCTGGTCGATGGCCTTATGTCTTTTGAAGAATTTCTTCAATATTTTGAAATGGGTGATGTAGATCCGGAAGAACGGGCAGGCTTTCATACTCTAGGGGGGTTAATATTTAATATAGCCCATGAGATTCCTAAGACTGGTGAAAAATTTGAGTGGAATAACTTATCCTTTGAAATTGTAGATATGGATGGTAATCGAATAGACAAACTACTGGTTAGATTACTGGATAAAGAATAAAAGAGTTTTAAACATTACCAGTCATTCCTCTGTAAGTCACTGTTAAAGAGGAATTTTATTTAATGGCAGATACGATTTTATATATTCTAAAATTGTTGCAGATACCACTTCTTTCCTGTTCTTTTATTACATATTCATTCACACCAATTAACTCGAAGCCAATAAGTTGATTTATATATGTATCTGGATCTAAAACTATATACCGAAATACGATCAATGCATCCTGACATGCGGTTCTCCTGATCTCCGTCAATACTCTTTCTATAAAAACCTCATCCATTGCTTCCAGAATATTAGACATTGCAAAGAAATGGATACTGGCATCGGGTTGTGTTGTCAGATAATTTACCATATCACTTTGTATCCAATGAATATTGGATAGTTTCTCTTTTATCTGTTTATAGACAGAAGGCTGCAAGTATAGAGGCAGTGTACTTTCTGACTCGTAATTATAGCTTTGCAGGAATGTCTGCCATATATAGGGATTGCTCTTTAAGGGTGTAGCTGTAAACCAGGTTTTTAATTTATTGAAAATAAGTAGCGGAAAATTCTCAGGTAGACGATGTATGACCTCCTTTCCGAAAATCCACTTGAGAATTGTTTTGTTTAGTAGAACAGTCACTATTCTCTTTAATCTTTTCTCCTTTAAAACAATAGGAAATTGCTGCTTTTGCTGTTCTATATTAGTCAAATTCAAAAATTGACGAAACAAGTTTGCAGAAGAAACAAGTTTCAAAAAAATGGTAGAAAACAAAGCCATCTTTCGATCTATAAAACCGGCATGATTCATACCTTTACTGAGTAAATGCAGATTATCAGACCAATAGTGTTGCGCATCACCAAGTAATTGACGCTCTACTTTCTTGTAAAAAGGCTCAGCATCCTTGTCTAAAGCATATAAGAAATCTTTATAGCTAAGTACTCGCAGAAGTACAGACTTAAGCTGGCAAAAATAAATCTGAGCAGTATTGATATCAATTGCGGTTATTTGTGCTGAGGTATGACCAGCAAGGCTAAACGCTGTACATCCCGCTGAAGCTACCACACAAATATGCTGAGGATCAGGAATCTGCTTTAATAACGCTACTTCAACCACCGGATCTTCCCATACTTGTCCGAATAACAAACGAGGTTGACTAATCCTTTTCTTTCCCAATCGTCCCCATTTCCAGAAAGATGAGACTTGTTTCTGATTCACAATTGTATAGTTTAAAGAAGTTTTCCAGGGCCATATTTTCCTATAATATAAGCGCAACAAAGCAAAGGTAAGTTTGTAATTAGTAAGCCAATAGGTGCTTCTATAGCGCCACTAAACAAAATACCTATTATATTCATTAGTAAAATTAACCCTATTTGAAACCAGGAAACAAACCTGTAGTATAAACCACTCAATATTCCTAGAGCAAGTATAGTTTCGCCAATGCCTATTATCCACAAAAATTGCTGAGCAGATAATATACCCTCTCCAAGCCCCTTTACTACATCCAGATGATGTTTGTCAACTTTAATTAATTTGAGGTAAAGTCCCTGATACAACCAATTGAGGCATAACACTAACCTCAAGAAGAATAGTAATCCTGGGTTCATTGTATTTGTATGGTGAATAGTAGAATAAAGATGACCAGGCAATAAGACCAGAATAGACTAAATACAATATGCATAATAGTCTCAAAACGTTTGCCTCGCCAAAGTGCAGAATCGTATACCAAAAATTGAAACACTAACCGACATCCCCAAAAAACAAGTAAGCCAATAGTGATAGCACGAGCTAAAGGGGAAGGTTGTAGTAATTCTTCCGTCATAGATAAGAATAATACACCATTCAATCCCACAAACAAGGCAATAAAGAAGGTATGAACCTGAATCATTTGTCTGTTCATTAATGACAATGAAGACAATTCGATCTTCCAGCTGAAGCGTCTGGGAAAATCAAGGTGAACAACTGCCAGTAAGAGTAATAGGCTTCCAATAATATGCAGATGTAGAATTAAACCATTTGCCATAGGTAAGAGTTAGTTTATTTCTTCAATACGAATACACTGATAAATGGATTTATACGAAACTGATCAATTAGTAAAAACTCGGTTTCATTAAATGCTTCTTTCCATGCTCTTGCGGAGAAAAAGTGAAAAAAACCGGGTCCATATGCTAGAAAGTTATTTCTATCCCTTAAATGTTCTATTAATATGAAATGTCCTTCTTTCTCCAACACACGATAAGCTTCCTGAAAAAAGAGAACCTTCTCTTCTGGCGTGCGAATCTCATGGATAGCTAGAAATCCAAAGATGGTAGTGACAGAGCCTGATGTCAAATCCCAATTTGTAGTTTCAACAGTTTTTGTTCCTGCTACTACAGACTTGTATTTTCGGGCACGTTTAATTGAAATCTCTATATTTTTTGTTGGATCATAAAAGTCTAAGATCTTCCAGTCTGCACCTGGGAAAAAACGCTGTAACAGCAAACTAGTCTCATCAAAGCCGGAATGTATATTCACAAATGTTCCTATTTCAGATAGTTGCAAGCGGTTTAGCCAAGTCAGCTTGTATAAATCGGATCGGTCGTAGATAAAATGCGACACCACTAAAGAACCTAGCAGATAAAAGAATGCGATTCCTGTGCCAATACCCGCAATAGGCTGTATTAATCCTGTAAACACATCTAGGTAAATCAGTATACAGACAACTAACACTATTCCAAAAGCCAGCACATAAAAATGCCAGTTGAATCGTATTATGTTTAATACGCCTTCCCAACGTTTTCTTTGATAGAATGTTTCCATATTATGCAGATCAAACTTGACTTCTATCACCCTATTGTAATACGTTTTCTATCCTTCCTTTCTCCCATCGATACGGAATGTTCTGTACCACAAATGCATTGGATAATTGTAACTCAGTATGATCAAAAGGAGTGTTGTTCAGAAAACCGATTTTGGCAGTTTGTACATTTACAGGCAAGGGAGCCCAGTTTTCACGAACACCTTCAATGATAGTCATGTGATTAGTCTTTGGCTCAAAATCGAAGGTAAAAGGTAACGGTCCGGCAAAACGACGTGCCTCTTTCCAGTTAGTAAATACGGAATTTTCAGGCAGCTGGCTATGCTCGTCATTCCACTGTACATCTACATGTAAGTCTGATACTTTACTGACTACAGATATACTTTTCTCTTTTATGTTCCACTGAATATCTGTCAACGAATACTGGTAATGTGTTAACATGTTTCCCAGTGTCTTCATCAGTAGCTTATCTGTTTCTGATCGGAGAATGTATAATCCACGCAGCCTCTTCCCATTGATAGTATGGTAACGAACAAACAAACGATAACCGATTAAAAAGAAATTTTGTCCTATCCACTCAGGAAATCCTGCCGGACGCAGATTTTCTGTTTGCACCATTGCCACTGTTACAAAACCAAAATCATTAAAAGTATCTAATTCCAGATGAGGAGGTAACAAGGGACGCAATACTTCCTGAGGTAATGCATAAGATAGTACCAATGAAAATTTAAAGTGAGCAACAACAGGAAATGGGTGCCTTTTTAATTGATCTATCATGATACCTTTGCCTTAGATTTAACTATGCAAAGCTAGTGATAATATATTTTATTTTCAAAATATATTGAAAGTTTAATTTTGAAAAATCGCCTCTTATACATAAGGAGCAATAAAAAATACCCAAAGCCTGATCCATCTCATCATAAGAAAAATCGGACTTTCCAGAATTTAATCGTAGTAAATAAAAAGTAGCGTATTGGTTATCTGTTAAATAGATAAAGAAAAACGGACTTTCTCTTTTCCTTTACCACCAATGCATTTATAAAACTGAATAGCATTTTCATTAAAAACTGGAGTCTGCCATTGTATATTTACACAAGATCTTTCAACGGCTATTTTCTTCAGCCATTGCATGATAGAATATCCGATCCCTTTACCACGACAGATTGGTTTTAGGTACAAACAATCCAGATGTAAAAAATAGCCAGCATCCCAGGTTGAGAAATCAAATGTATAGGTAAAGTACCCTATAATCTCTCTTCCATCCTCCACTATCCAACAATGCAAAGGAGGACTCTTGAGTGAAAGCAACGTTTGAAAAACTTCTTTCTTCCCTTCCAACTTATAATTAGTCTGCTCATATTCTGCATGTTCTTGACATAATATCAGTAAAGCATCTATATCTTCCATCTGACATATACGAAAATGATAGCTCATCCTACTTTTATTTCTCTTTGTAAAAAATCGATAAAATGATTGAAATATGCTGGGTACTGACGCTTTTTCAAAACAGCTATATAATGTTTTCGCTTTAATCCATTTTTGCCAATCTTGACAGTTCTCAGATTACCTGTATGTAAATAAGGTTGCAGAGCCCACTTAGCCATTACCATTACTCCCATATCAGCTTTTACCATTTCCAGTGAAGCTTCTGTTAAAGGTAAAATGATAATTTTCTTAGGTGATACATTAGCTGGTGACAATACATGCTGATGGATAGTCACCGTTTTTAAGGGAAGTGAATGAATAATAAGATTCTGATCTGCGAAATCCGGTGCTTCCACAAATCTTTTCTTTACCCAGAGATGTTCATCTGGTACCACCGCAACCATCTCATCCTGAAACAATTCAATGTATTTGATATTATCATCTTTGATAGGATCACTACTAATAGCAATATCCAGTACACCTTCTGTTAGCCTTTGTAACGGCTCATGGGTAGCTTCCATGACAATTTTGATTTCTACATTTGGATACAGTACATGAAACTGACGCATTAGGGAAGGCAGCCAGTGATAGCTGGTATAACATTCTGTACTAATACGAATCTCCCCTACCTCTCCATACACCAACTGTTTGATTTCCTGCTCCGTTTCTGAAAGTTTAGCTAGAACATCAGTAGCCAGAGCATATATCTTCTCCCCTGCACTAGTTAAAATCCACTTCTTATTCAATCGTACAAATATCTTTGTCCCTAACTGGTATTCAGCCTCTTTCAGCTGGTGGCTTAAGGCGGACTGAGTCAGATGCAGCTTATCTATAGCTTTTGTAATGCTCCCTTCCTCTACAATAGCTTTTATTAATTTCAGATGACGGATTTCCATTGACAGTCTTGATACCTACTACTTGTTTTTAACAAAAAGAATATTTGCAAAAGTACTATTTGCGCTCCAGGGTTTTTCATGAAAAAATCTGATAGTGGACATGAAATTTTTTCGTTTTTGAGCCATTTTCGTACCCACTAGCTTTGCATTCATAACCAAAACCTATACTGTCATGAATGCACATGTAAAACATTACGAAGACAAGTTAGCATATGAAATTGATTCCTGGGACGCTCACCAGGCTATTCTGAACAATGAAAAGATTATTATTCTGGATGTTCGTTCACCCGAAGCCTATGCGAATGAGCATATCCCAGTTTCCCAGAACTTTCACCATAAAACTATCACAGAAGAAACAGTTAAAAAACTTGATCTCAGCTATACTTATGTCACCTATTGTGATGGCATTGGCTGTAATGGATCGACCAAAGGAGCTTATAAACTTGCCAAATTAGGAGTAACAGTCAAAGAACTTATTGGCGGGCTGGATTGGTGGAAACGAGATGGCTATGCTACTGAAGGTACATTTGCCAAATCAGGTATTAGTTGTAATTGTGATTAGTGGATGGCTTTTATGTAATCACAAGATAAATTCATGTCTTAATCTTGTGATTACTTTTATTCAACAAATACTTAAAAACCATCAGGTTCTGGTATCTTTACACTATACTATCAAAGAGCTATGCAAACTCCACTTTCACTCCTGCAAGACATTATAGAAAGCTATCAGAATCAGATCTTTCCTCATCCTATTGCGCCTCATATCACAACAAAGCAGCTTGAAAAACAGCTGCATCCCTATGATTTTCAGAAACCTATAGAATTAGCTACCCTTACCACCCAGGTAAGTAAACTCCTCAAGGAAGGCAATCTCCATGTGCCTCATCCTGGTTATTTTGGTTTGTATAATCCTGCCACCACTCAGGCCTCTATTATTGCGGATGCACTGGTGGCCTTATACAATCCCCAACTGGCAGTACAATCTCATTCGCCTGCTGCTAATGCCATTGAAAAACATGTACTTGACTTTATGGCTCAACATATTGGCTACTCAGGTGATTACTACTCCTGTTTCACCTCTGGCGGTTCGGAAGCCAATCATATGGGATTACTAGCAGCATTAGCACATCGGTATCCTGCGTATGTTGAAGAAGGAGTTTGGGCATTGGAAAAACGACCTGTTGTATACATCTCTGCAGCCGGACACAATTCGTTTGATAAGGTGGTAAAAAATACAGGCTTAGGGTCTAATACATTACGAAAGATCCCTCTTGACAAGTCGCTAAAGATAAGTCTGTTCCATCTGGAAGAGCAAATTCAGAAAGATATTTTGGCTGGTTACCATCCTGCAGTTTTGATAGGTACTGCAGGCACAACAGGTAGTGGAACTATCGACCCACTACCGCAACTGGTTAAATTAGCTGAGAAATATGATCTCTGGTTTCATGTAGATGCTGCATGGGCTGGAGCAGCCGTACTATCTGAGAAGCTTAAATCGTATCTAAATGGTATTGAACAGGCTGATTCAATAACCATTGATGCACACAAATGGCTATCCACTTCTATGGGAGCGGGTATGTTCTTTACTAAACATAGTACAGCTGTGCAAACAGCATTCAATATTCCGGCAGCCTATATGCCATCTCATCTGCAAACGGAACCCTATGCCACTAGTCTGCAATGGTCCAGAAGATTTATCGGATTGAAACTATTTATGGTACTGGCAGAAAAAGGTCAGAATGCCATCGCAACACAAATGGAATACCAGTGTCATCTTGCGGAATATATGAAAGAAAAACTAATGGCATCTGGTTGGCTTATTATCAATGATAGTCCGGTAGCTGTACTTAATTTCACACATTCTTCTATTCTATCAGGGAGTATTTCTACGGATAAAATACAGAAACAGGTAGAACAGGAAGGAAACTTCTGGCTCTCCACTATTCCTATTGCAGAGTATGGCAAGGTATTGCGTGCAGGCGTTACCAGTCTTCATACCCGAGAAGAACACATTGATCAGCTGATGGATCGATTGAATCAATTTGTCAATTTATGATAGCCATAAATAAAACAAAACCCTCATGTGACCATGAGGGTTTTGACAATATAATCGAGATTGTATATTAAACAGTTTGCAAATGTTTCTCTGCTTCCTGACGGAAGATTTCGACAAACTCATGCAAGGTAAAGCTACCCAGATCACCATGACCGTGCCGACGCACAGAAACTTTCAGATCTGCCTGCTCTTTCTCTCCTACAATCAACATAAAAGGTACTTTTTGTACTTCTGCATCCCGGATTTTCTTTCCGATCTTTTCATCCCGGTTATCTATAAACCCACGAATGTCAGCTTGTTGTAATGCAGTAAATACATCCTGAGCATACTCTGTATACTTTTCAGAAATAGGCAATACCGCAATCTGATCAGGAGCCAGCCACAATGGGAAATTACCTGCACAGTGCTCAGTCAATACAGCTATGAAACGCTCCAGTGAACCAAATGGTGCACGGTGAATCATAACCGGACGATGTTTCTGGCTATCTGCACCAATGTATTCCAATTCAAAACGTTCAGGCAGGTTATAATCTACCTGGATAGTTCCCAGCTGCCATTTCCGGCCCAATGCATCTTTTACCATAAAGTCCAGTTTGGGACCATAGAAAGCTGCTTCACCTAGTTCTTCTACAGTAGTCAATCCTTTTTCAGCAGCAGCCCGACGGATAGAATTTTCTGCTTTTTCCCATTGCTCGTCTGTTCCAATATATTTCTGTTTGTTCTCTGGATCTCTCAGAGAAACCTGAGCAGTATAATCTTCAAAGCCAAGTGACTTAAAGGTATGCTGTACCAGATCAATTACTTTCTTAAACTCGTCTTCTACCTGATCCGGGCGACAGAAAATGTGTGCATCATCCTGAGTAAATCCTCTTACACGAGTTAAGCCATGCAACTCGCCACTCTGCTCATACCGATATACAGTACCAAATTCAGCCAGGCGCAAAGGTAACTCCTTATAACTACGTGGCTTGGACTTATAAATTTCGCAGTGGTGCGGACAGTTCATAGGTTTCAGCAAAAACTCCTCATCCTCTTCCGGTGTATGAATAGGCTGAAAAGAATCTTTACCATATTTATCCCAGTGGCCTGAAGTCACATACAACTTTTTGCTTCCAATATGGGGAGTAACCACAGGAGAGTATCCTGCTTTTACCTGGGCACGACGCATAAAGTTTTCCAGACGTTCACGTAATAACGCCCCTTTTGGTAACCAAAGTGGCAAACCAGCTCCTACCTTCTCAGAGAAAGTAAATAATTCCAGTTCTTTACCCAGTTTACGGTGATCGCGTTTCTTCGCCTCTTCCAACAGATGCACATATTCATCCAGTTCTTTCTGTTTTGGGAAAGTAACGGCATACACACGAGTCAACTGTTTGCGGTCGGTCTGTCCTAACCAGTAGGCACCAGCTACGTTCATTAACTTAGCCGCTTTAATGACACCTGTGTTAGGGATATGCGGTCCACGACACAAATCAGTAAAGTTACCCTGAGTATAGAAAGTGATACTTCCATCTTCCAGACGATCCAACAACTCCAGCTTGTATTCATCGCCTTTCTGTTTAAAATAAGCTATGGCATCTGCTTTGCTTATAGACTCCCGTTTAAACTCTTCTTTTTGCCGGGCCAGTTCAAGCATTTTATCTTCTATCCGCTTAAAATCTTCCTGGGTCAATGATTTATCACCTAAATCAATATCATAATAGAAACCTTTCTCAATAGCAGGTCCAATCCCAAACTTTGTCCCGGGATATAAAGCTTCGATGGCTTCAGCCATTAAGTGGGCAGAAGAATGCCAGAAGGTCGCTTTACCTTCTTCATCATTCCAGGTTAATAGTTTTACTTCTGCATCCTCATCAATAGGTCGGGAAGCATCCCATACCTGGCCTTCTGTCATAGAAGTTGTTTTTACTTTGGCGGATAGCACATTACGGGCTAAACCTTCGCTGATGGACAAAGCAACGTCCATGCTGCTGGAACCTTTCGGAAACTCACGAACGCTTCCGTCAGGCAGGGTAATTTTGATTTGATCTGACATAAAAATGGGTTTTAGCGACTCACGTACGAGTGTGAATCGAATATAAAATAGAAAAAAAGGATTTATTGTACTCTCTTAAATAGCAATAATATTGGTAAGCCCATATCTGGAACTGTGATAGTGAGTATATCAGTGGTAAGTTTTATAATAATATATGTTTCCTCCTTCTGTTCTGAATTAATAAGCAATTTATTGCCTACCTTCTTATATTTTGTTTTCCCCTGCTCACTTATATAACTACCATCGTTTTTAAATTCAATTACAGAATTTTTCAGAGAATTCTTCGTATTGGTTGCTTCTGTACGGAACATCTCTACTTGGTTCTTATCTGATTTATCAAGATCCACAACAGTTTTATCAATCTGAGCATCATAGAATTTCCACTTTCCAATTATAGACTGCCCATAAACGCAGGAAAATGATAGAGTAATAAAAAATACTATAAATAAAGAATATAGATATTTCATAAATCTACTGGTACAAGAACACTGATTCATACAGATAAACACAAAAGTAGAAGTTTTTGCTCGTAAAGAACTACTAATTCCCAAAGTTTTATACAAACTCAGTGAAATTCAATTATTAAGAATCAGATTTCTTTATAGAAGAAATACCTATTTCTTGTGAGGATATAACCAGATTTATAATAAGGATAAGCTGTACAGCCAAAAACATACCACTCCATATCTTAACAGCTTCCTCATCTATTACATTTCCATTGAAATCATTTAGAGATACGTATCGTCTATGAAATCCCATGAAAGCTATAATTGAGAATAATGGAATTTTAAAAAATAGTACAACTTGCATTATCAGATGCAGAAAAAATAGCCAATAGTTCAATCTCATTCTGATAGAAGCGAAAAAATATATAATCCCAACGATTATAGTGACAATGACAATCAGATCACCTATGCATTGGAAATAATCAGGATATGAATAGTATTTATTATCAGGTGTATTATATACTCGGATAGCGTATCTATTGTCTAAAAAGACTTTACCTGTCAGGAGAATAATACCCAGAACAAGAAAAAGAAAACGGATAATGTACTTCATATAAAAGCAATAAGGGAAAAACAAAGGTAAAATTGCATTCCTATATTATCTCTAAAAAGTACCAGATAATCACTAAATTCAGGGCTCATCAGCTCTTACTCTCAGGTTTTTGACATAGACAGGTTGCCTTTTCCCAATTTTCCTCTATATTTGCCCGATTTTTATAACAATTTCTTAACATCCCAATTGTAATTTTCTCTATTAGTTCATTTATAAACGTTTTGTCACGTGGATATTTTTGAAAAGCGTATTGCGAATCCAGGAAACATTGGAAAGCATTCTGATAACTCGCACGGGTATTTTACTTTCCCAAAATTAGAAGGAGAGATTGGTCCGCATATGAAGTTTCGTGGAAAAACGTTGCTCAACTGGAGTTTAAATAACTACCTGGGTCTGGCTAATCATCCGGAAGTGCGTAAAGCTGATGCAGAAGCTGCTGCACAGTATGGCTTGGCTTTACCTATGGGAGCTCGTATGATGTCAGGAAACAGTGTTTACCATGAGCAACTGGAACGTGAACTGGCAGAGTTTGTAAAAAAAGATGATTCTATCTTATTAAATTATGGATATCAGGGTATCATGTCCGTTATTGATGCACTGACAGATCGCCACGATATTATTGTATACGATGCAGAAGCTCATGCATGTATCATTGATGGCATTCGTATGCACATTGGACAAACTTACAAGTACCTCCATAACAACATAGCGGATCTGGAGAAAAACCTGCAGCGTGCTGTTAAGAAGCAGCAGGAATCAGGCAATCTGGGTGGTATTCTGGTTATTACGGAAGGTGTATTCGGTATGACAGGCGCTATGGGTAAACTAAAAGAAATCGTTGAACTGAAGAAAAAATACGATTTCCGTCTGTTGGTAGATGATGCACATGGATTTGGAACAATGGGAGCAACAGGTGCAGGTGTAGGTGAAGCACAAGGAGTACAAGCAGATATTGATCTATATTTCTCAACATTTGCTAAGTCTATGGCAGGATTCGGCGCATTTGTGGCCGGAAAGAAAGACATTCTGATGTATCTGCGTTATAACCTGCGTTCACAAATCTATGCCAAGTCTTTGCCTATGGCAATGGTAATTGGCGCGCTGAAACGTATGGAACTTCTGCGTACTCAACCTGAGTTACGCGAAAATCTTTGGAAAGTGGTAAATGCACTTCAGAACGGTTTGCGTGAGCATGGTTATAACATTGGTACTACCGAATCACCTGTAACACCTGTTATGTTAAACGGAACTATTCCGGAATCTCAGAATATGGTTATTGACCTTCGTGAAAATCATGGTGTATTCTGCTCTGTGGTTGTTTATCCGGTTGTACCAAAAGATATGATTCTTCTACGTCTTATCCCTACAGCTTCTCATACGCTGGAAGATGTAGAAAAAACGCTGGTTGCATTTGATAAAATATCAGACAAGCTGCGTAGCGGAGTATACGCTAGTACTGAAGTACCTATGATGGTGAATGTATAATTCACTTCAGATCAAGGTTCGAAGATGGCCAATTAAGGGATAAGCCTCTCCGTTTTGCCCCGAAAATATCACCTTCGAACCTTGAATCTTTATAAAACCTTCGTTTTTTTCAAAAAAAAGGCCTTTTTTTCCTATAAATATTTGACTGCAATATTTAAATCTGTAATTTCGGGCGTTCAAAAGTATTATACATCCATAACCTAAAATCACAATCGAATGAAACGATTTGAGCAAATTAGAGACCTAGTACTGTCATTGGAAGGCGATTTTGAAAAGTTCTACGACAAAGGAAACCAAGCAGCAGGAACACGTGTA
Source organism: Xanthocytophaga agilis (assembly GCF_030068605.1). Classification (NCBI taxonomy): domain Bacteria; kingdom Pseudomonadati; phylum Bacteroidota; class Cytophagia; order Cytophagales; family Rhodocytophagaceae; genus Xanthocytophaga; species Xanthocytophaga agilis. Next base: position 14,089 of record NZ_JASJOU010000003.1, read on the forward strand.
AGAGCAGGAATGCAACAACTAAAAACTTTGGCTCAAGAAATAAGAACTGAAGTACAAGACAAGAAAAACGCTGAAAAATAATCAGCCTTAAAAATAAAAGAAGTCTGGATTGTAGATTCAGACTTCTTTTATTTTTAAGGCTGATCTATATATGATCAGAGTTCAAAAGAAAAGCCTGTGGGAACACAGGCTTTTCTTTTTATAGATATCTATTATTGTTAGGCAAATTCAGGCAATTGCATGCTAGCCAGCGTCTGTTTGATACGAGCCGTTAATGAGTCGGAGGCTGATACCAATGGTAATCGAACCCGATCTTCACAAATCCCTAATGATTTCAACGCACTTTTTACTCCTACAGGATTGCCTTCTTCATACATCAGATCGTTGATCCGTGAAAGCTGAAACAGATAAGGTATAGCCTGTGTATAGTTACCAGTAAGCGCTTCATTTACCATACGGGTAAATAGCTGAGGCAAAGCATTGGCAATTACAGAGATTACCCCTTTTGCACCAAAAGTAGTCATAGGCACTGTAAGCATATCATCTCCTGCCAGAAACAGAAAATCAGCCGGTTTATCACGTGCAATCTCAATACCCTGAGACATATCGCCTGAGGCTTCTTTTACACCAATGATATTTTTATGCTGAGCAAGTACCAGAGTGGAGGCAGCCGTCAGGTTAGACGCTGTACGTCCTGGAACATTGTACAGAATTACAGGCACCGGACTAGCATTGGCTACAGTTTCATAATGAGCCATGATGCCTCTTTGTGTAGGTTTGTTGTAATAAGGGCTCACAGATAAGATAGCATCTACATCTTTAAAATCTGTTTCCTCAATAGTATCCAGTAAAGAAGCTGTATTGTTTCCTCCGATTCCATATACAATAGGCAAACGTCCTGCATTATAGTCTCTGACAAAATTCAGAATTTCCTTTCGTTCGGCCTTGGTTACAGTAGCAGACTCACCAGTAGTACCCATAACAACAAGGTAATCTACTCCACCAGAGATGGTATGTTCAAGCAATCGCTCAAGGGCTGGAAAATCAACGGAAAGATCCTCCTGAAACGGCGTTACCAGCGCTACGCCTGTTCCATAAAATTTAGTGTTCATGTAAGCTTAAACTAATTTTTTGAGTGTACTCATATAACTGGGCCAGCAAGGTCTGAAGAGAAGCATCCTGTGGAGGTTCAACCATCAGATCAAACAAATACTCTTTGCCTTCCTCATGAAATCCTACTCTGAATTTAGCATGACTTCGCATCAGAATATATTCGAAAGGTAAAAAAACTTGCCTGCTTACGCAAAATAAATAATCAAAACGAAAATCAATGAACTGACTTACTTTCTCATTCTGTATGTCACCAAACAGAGAGATCTCCTTTTTGGTAAAAAAATCGAACTTAAACTGATATGGATTACTATGAAAGTTCTCAAAAAATGTTAGTGCACGCACTCTTTTATGATCTCTCACCAACTCATCCACAAACTTATTTAAAGCTTGTTGTTGTCCCTCCTCCTCCAGAAAAAGGATACCAATATCTTTTGCCTCTGGTAAGGATACCATGACAGCATCCTCTGATCTACCTTTCCGAATCAGTTGATCTGTCTTGCGCTTTAGAAAATAGTCAGCAATTTTCATTTTTTGTTTTCAGTGGTTGTTCTCGTCTATCATTTTCATTTATAATGATAGATATACTATATTTTATCCGGCAGTCTCTCCTATCATTGTCAGAAAGTCCTGCTCGGAAATGATCTTAACACCAAGTTTCTCTGCCTTTTCCAGTTTGGATGGCCCCATATTCTCACCTGCCAGCAGATAATCCAGCTTTCCAGATACACCACTTAAGACCTTTCCTCCATTGGCAATAATCTTGTCTTTTAACACATCCCGATCAAAGTGCACAAATACTCCTGAAATTACAAATGACTTGCCTTCCAGTGCATTGCTCTCCATAACCAGTTCGCGCATCTCCATCTGCATCTGTACACCAGCCTCTTTTAGTTGCTGTATATACTCAACGTTCCGTGGCTCAGCAAAAAAACGGGCAATGCTCTCAGCAATTTTACCACCAATCTCAGGCGCTTGCATCAGTTGCTCAACCGTTGCCTGATAAATAGCATCTATATTTCCAAAATAGGCGGCCAGCTTTGCTGCAACCGTTGCTCCTACATAACGAATCCCTAAAGCAAACAGTACCCGATCAAAAGGAACAGCCTTGGATTTTTCAATAGAAGTCAGCATATTCTCGACTGTCTTCTGTTTAAAAGAAACCCGACGTACCTCACCTGTATCTGGATTGGTTATCACTTTTTCCAATCCAAAAAGCTGATTATAACTCAACTTATATAAATCAGCGGGACTATGTACCAAACCCTTATCATACAGCAATTCAATTTTTCCTTCGCCCAGACTATCCATATTCATTGCCTTACGCTGGATAAAATGCTCAATACGACCTCTGATCTGTGGAGGACACTCCAGTTCATTAGGGCAGTAATAGGCAGCCTCTCCTGGAATCCGTACCAGTGCAGTATTACAGGCAGGACAGGTTGTCGGAAACTGTACGGGAGCAGAACCCTCGTTCCGTTTAGTCAGATCAACACCTGTGACTTTAGGAATAATCTCTCCCCCTTTCTCAATAAACAGTGTATCCCCTTCATGAATGTCCAGACGGGCAATCTCGTTGGCATTATGCAATGAAGCTCTTCGCACTGTTGTACCAGCTAGTAATACAGCCTTCAGATTAGCCACAGGTGTAACAGCTCCTGTACGTCCAACCTGATAACTAACAGATTCCAATGGTGTGGCAGCAGCCAGTGCTTTGTATTTATAAGCAATTGCCCAGCGTGGACTTTTTGCAGTAAATCCCAGTTCCTGCTGTACCTCAAAGGCATTAACTTTTAGCACGATTCCATCTGTTCCTAAAGGCAGATTAAATCTTTCTGTATCCCAGTAATGAATATAATCCATTACCTCTTCAATAGTCTTACAAACCCGATAGGTTGGCGATACCTGAAATCCCCACTTTGTCAGTTGTTCCATTGACTGAGAGTGAGTCTGATAAGGCAGATTCTCACCAAGCAGGTAGTATATATAACAATCCAGCTGCCGTTTGGCCACTTCTGTTGAATCCTGAAGCTTTAATGTACCCGAAGCTGCATTGCGGGGATTTGCCATCAGAGCTTCTCCAATATCCTCCCGCATCTGATTCAGTTGTTCAAAAACCTTCCAGGGCATAAACACTTCTCCTCTTACCTCAAATTCAGCTGGAATATTGTCACCATAAATCTTCAATGGAATAGATCGGATGGTTCGGGCATTGGCTGTAATATCATCTCCCTGTACACCATCACCACGCGTAACAGCACGCTCCAACACCCCGTTTTTATACGTCAGACTCAAAGCCACTCCATCAAACTTCAGTTCACATACATATTCAAATTCATGATCTATCAATCTACGAATACGGGTATCAAAATCTTTAATTTCTTCTTCTGAATAGCTGTTACCCAGTGATAACATGGGATACTTGTGCTTGACAGAGGCAAAGTTTTTCGTAATGGTCCCTCCTACCCGCTGCGTAGGAGAATCAGGCTGAAGAAATTGAGGAAATTGTTTTTCCAAACCTGTCAATTCTTCCAGCAAGACATCAAAATCGTAATCAGAAATTTCAGATATACTATCCTGATAATAACGGTAGTTGTAATAATTTATCTTTTCAGTAAGCTCATTTATGCGGGACTGGGCCTGTGATTCTGTCATAATACTAGCGGATTGTTCAACTGCAAAGGTGGGAAGATAGGAAAAGAAAATCAAATCTGTTTTATAGTAACTATTTCCTTATTTATCCGTACTCAACACAACAGCTATTTCTGGTAGAAACAAGAATAAAACCTTTCAATATAACTCACTATCCAACAGATACATACATTTATTAACACCTATTTTACAAGTCAAAAAACACATTTTAATATAAAATCACATGATACAAACCTCACTTTTAAGATATGTTTACTATATCAAGCAAACATTAAATTGAATTTTTTCAACAAAAGTCTATATTTGCGTTATAATTAACCAGCAACTATACAAGGGAAGTTTAGTTATCCCTGATCAATGAGCCAATCTTCTGCTTGATGAGTCTTTTCTCCAGAAAATTGTACATAATTTATTATTTGTTTGTCAATCCTTTATGCGAATTTTCATTTATAGCATAGTAGTCTGGATATTTCAATTCTTTTTATTACCGATAAGCAATGCCCAAAATAGTCTAAAACTTCAGAATGATTCAGTAACCTATAACCTGAACCCTTATCTGAAAATGCTGAAAGACAAAAACCGATCGCTCAGCATTACTCAGATACAATCTCCTGTTTTCCAAAACAGGTTTATAGCTCATCCTAATTATAGTCTGGGTTTCAGCCAGGCAGGTTACTGGCTACGGTTTACTATTCTGTCTCCTCCTGATAAAAACTGGATTCTTTCCATACACAATCCATTGCTGGTTCATGCTAAATTGTATATTCCTCAGAGAGATTCCGGATTTCAGGTACAAGAGTGGGGATCACAAACCACGAAACTCTACTCCTATAAGTATCCTATATTTAGCATAAAGCCACAATCGGCTACTCCTCAAACCTATTATCTGTATGTATGGGGAGATGGCCCTTTGGATCTGCCTGTTCTCATTGAATCCGAAACCTTTTTTCAGAAAAAAGATCATATTGAACAGTTTTGGCAGGGAATCTTTTATGGGATTCTGTTTGTGATGGCTGTTTATAACTTCATTTTGTATGTCTTCCTCAGAGACCTTAGTTATCTTTATTATGTATTATATCTGATTCTGATTGCATTCTTTTTACTTTCTCTCAGTGGATATGGAAACGAATGGTTATGGTCATCTCCCAGTTGGTGGTCGGACAGAGCTGTTTTTATAACGGGAAGTTTAACAGCCATCATGATTGTTATCTTTTGTCTGCAATTTCTCCACTTACGCAAAACTTTGCCCGCCTGGTATAAGATAGGCCGTTATTTTATTATTGTAACTGTAGTTGAGGTAATACTGGGAGCATTCTTATTAGATCTGTCTCTCAACATGCTTTTACTCACAATCACAGCAGCCATCTTTGTTATCATTATTTTAAGTATTTCGATCAAATCATACCAAAATGGAAACCTTTCAGCAGGTTATCTTTTACTAGCCTGGACAGTAATGTTGATCAGTGTGGGGATTGCTGTATTGAATGCATTTGGGCTCATACCCAGCAACACATTTACACTGAAAAGTTTGCAGATAGGTTCGGTTACAGATGTCATCCTGATATCACTGGCACTTGTTGACAGAATTCATAGTATCCAGATGCAGAAGATTCAGATAGAGCAGGAAAAAAATAATGCAGAGCACAATCAGAAAGTAAAAGAGGAAATATTGGCTACTATGAGTCATGAAATACGTACTCCTTTGAATGCAGTGATAGGTTTTGCTAAACTTCTGGAAAAGACAAATACAACCCAAACTCAATCGGATTATATACGACATATTCATGAATCAGCAGAAAATCTGCTTGTACTTATAAATGATATACTGGATCTGTCTAAAATCAATGCAGGCAAAGTTACGTTTGAACAGGTAGAGATCAATCTGCAGGAATGTGTCCGGCATCTGTTTGAAACCCTACAGTTTCAGGTGACAGAAAAAAAGCTGGAAATGATTGCAGACATACAGGAAGATGTACCAACTCTGTTTCTGGGTGATCCTGTACGACTTAATCAGATTCTACTTAACCTGTTAAGTAATGCAGTCAAATTTACCCCAAAGGGGAGTGTTACACTTCGAATTCGGACATTGAAACTCGAGAAGCAACAGATAGCCTTGCTCTTCGAAGTAGAAGATACAGGTATTGGTATTCCGGCAAACAGGCTTTCAAGTATTTTTGAAGGCTTTACACAAGCTTCAGACCAGACCACCCGAATGTATGGTGGTACAGGGCTGGGCTTAGCGATTGTGAAACAACTGGTTGAAATGCAGGGAGGAAACATTGCTGTAAAAAGCCAGTTAGGTGTAGGTTCTGTATTTTCGGTGGCTCTTCCTTTCTACCGGGTGTATTCGGTAGCAGAGAAAAATGAAACAGTACCTGCATCCTTTCCTCAAACACCTCTTGTACTATTAATTATAGACGACAATCCGCTTAACAGGCTAATTGCACAAAGTACGGTTCATAACGCCTCCTCCAATGCCAAAGCAGAACTCGCAGGCAGTGGTCAGGAAGGCATTGAATTACTACAAAAAACGGAATATCACGCCGTATTGATAGACCTCCAGATGCCTGACATGGATGGCTATGAAGTAGCCCGTCATATTCGTACACATCTCCCTGATAAACAACACATACCGCTCATTGCCATGACAGCCAGTCTGGATGATAGAGATCATGAACAGGCACTGGCAGCTGGCATGCATGACATTGTGACAAAACCCTTTGAGGCTGGTGTATTATTTAAAAAAATCTTTAAATTGCGCGCCAATTTGCAAAATCCAGGCAATGAACCAAACCAAAAGTAGGGTATTTGCGTTAAAGTAAAAGTTTTTTCAAACTACACATTGCTCCTTTATATAAAGTGGAAACGGAAGGTTGGTCAGTCATCTACAGATTGACGAGTTGATGTATTTTTATGCATTACTTATTAACCTAATGGCATTATTTTTTAGGGAACAATCTTTTACTTTTTGAACTTGTAATTATCTAAATTATACTTAGAATGGACAACTTAGAACTGAAGAGAAAATTATTTGAAGCTTGCATTGATACACAGAAGGAAATAGTAAAAACGGCAAAGGAAGCCATGCTGGAAGCTCAGGAAAATGCAAACAGTGAAGAAGGTAGCCCTGAGGAAATGACAGAGTCATATCGGGAACAAATGCACCAGACCAGAGATATGTATGCTATCAAATGGCGTAATTCTCAAAATGATCTGGAACTGCTTGAAAGTGTTCCAGCCTATGATCTCAAATCTGTAATTGAACAAGGATCTGTTGTCAAAACCTCTGCTCAACATTTTTTTATTGCAATCGGCATGAATAAAGTGGTGCTGGATGGTGAAACTTTTTTCCCTATCTCTATCTCTGCTCCGATTTTTCAAGCTATGGTAGGTATGAAAAAAGGGGATACATTTCATTTCCGGGACAGAAAATATGAGATTAAGGACGTTTTTTAATAGATACGTATCAAACAAACTTTTACTCTTCGCTTCGACGATTTTGGCCACTATTCACTCTATAGTGGCTTTTTTATTGATAGGGTATGCAGGCTGGCCATTTGAAAAATGATTACAACAGGGAGCATACCCTAAAATAGTGAACAAACTGGTCTTATCCTCTGTTTACACAGGATCAACTTTTTATTAAGATCTGCACAGAATAGCCAATTACCGGGTAAAAGTTTTTACCTTTGCGCAAAATTTCATTATTCATCTCAAAAAATAGAATATCAATCCATGAAAGGACCTATTTCTCAGTTTATAGAAAAGAATTACCTGCACTTTAATGCAGCAGCTCTGGTAGATGCAGCAAAAGGATACGAAACGCATTTGCTGGACAATGGTAAGATGATGATTACCCTGGCAGGTGCCATGAGTACTGCAGAACTGGGCATTTCGCTGGCTGAAATGATTCGTCAGGATAAAGTGCATATTATTTCCTGTACAGGTGCCAACCTGGAAGAGGATCTGATGAACCTGGTAGCACACAATTCATACAAACGGGTACCTCATTATCGTGACCTAAGCCCTCAGGATGAATGGGATCTGCTTGAAAATCATTACAACCGTGTAACAGATACGTGTATTCCGGAAGAAGAGGCATTCCGTAAGTTACAGAAACACCTGATCGGTATCTGGAGTAAAGCGGAACAAAGTGGAGAACGCTATTTCCCACACGAATACATGTATCAGATTCTGAATTCAGGTGAACTGGAACAATACTATGAAATTGATCCTAAAAACTCCTGGATGCTGGCAGCTGCTGAGAAAAATCTACCGATTGTAGTACCAGGCTGGGAAGATTCTACTATGGGTAACATCTTTGCTTCCTATTGTATCAAGGGAACACTGAAGCCTTCAACCATGAAGTCAGGTATCGAATACATGACTTTCCTGGCTGACTGGTATACTAAAAATTGTGAAGGAAAAGGCATTGGTTTCTTCCAGATTGGTGGAGGTATTGCAGGTGACTTCCCTATCTGTGTAGTACCAATGTTGTATCAGGATATGGAAATGCATGATGTTCCTTTCTGGTCATACTTCTGCCAGATTTCTGACTCTACTACATCCTATGGCTCCTACTCAGGCGCTGTGCCTAATGAGAAAATTACCTGGGGTAAACTGGATATTACTACACCTAAGTTTATTGTAGAATCAGATGCGACTATTGTAGCACCGTTGATGTTTGCCTATATATTAGGCCAGTAAAATCTGGACAATACTCATACCTAAGCCGATGCATCCTGTATCGGCTTTTTTTGTTTATGCAGGCAGGAAATCAGGCTGCTTGTAGGTTAAAACAAGTGATCGTCTCACCATAAGGCAAAGGTATAGTAGCACTGAAGGTGCAAACACCCTCTTTTTGTACGTGGATACATGCAGTATGCTTATATATTGATATAGCCACCACTGTATTTTCTGAAAGAGTGGTAATTGTAGCAGGTTCTTCGTTTATAACAAGACTCTCTTTCACTACATGTTCTAACTCTTCCAATTTCAAGATAGTTTGTTTTATAGCCTGCATACGCACTTGTACTTCAGCCTGTTTGATCTCTTTGAGGATCAATTTGGCAGGATTATCTTTCCTCTTGCGTTTAGAAACCACACTCAGTCTCCAACGATTGGCATGCCAGCGTCCTCTAGCCTTATCTATTTCCTTCTGTAGTCGCTTCAGTGTACGTTTTTTGTACTTTTCGGGTTTGTCTTCTGCTTGAAACACTACTTCCCGTTCCTTCAACTCAGCCAGATAGCTATCCAGAAACTGCTGACGTGCCTGGTATTTCACTTCATCCACAGCAATTTTAGCGATACGCTTCTTCATCAAATGAATTTCTTTATCCAGACGGATATCATAATCAACCAAATCATAATAAGCATATCGATGTTCCTGAGTAGTGGTATTCATAGCAGTTTGACGATGAGTTTTCATACCTTAAAAATACGAAATTCCCAAGCTTCCTCCAAAGATATCAAAACTACGCTCAGAACTCATTATCAAATAGTTACACTATAAAACAAAAAAAATCCTCTTTTACTAAAAGAGGATTTAATAGTATAGACAAATCGAGACTCAAAAAATTAAAAACCATAGCGGATACCAAGCTGAACCTGGAATGGATCTCCGGAAGGCGTTAACACACCTGGAGAGTTTACTCTATAGTTATATCGCTTAGCCGTTTGATCAAATCCTGGTACAGCAGGTGCAGTATCCGTTTTAGGAATACCTAATGCATATAAGCTTTGAGAACCAAGTGACTTATTGGTACCTTTGTTTCTATTCAGCATGTTCATTACGTTAAAGATATCACCAGATATCTGAAGGTTGTGGCCTTTACCGAAGTTTATTCGCTTCATAATCCGTAAGTCTACTGTTCCATAGAAACCGTTGATACCACCATTTCTTTCTGCAATCTTTCCAGTGTATTTATTGATGTAATCTTTAATACTCTGGCTTGCATTAGGATTATCAATGATGGCCTGTAAGCCATTTCTCACATTTTCGGGAACCTCTGTACTATTTCTGTCAAAGATATAGGCAAGATCATTTGTAGCTACAAAGTCTGCATTGGTATTAGCACCAGACAATAAGCTATAGCGTGTACCACCAATACCTGAATAACGTATACCTACCACAAATCCATAAAAGGTTGGAGAAGAACCGTAAATTACCACCTTATTGCGGAACTGGTTATCAGAATAGGTCATTTTGCTCAGATCACGTGGATCATCTTTTACGGGCAGAGATAAAGTTGCCGTGTTGGCTACGTTACCGTTGTAAGAGGTATTGTCTTTGGTATCATTCCATGTATAGCTCACTGAAATTTCACCATCTCTAAAATACTGATATGTACCATCAAGCACTACAGCAAACTGATTTACTTTACCTTGGCTAGTCAGTTCCAGCACACGTCCCAATCTTTCAGAAATACGGCCTTTGGTCCAGTCTCCGTTACCACTTGAAGGCATACTGGTTAATGGTACAAATACACCACGGTTATCTTCATTAGCCAGTGTGAAGAAAGGTGTCTTAGACATGTTTCTGTCTACATACATGTAGTTATTCCGACCCAGTGTAGCATATCCTGTTACACTCACTTTCAATTTATCCGTTACATAACGGGTATAGGAGATGTTTCCTTTGTATACAACAGGCACTTTACTATCCGAACCATTCATGTTGATGGTTGGAATCTGAAGGTTATTCAATGTAGGAATGCTGTTGTAATTATTGCGGTAAGCGATAAAATCCGGAGTAGGAACATTTGGATTTCGTACATCTACCGTACCGTAATGTCTTCCGTCAAAGGTCAGGTTGTTAATAACCATATAGTTGTTAATGTCTGAAGCAAAAACACCTGCCCCTAAACGGATAAAGTCTCTGTTACGATCGTTTACATTCCAGTTAAACTGCACACGAGGCTGTACAATAAATGATTTTAGTTTATTGTCTGTACGCAAGCCCAGATCTTCCAGCACAGCCTGATTCAATGGAGCCGAAGGATAATGCGCATAATCCATACGTAAACCAGCTGTTACATCCAGACCTTTGGTTAATCGTGTTTTCATTTGTCCGTAAAGACCCACGTTATAGGTATTGCCAACTACAGTAGGATCATCTACCAGAGGAACCTCACGGAAATAACGATAAGGTCTTAGGTTCTCAAAGTTCTGCATGGCAGTACCATTGGCATCATTGGTATAATGGAAACGGCCATTTACTTCACTTCCATACAATGAACGGGCTCTGGTATACATTACATCCACACCAAAAGTATATTCAGCCTTATTGGTATTATAATACAGGTTATCGATCAGTTGTACTACATTATTGGTAAAACGTTCCTGTGCAAAACGGTGACCGCCAATCTGAATGGAAGTAGATTTGGTAGAACCATCAATAGGAGATGTTACGTTTTCGACAATCGCTCTCGGAATGTTTTTGGATGGCAACTGATCACCGGGAGAACTATTCTGATGGGTATACAAATGTTGTACTTTCAGTTCATTTGTCAAACGAGGACTTATAGAACTACGCAATGTTGCCAAAAGACTATTGTCAACGTTATAATCATTACCTGTTGATTCATACAGGTTTATGGCTGTGTTATCTACTAATCCCAATTTATTGACATCACTGGTAAAGTTATTTCGGATTGTCAGCAGGTTTCGGTTATTGATCTGCCAATCCAAACGAAGAAAGCCAGCATCTGAATTACGTTGTTTATCAAATGATCCATACTGGCGTGTATCAGCCACACCATACTTGGCACGGGCAATTTGTATAAATCTGTCTAGCGTATCTTTTCGGATGTTGAACCGGCTTTCATCAGAAGGAGATTGAATATCTGCAATTACCAGTGACCGCTGATCCAATTGATGGTCCCATACTACAAAGAAATGCAACTTATCCTTAATGATCGGACCACTCAGTGAGAAACCATACTGATTGGTTGAATAGTTATTATTACGCACATTACCCCGGATATCATAACGGCTTGCCAGCCAGTTGGCGCGTGTATACAGGAACACACTTCCACTCAATGTATTGGTTCCCGATTTAGTTACCGCACTTACAACACCCCCTCCATTACGGCCATAGGTAACATCATACTGGTTAGTTACTACTTTAAATTCTCTGACAGCTTCGATAGAAATAGAATAAGGAGAACCGCTGCGACTTGTTGTAGCACCAGCAGAAGTCGGGTTCTTAGAGTTCATCCCATCAATAGTATAGCCTGTAGAAGATCCCAACTGTCCGGAAATATTTCCGCCTCTGCTCAATGGTGATAAATCTGTTAATGAAGCAAAGCTACGTCCGTTTACAGGCATTCGGGTGATGTTTTTGGAAGTGATAGCGGTAGAGGCTCCCAGATCTTCCGTTTTGTTTTTCAATCCGGAATCTGTGATTTCTATAGCATCCAGCATTTGAGCATCTTCCTGCATGTTTACATTAATCCTTAGAGCATCACCCTGATTCAGAAATAAATTATTTTTCTGATGTTGACTATATCCTACGAAGGTTACAGTAACAGTATAAGGTCCACCCAATGGAAGTTGTTTGAATACATATTCTCCTTGTGCACTAGTAGTGGTGGCAGTAGTAAATCCGGTAGATGCATTTCTAACCTGAACAGTAGCACCCGGAAGTGGGCTTTTCTGATTGTCCAGAATTATACCTGTAATAGAGGCTTGTGTCGTTTGAGCATTTACACTAAAAGTAGTAAAGCCATAGGACAACAAAAACAAAAGAAGTAATACAATAGACCTTGTATTGTTTTTCATTTGATGAAATAGTTTGTAAGGGTTTGTTTTTGAAGCCACAAAATTGAGAAATTCAAACCAGCAAGGGATTAACGGATTGTTAATAAGGTATTATAAAATTACAATCCCTCAGGCCTTTAAACAGGATCTGATTCCAACCAGGACTTCAGGGATAAAAAGAGGATTTGCACACTAAAAACAAGGCTGATTGTATCAGATGATACTAGTGTGGATGCTTTAAAAGAAAAGAAAGTACAGGTAGGAATAGTTACCTTATTCTACAGTTTGGTAACATTAACTTTACGTCTGTAAATTATTCATTATCGAAATGTTAATGGCATAAAAAAAGACCTCCCGGATCGAGAGGTCTTTGTGTATTCGTTAGCAGAGTAAAACTACAGTGTTCGGATCTTGATATTGCGCCATTTTACTTTGATACCACCCCCATCATGAATCTGAAGGGCAATGATTCCATTGGCAGCACCAATTTTATCATCTGAGAACGTAATCATTTCCTGGCCATTCACCCAGGTAGTTACCTGTCCACCAGACACTTTTATTTTCATGGTGTTCCACTCTCCCATTTTCAGTGCCTTGTCTTTGTCGTCTGTCGGCTTAATTAACCAGCCCCGGCCATACGACTCATAAATACCACCCGTCCAGTGTCCGGGAGGTGCTACCTCAGCCTGCCAGCCAGTAATTTTGGTACCTTCAAGACTGGAATGAAAGAACACACCACTGTTTCCATTGGCTTCCTGTTTAAACTCCAGTGTCAGTTCAAAATCCTTATAGGACTGATCTGTGCCCAGATAGCCATATCCTTTGTCTGGCCCACTTTCACAGATTAACTCGCCTTTTTCGACATACCATTTTTCGGTACCATATACTTTCCATCCCTTCAGATCTTTCCCATTAAACAAGGATGTCCATTTTTCTTTTTTGGATTGTTGTGAGTACGCGACAAGACCAATCAATAGTCCGGCGACAAGGAAAGCGAATTTTAAACGCTGCATAGAAATAAAATAAGGGTAAGGTTGTGATTATTGTTTGCTTATAAATTTCCTTTTTTGAATTCTGTTATAGCATAATTTGCTGCACGAGCCGTAAGAGCCATAAAGGTAAGCGATGGGTTTTGTGTAGAAGTAGATGTCATACAGGCTCCGTCTGTTACAAAAACGTTTTTACAGGCGTGCAATTGATTCCACTTATTCAACAAAGATGTTTTAGGATCTTTGCCCATACGTACCCCACCCATTTCGTGTATATCCAGACCTGGCGCTTTATTCGGATTATCATGGGTTTTGATATTTTTAAATCCAGCTAAGGTCAACATCTCTGTCATTTGTGTATGAAAATCCTGAATCATCTTTTCATCATTGTCATCATAAGCAACAGAAACACGCAGTTGTGGTATACCCCAGGGATCTTTCAGGTTTGGATCTAATGCTACATAATTCGTCTCTTTCGGAATGGTTTCGCCCATCATATGCGAACCTGCCCTCCAGTTACCATATTTTTTAGCAGTCAGGTTTGTCTTCAGCTCTTCCCCCATACCGGAAGTGTCTGTATCCATCATCCGGAAAGCACTAAAACCAGCAGCATATCCTCTCAGAAAATCCGTTTCCTGTTTAAATACATTCCGGAATCGTGGAATATAACTGCCATTGGGGCGAATACCTTCTGTGATTGTATCCAGATATCCTTCATATTCTGCAGAGATAGTAGTTCGGAAATTATGGAATGCCATATACTTGCCCAATAATCCATTGTCATTACCCAGGCCATTCGGAAAACGATGTGAGGTTGAGTTTAATAAAATCAGATTACTATTCAAACATGCCGCATTCACAAAAATTACACGGGCATAATACTCAGTCATTTGTTTGGTATGAGCATCAATAACCCGTACTCCGGTAGCCTTATTTTTCTTTTCGTCAAAAATAATGGAGTGTACCACAGAATCGGGCTGTAAGGTCATCTTTCCGGTTTTGGCAGCCCAGGGCAATGTAGATGCATTGCTGCTGAAATACCCACCATATGGACACCCCCGCTGACAAAGAGACCGGTTCTGGCACTGAGCTCTCCCCTGCTGAAAATGGATGGGTTTAGGTTTGGTCAGGTGTGCACAACGTCCGATAATAATAGGGCGGGTTCCTTTGTAGTGTTTGGCCATCTGGTCAGTAAAATGCTTCTCCACACAGGACTGCTCATGAGGTGGAAGAAATTCGCCATCTGGTAATTGAGCCAGTCCATCTTTATTTCCGCTAATACCCGCAAACAGTTCGACATGGCTGTACCACGGAGCCAGTTCTGCATAGCTGATAGGCCATTCTACAGCAAATCCATCACGGGCAGGGCCATCAAAGTCATATTGTGACCAACGCTGCGTACCACGTGCCCACATCAAGGACTTCCCTCCTACCTGATAGCCACGTATCCAGTCAAATGGTTTTTCCTGTACATACGGATGTTCGGCATCTTTTACAAAAAAGTGAGCAGCATCTTCATTAAACGCATAACAACGGCTCACAATGGGATTGGCATCTGTGACGGATTTGGGTAAACGTCCTCCATGCTCAAACTCCCACGGATTCATCATCGTGGTTGGATAGTCTGTAATATGTTTTACATCCCGCCCCCGCTCTAACACCAATGTCTTTAATCCTTTTTCACAAAGCTCTTTGGCAGCCCAGCCACCACTGATACCTGAGCCAATCACAATGGCGTCGAAGGTACGTTCTTTGATTGAATCTATAGTTAAGAAAGCCATGACAAAATTCTGGAATAGAAAATGAAAAGATTTACTTCTTCAGTGGTACACATCCATGAAAAAAACCAGGGGCCATATTATATCCCCTAAGATTCATCTGCACGTATTCGGAATTCATATAACCTTGAATAGTCAGACTTTTAACCATGCTGATAAATTGCTTTGCTCCAGGATCAGCAGAGTCTTTCATTTTGGATAAGGTATCCAGGCGTTGTCTGGCATCACATTCAGCGAATGGTTTGTTGTACCCTTGTCTGGCATTCTGATCTACCAGTACAAGTCCTTGTTTCAAATTGACTTGTGCCGTTTCACCATAGCAGTCAGTAATCATACGCATAGCATATTGATGTACTTTCAGCGATTTGGCTCCTGGTGTACTAGTTTCCGGAATGATGGTTTCTACGATTTCAGCCAGTAATGCTTCTTCTGTTGAGGCTAAGCCGGAAACGGGTCCAAGAGACTCAGGCGTCCAACCAGTAGCCCAGGCAGGTAATGCGACCATACCGCCCAGAGCTGCTACCACATTTTTGAGTGCAGAACGTCGTTGCATGATAAAATAAATGTATTGGATGGGTTATAATTAAAGTACTGTTTCAACAAAATCTTTTACCTGATCTCCGGATTCAATCCTCCGGCAATTGTCTCACTTTTACGCTTACGGGTGTATATATCCGAATGTACGTTTTTATCAAACTAACTGATACTATTTATTTGTTAACTAGTCAAATGCACTGTTAGTATTATTTATTATAAAATGGAGGCTATTTCTTTATCAGCTAATAGCCTCCTGTTATAGGGGTATCGAAGTACTTGGATTAAAAAAATATTTTCACAATGTTGTAAATAAAACTAAAAAAATTAATTCTACCTCTTTTTTAGAGAAATATTTTAATGTATAATATAAATATAACAGGAAATCTATAGTTTTAAGCCATTAAAGCGAAGTCGTATCTTATTTAATTCATTTATAGCTCAATTCGAATGTCACTGCAAAATCAACCTTTACGTGTATTAGTAGTAGGCTGTGGCAACATGGGAGCCTCCCATGCCTTAGCCTATAAGTCTATCGACGGATTTGAAATCTGCGGAATTGTTTCTACGGGAAAAAGCAAAGAAGTATTGAATGAACGGTTAGGTGGTGGCTATCCGTTGTTTAGCGATTATGCTGTAGCATTGAAAGATACACAACCTGATGCAGTATGTATCTCGACCTATCCGGATACACATGAACAGTTTGCCATCATGGCGCTGGAAGCTGGTTGTCATGTATTTATTGAGAAGCCTCTGGCTGATACGGTTGAGGGTGCGCAGCGAGTAGCAGAGGTGGCAAAGAAAACAGGGAAGAAAGTAGTAGTAGGTTATATACTACGCCATCATCCTTCCTGGGAGAAGTTTGTAGAGATTGCCCAACAGATAGGTAAACCGCTGGTAATGCGAATGAATCTGAATCAGCAAAGTCATGGGTATATGTGGGATGTACACCGTAACCTGATGAAAAGCCTGAGTCCGATTGTTGACTGTGGTGTACACTATATTGATGTCATGTGTCAGATGACACGCTCTAAACCAGTTCAGGTCAATGCCATTGGAGCACGATTGACAGAAGACATTCCTGCTGGAAACTATAATTATGGACAGTTACAGATTCGCTTTGAGGATGGTTCAGTAGGTTGGTATGAAGCCGGCTGGGGACCGATGATGAGTGAAACAGCCTTCTTCGTCAAAGATGTAATCGGTCCTAAAGGTTGTGTCTCTATTGTAGCCAAAGATGCAGGTGGAGCAGGTAAATCAGACAATGTGGATTCTCACACAAAAACCGAATCACTACGACTACACCATGCGGCTATTAATGGCAATAATGAATTCACTAAACCTGATGAGTGGATTAACCTGACTGATGAACCAGATCATCAGGAGTTGTGTAATCGGGAGCAACGTTTCTTTCTGAAAGCTATTACAGAAAATGTTGATCTTACAGATCATGTAGAAGATGCAGTGAATAGTCTTCGTATCGCGTTTGCCTGTGATGAATCGGTACGGACAGGTCAGCCTGTGATGTTATAATTGTCTTAATTATACAGTCTCATCATGAAGCCAGAGTCCACACTTTTTTTAAAGTATAGACTCTGGTTTTCTTTTGCTTGCTTTCCGACATTGTTGTTCTATTTTTTCTAAAGTTTCTCTTCCTGAGTTTGTTTATTATCCCTTTCTTCACCCTTCCGCCGTCCTCTTCATTTTTTGCTTGTCCTCATGGAAATATTTCTCTTTCTCTTCCTATCCTTCCTCCGTTGTCCTCCTGTAAGGATCTTGTGACAAGACCGGTGGCCTTTCCGATTGGAGTATATTCTTTCTATAATAGCACAAACGCAACTCTATTTGTCAAGAGATCCTTTCAGGAGGATAGGGAGGGATTGAGATACTAAAGATGAGTGTTTTCTCTTTATACATAGAATATACGAAGACACCAACTTCATAAAAAGAAGATTCCTTGCATCTGTACTTCCACACACATTTAAAGGCAGCTTTCTCTTTTAACAAACTCTCATTCAAAATTTGAGATGATCATGTTTAGCTGTTTCAGAGATTAGCCAGAAAGGTTTCGGTCAGTTTGGTATACAAATCAGTATTGGATAGCCCTGTGGTGTCAATGTCATATACATACTTGACAAATCCTACTTTTCGTAGCTCTGCATGAAATTCCTGTATCTCTCCTGGCCCGTACACTTTGACAGGATTTCCAAAGCCAATGTGATTAATAGGTATAAATGTATTCTCTGGACAGAATGTCCCTACATGGATGATTCCATTTACAGCCAGCACGGTTCCATTGGATAACTCGGCTCCATGAAAGATAGTAGCATTGGTAGCAATAAAACAGGCTTTATGAATGATAGCTCCCGTAATGCAGGCTTTAGGTCCTACCAATACATTATCACCTATCAAACAGGGAAACTTCTTATTGCTACGAATAATGGCATTTTCCATAATCACGGTGTTGTTACCAATATGAATAGAGCCACCATTGGCTGTAATAATAGATCCGGATCCGATATAGGTATTTTCGCCAATAGTTACATCTCCTTCAATGATAACTCCCTGCATGATACGGGCTGAAGGATGAATAGTAGGTTGTAGATTCGACATAGAATTGTTGGTGGTTAGATTGTAATCAAGACCTTATTTCTCAAAAGAATGCAAATATAAGTTTCATCATATGTTGATAAAAAATAACGTATGTTTTACGTCTATAATACATTATTCATTGACCAAAAAGACCGTATTTTTGGGAAGTTATAAACTTTATACACTTTTTAGCCGAATCCGTCTATGAAAAAAATAGTCTTTCTCCTTTTTCTGTTATCTACTTACTACCTTACCCAAGCTCAACAGCCTCAAAGTATTCAAACAGAATCCAGAATAGAGGAGGTAACTGTCTATCTGGATGGGGCTGAAATCAAAAATAGCCAGGCAATACGCCTTATCAAAGGGAAAAATACCATAAACTTTAAAGGTCTGTCTCCATTCCTGGAAGAAAGGAGTATACAGATAACTCCCAAAGGAGAGGTAGAAATATTATCCATATCTACAGGAACAAGAACAATAACTCCTGAAGAAGTGGATTTAAGAATCAAAAGGCAAACAGATAGTATAAAAATACTTCAACAACAGATTGAACTGGTGACCAATCAGATAGATGCATACAATACAGAAAAGAAACTCCTAAGCGAAAATCAGAAACTAGGTGGAAAAGAGAGTGGAACTACCATAACTGAGTTAATGAAAGCTGCTGATTTTTATCGTGACCGAACCCTCAAAATCAATAATTCACTTACTACACTCAATATACAATTAAAAAGTCTGTCTGTTAGCCTGGATTCTGTTTCCAAGCAATCCGAACATTTAAAGACACAAATAGATACCAGACGAAAAGAAATTAATCTTGTTGTATCCTCAGCTACCGAGCAACGTGTAGAATTTGAAATCCGGTACATTGTTCATAATGCCAGTTGGGAAGCTACCTATGATTTGATTGCAACTGATATCAGTAAGCCTGTATCACTTAAATATAATGCACGTATTTATAATGGTACAGGGATAGACTGGAAAGATGTTAAACTTACGTTGTCAACGGCTGATCCTTCGTTGGAAGCATCACGCCCTTATCTTAGCACCTGGATTTTAAATTATAACTCTGGAGCCAATGAAGGATTGGTACAAAATCAACTTTTTAATCAGCAAAACTGGTCTGCCAAGGAAGAGGGATCGTCAGGAGATGAAGGAATAACAGTTTCTGAATTAGCTGCGACATTTAAAATAGACAAGATCCATACAATTCCAACCAACAAAGATTCGTATCAGATTCATATTTCCGATCACAATCTGAATGCGCTATACGAGTATCTTACCATTCCTAAAGTGGATATGAGTGCTTTTCTGCTAGCAAAAGTTACAGGCTGGAAACAACTAAATCTTATCGATGGCAAAGCCAATGTGTATTTTGGAAATACATACATAGGTGAATCCAACATTAATACACAGCTATTGGGAGATACACTGGACTTATCTCTCGGGCGTGATAATCAGGTAATCGTGAAACGGACCAAAGTCGAAGATTTTGCAGCAAACAAATCCATTGGAGGAAAGAAAAGCGAAGCACTGGTTTACGAAATTTCAATTCGAAACAACCGACCAACCCCTGTTCAAATCAAAATTCAAGATCAGGTACCTATATCTCAGGAAAGTGATATTAGTGTAGAAACAGACGAAATTTCCGGAGCAGAACTGGATACACCATCCGGACGATTACAATGGAAACGCCAGATATCACCAGGGGAAATTGTCAAATACAAAATTGCTTTTACAGTCAAATATCCAAAAAACAAAACTCTTTCGCTGCGAAAAAGCAGGGTTGTACGCACTCCGAGATTCAAGTAACCCCAACATACATGCCAGAAGATCTGGTTTATATAACAAACGCCTGTCCAGTAAGAAGAGACAGGCGTTTTGATAGGTATTCTCAGAAACTTATTTTACTTTGTAGAGAGACCCGGTTTTGATAGCATGCTTCTCCAGCTTTCCTTCCTGAACTAACTTTTCCAGCTGAAGAGTCGACTCTTCTACAGAGACCTCTGCCAAAACGGCGTATTCTTTAGGGGTCAATGTTGGATAATGTGTAAAAAGAGAAAAAGGCGAGTCAATAACAATCTGTTGTTTTTTGGCAGTAGGAAATACTTTCTGGACAGCACCTTCAAAGATCTCATAGGGTTTAAACCCATACACCATACATTGATTATTGTCTGCATCTGAAAAGAACATAGTTGGAAAACCTCTTACACCCAGTGACCGACCATAAGATAAATCTTCTTCAAAAAGTTGTTTCCCTTTCTCCTTAACATCTTCTTTTAACTGAAAAGTATCTAGTCCTACGGCTGCTGCAGCTTTTTGTATATGCTCCCATCGGGTAATGTTCTTTTTCTCCAAAAAGACAAATTCACGCAGCTTACGCAGGAAGGCTACAGCCTTTTCTTTATCCTGTAACTCTGCAGCCTTTACTGCAATAGAAGGAGGATACGAAGAATCCAATGGATCTTCCAGCCATACATCGCCATCAATAGGCATATCATAGTGCAAACTCACTTCGTCCCAATGATATGACACATCACTGGGTTTACTTATTCCTCCACTATTATAACTCCAGTCGGGCAGTAGTCCTCCCATACGATACTCGATATCAATGTACTTTCCGTACTCCAGTTTCAGCTTCCGTAATTGAGGTTCAATACCCCAGCAGGTTGAACAGATCGGATCAGTATAATAGAGTATCTTTACAGGCTTTTGGCCCGCTACCGCTTTTACAGATTCGGTCTTCTCATCTCCTGCTGGTATTTCACATACACCACTTGCGGGATCACATAAAAGTGGATTTTTGATTTCCTGGTTCATTATCTTTTTCTGTTTATCATTGACATCCTTACTCAAAACCGCCTGTTTTCCAGAATGATTCCGACATGATGTATAACTCTTTGTGTAGGATTAATTTGTAACTCGACAGCAAAGTTGGTTACTATTCATCCATCAGTCAATTAGTCAGAAAAATATGACTATATTCCATAATGATTCATGAAACGCTTTTTACTAAAATAGAATACTGCTGACTATTTTTTGTCAAACTAGTGAGCCTTCAAAAACTTTAAATACTCATTGAGCTTAGGAGAGTTCGCATCAACTCTCAGTATAAACTTGTTAATTCCCTCTGCCTGAAAACAATCAAATAAACGCTGAATAACATGCATTTTGGTATTCTTGTCTGCAAGAATTACAAACCGTTCTATATCTTTATCATCTGAAGAAGAAAGAATAGAATGAATGGTTTGCTGAAATGCATTAAATAAAGGCATAGGAATCAAATGAGAATTCCGTTTTTTATTATCTACCAATACACACAGCCATTGTGTTTTGTCCAGATATATTTCTGTGATCTTTCCATCAATTACCGAACATGTATTCCAACTTACTGTATCCGGTAATCTGACATGCATTTCATTAAAATCTCCGAGACCTCGAAAAGAAGAACTAATCATATAAAAAGTAGCAATCATAAATCCTATCACAGCCAGCAGACTGACATCAGGGACTAAGTTTGGGTAGTGTCTGCTTCCAGGTCTCATTTGTTTTTTTCCAATAGGATGCGACACACATTGGAATTCCATATTTATTGTACATTTTTCATGTACTTGCTACAAAACTAAAGAGCTAAACTTTTTTCTAGGAAAGTTCAAACAAGTTTTTATACCTTTGTCCTAAGCTTTAGGGGTGCCTTAACTGGCTGAGATGATACCCTTGGAACCTGATCCGGTTAGTACCGGCGAAGGGAAAAGTACCGCAACACACTATAGTAGTGCTATATCCATAGCATTCTCCTCCTGTGTAGCCACTCCTGAAGTCATAACCTATTTTCAGGAATGGACATCATACTTAACCAAGAATCAAAGACCTTTCCGGATAATTGCACTGTGCAGCAATTGATGGATATTGTTTTGCCTGACAAACAGAAAGGCGTTGCAGTTGCAATCAACCAGGCTGTCATACCCAGACCCAACTGGGGCACCCATACGCTACATCCCAACGACAACGTATTACTCATCAAAGCCACTCAAGGAGGATAATTCTATGACAACCGAACAACCATCCACACACACCATTTCCTGTGATCCCTTTCCTGGCTCACAAAAGATCTATGTCAAAGGTAATCTGCATGACATTGAAGTAGCCATGCGTGAAATCTCTCTAACAGATACCAAACTGTCATCCGGCAACAAAGAAACGAATGCTCCGGTTACAGTATATGACACCAGTGGACCCTATACAGATCCGGCCATTGCTATTGATGTGCGCAAAGGATTGCCTCGCTTACGCCAAAGCTGGATTACGAAACGGGGAGATGTAGAACAACTTCCTGAGATTACATCTGACTATGGCAAAAAACGACTGTATGACACCTCGCTGGATCATCTTCGGTTTGAACACATTCAGAAACCATTACGAGCCAAAGCAGGAAACAATGTCACTCAGCTTCATTATGCCAAAAAAGGGATTATTACACCTGAAATGGAATACATAGCCATTCGGGAAAATCAGCGCATCGATTACTTGAAAGACCTATTAAATGGACAATACGAAACCCTAGCTCAACAACACGCAGGCCATTCTTTTGGAGCCAACACACCCAAAGGACTCATTACACCAGAGTTTGTACGACAGGAAGTAGCAGCAGGAAGAGCTGTAATCCCATCCAATATCAACCATCCAGAAAGTGAATCCATGATTATTGGACGCAACTTTCTAGTAAAGATCAATGCCAATCTGGGCAACAGTGCAGTCTCATCCAGCATTGAAGAAGAAGTAGAAAAAGCTGTATGGGCCTGTCGCTGGGGAGCAGATACCATCATGGATTTGTCTACAGGCAAAAATATACATGAAACCCGTGAGTGGATTATACGCAATTCCCCTGTACCCATCGGAACAGTTCCTATCTATCAGGCGCTGGAAAAAGTAGGTGGACGTCCGGAAGCACTGACATGGGAAATATTTCGGGATACGATCATTGAACAGGCTGAGCAGGGAGTGGATTATTTTACCATTCACGCAGGGGTGTTGTTACGTTATATTCCACTTACAGCCAAGCGAGTCACAGGTATTGTTTCCAGAGGCGGTTCTATTATGGCCAAATGGTGTCTGGCGCATCATAAGGAGAACTTCCTGTATACTCACTTTGAGGAACTTTGTGAAATCATGAAACAGTATGATGTTTCTTTCTCTCTAGGTGATGGTTTGCGTCCGGGTTCGATTGCCGATGCCAATGATGCAGCTCAGTTTGCTGAACTGGAGACCTTAGGAGAACTCACCAAAATAGCTTGGAAACACGACGTACAGGTTATTATCGAAGGCCCTGGTCATGTGCCTATGCATCTGATCAAAGAGAATATGGACAAACAACTGAAAGAATGCCATGAGGCACCTTTCTATACATTAGGGCCATTAACAACAGACATTGCTCCTGGTTATGATCATATTACATCTGCTATTGGTGCAGCCATGATTGGTTGGTTTGGTACAGCTATGCTTTGTTATGTTACGCCCAAAGAACACCTGGGTCTACCAAATAAGAAAGATGTAAAAGATGGAGTAATTGCCTATAAAATTGCCGCTCATGCAGCCGACCTGGCAAAAGGACATCCGGGAGCACAATACCGGGACAACGCCCTGAGCAAAGCCCGCTTTGAGTTTCGCTGGGAAGATCAGTTTAACCTTTCACTGGACCCAGATACTGCACGCGAATTTCATGATGAAACGCTTCCTGCTGACGGGGCCAAGGTCGCCCACTTCTGCTCTATGTGCGGACCTAAATTCTGCTCTATGCATATTACTCAGGAAATCCGTGACTTTGCAGAAAAGAATATGGTAGAGAAATCGGAGGAATTTAAACAACAGGGAAGCGAACT
This sequence comes from Xanthocytophaga agilis, assembly GCF_030068605.1. Taxonomy (NCBI): domain Bacteria; kingdom Pseudomonadati; phylum Bacteroidota; class Cytophagia; order Cytophagales; family Rhodocytophagaceae; genus Xanthocytophaga; species Xanthocytophaga agilis. The sequence goes on from NZ_JASJOU010000003.1 coordinate 38,383, forward strand.
GTACTTGTAAGTTATTCACTATGGCCTGTTGTGGTTCCTGTAAATCAACCACAACAGGTTTAAAATGATACCAGCTATGGATCTTATTGTACTATCCAGTCCGGAAGCTATTGAGAAAGAAGCACAGATAGTCAATGTTCTTTTTGAGGAAGGATTGTCTGTATTTCACTGTCGTAAACCTCAATGGTCTGCTGATCAGGTAGCTGAGCTTATACAGGGTATTGCGCTTCCCTACCGAAGCCAGATTACTATTCATCAACATCATAAACTGGCAGAAGAATTAGGATTACAACGCCTGCATTACACTGAGGCAAATAGAAAAACAGTTTCACAAACCGAGTTGTCTTTACATCGGCAGAAGGATATTACGCTTTCAACTTCCCTGCATCAACTTAGTGACTATAATACTACAGCTCAGCAGTTTGATTATGTGTTTTATGGACCTGTCTTCAACAGCATTTCCAAACAAGGGTATACGGCTGTTGTATCAGGTGACTTTCAGTTACCGCCACGCCAATCCACTCAAGCAAAACGCATTGGATTAGGGGGTATAGATGAAACCAATATACACCAGGCAGCAGCCTACGGTTTCGAGGGTGTAGCAGTATTAGGTACGCTATGGACACAACCACAGAAAGCGGTACAACGATTCAGAAGTTTAAAGCGCATTACAGACACCTACTAATAAAACATATGGTAAGTAAACTTCATTATATCTCTCAGGGACATAGTCCAGCCGAACAATTACGCAACATTCAACGTGCCCTGGATGCTGGTTGTGACTGGATACAGCTGCGCTGGAAAAATGTGCCAGCCCAGGAAGTAGAACAGGTAGCTATTGCCATCAGAGCCTTGTGCGAACCCTATAGGGCGAAACTGATTATCAACGACTTCCCGGATGTTGCCCATGCAGTAGATGCACATGGTGTACATCTTGGCCTCACAGATATGTCGGTAGCAGTTGCCCGTCAGATTGTTGGTCCGGATAAAATTATTGGAGGAACAGCCAATACCCTGGAAGATATACTCCAGCGCGTAGATGAACAATGTACCTATGTAGGCCTCGGACCCTTCCGGTTTACTACCACCAAAGAAAAACTCAGCCCAATATTAGGCCTGGAAGGATACCATGCCATTATGCACCAACTGCGTTCCAGAGCCATTTCTATCCCGATTATTGCCATTGGTGGATTACAACAGGAAGATCTTCCCGCTTTACTCAAAACAGGAGTACACGGAATAGCCGTCTCAGGCTTAATCACACAAAGTGCAGAAAAAGAAACCCTAGTCACAAACCTCAAAGCATTACTGGATGAAGAACAGATTCAGGTATAGTCCTACTTATCAACTAAAGCAGATATGCATATAAAACCTCCTTCTGCTGTTCTCCTGAAAGGATCTATACCTTGTTGTCCTTCTGAAAGAAAATTGTGACAAATAGAGCCATGTTTACTCTCTGAGAGAAGAAATACACTCCAATCGTAAAGGTCGCCGGTCTTGCCACGCCTGTCCCGACAAGGGCGGGAAGGTCCTTTCAGGAGGACAAAAAAAGAGGTAGTGACTATTTCAGGAAGACAGAGAAGGGATAAACTTTTCAGAAGGAAAAAGCAGAGTTAATATTTAATACAAAGAAGTTACAAAGAGAGTTATGATCACTTCAATCGTGTGTGGTAGTGTAGGTGCGTTGGCAATCTTTTCTCCGCGAGGTTGGCCTTTGGCCTTGCGGGCAGAAGGATCGGAGAAAAGTGCCCTTTTTTGCTCACACACAAATCTGGCTCACCAAATTCTCATTTGGTGCCCTGTTTTTTGGGCAAGCAAAAAATGAAGAAGCTTGTGGAAGAACAATGCAAGAGACAATAAAGCAACTTAGGAATACTAAGCTCTTTTGGATAAATAAAAGCTGCAAGTAGAATATAGAAATTTACTCAAAGAACGTAGTATCACATTACTATAATAATTTCAAAATCAATGACAAAACCACTCATTATAGCAGGAAAAACCTTTTCCTCCCGCCTCTTTCTAGGCACCGGAAAATTTGCCTCTGCCCAACAAATGCAGGATGCCATACTTGCATCAGGCACAGAACTCGTCACTGTAGCGTTGAAACGTGTCGATGTTCACAATCCTCAGGATCGATTACTGGATCACCTGAAACATCCCAGAATCAATCTGCTACCCAATACCTCCGGTGTACGCAATGCACGGGAAGCCGTATTTGCAGCCCAACTGGCACGGGAAGCCTTGGAAACCAATTGGGTAAAGTTGGAAATACATCCAGATCCCCGGTACCTGATGCCTGACCCAATAGAAACCCTTAAAGCCACTGAAGAACTGGCCAAACTAGGTTTTATTGTATTGCCATACATTCATGCAGATCCGGTCTTATGCAAACGGCTCGAAGAGGCAGGTACTGCAGCCGTGATGCCTCTCGGTTCGCCCATTGGCAGCAACAAGGGGCTAAAAACCCTGGACTTTCTGGAAATCATTATCGAACAAAGCAATGTTCCTGTCATTGTTGATGCAGGTATTGGAGCTCCCTCCGATGCAGCCAAAGCTATGGAACTGGGTGTAGATGCGGTACTGGTTAATACAGCCATTGCAGCTTCTGAAAATCCGGTTCAGATGGCAACAGCCTTCAAAATCGCTACCGAATGTGGCCGTATAGCCCATGACGCCTGTCTGGCCAAATCGGTGACTCATGCTATAGCTTCCAGTCCTTTAACTGCTTTTTTAGATGATTAACTTTCAGGCTCTTTTTGACAGACAGGACTGGGAACAGGTAAAATCATCTATCTATGCCAAGACAGAGACAGATGTAGAAAAAGCATTGTCCTCCTCAAAGCGTACAGTAGAAGACTTTAAAGCATTGATTTCGCCTGCTGCTCTCCCCTATCTGGAATCGATGGCACGGTTAAGTCGTCAAACCACCCTGAAACGGTTTGGTAAGACAATTCAACTCTTTGTCCCTATGTATTTGAGCAATGAGTGCCAGAATATCTGTACCTATTGTGGCTTTAGCTTTGACAACAAAGTAAAACGACGTACCCTTACGGATGAAGAAATTCTTCAGGAAGCATCTGTACTAAAACAGATGGGGTTTGATCATATTCTGCTGGTAACAGGGGAAGCCAATCATACCGTACATGTGGACTATTTCAAAAATGCCATTCGTCTGCTTCGTCCCCACTTTGCCAATATCTCCATTGAGGTACAACCCTTGGAGCAACATGAATACGAAGCATTGATTCCGGAAGGATTGTATTCGGTACTTGTCTATCAGGAAACCTATCACAAAGAGCGATATAAAATGTATCATCCAAAAGGCAAGAAGGCAAATTTTTACTATCGCTTAGAGACACCAGACAGATTGGGCAAAGCACAGATTCATAAAATTGGACTGGGGGCTTTACTAGGCCTGGAAGACTGGCGTACAGACTCGTTTTTTTGTGCCTTGCATCTGGACTACCTGCAAAAAACCTACTGGCAAACAAAGTACTCTGTCTCGTTTCCACGCATCCGTCCGGCTGAAGGAATTACTGCCCCCGAATATATTATTACAGACCGCGAACTGGTTCAGTTGATCTGTGCTTATCGTCTTTTTAGTGAAGAGGTAGAACTCTCTATGTCTACACGAGAATCAGAAAAGTTTCGGAATCACATACTTTCATTGGGGATTACAACCATCAGTGCAGGCTCCAAAACCAATCCGGGTGGGTATGCAGTAGAACCCGACACACTGGAACAATTTGAAATATCAGACGAACGTAGTCCTCAGGAAATGGCACAGGTCATTACAGACCAGGGCTATGAACCGGTGTGGAAAGACTGGGATAGAAGTTACTGGGGATAATGGATAGATTAACTCATACATATGAAAAACTTTGAACGCGACGAACTTATTCGCTATAGTCGCCAGCTAATGTTGCCAGAGGTAGGCATCGAAGGACAGGAAAAACTTAAGACAGCCCGGGTACTGGTCATAGGTGCCGGAGGGTTAGGCTGTCCTATTCTGCAATATCTGACAGCAGCAGGTGTAGGTACTATTGGCATTGTCGACTTTGATAAAGTAGAACTACACAATCTCCATCGCCAGATTCTGTATCACACGGAAGATATAGGCAAACTCAAAGCGGAGGTGGCAGCCCAAAAACTGCAGACGCAAAACCCATACGTTCGCTTTGATGTTCATCCAGTTATGATCCATGAAGAAAATGCAGATGAACTTATCTCCGTCTATGATCTGGTAATTGATGGTTCTGACAACTTCCACACCCGCTATCTGGTCAATGATACCTGTGTAAAATATAACAAACCACTGATATACGGAAGTATCTTCAAATTTGAAGGTCAACTGGCTGTGTTTAATTACCGAGGTGGTAAAAATCTGCGTGACATTTATCCGGAACCACCCAATCCCGAAGATGTACCTAATTGCAGTGAAGTAGGTGTCATAGGTGTTTTACCAGGTGTGATAGGTACGCTTATGGCCAATCAGGTAATACGGCTTATTACAGGATCTGGTAAAGTATCCGATGACCTGACCATTTTCAATCTGTTACAGGATACGTTTACCAAGTTAGCGTTAGTTTAATAATGGCTTTACATTTCTTACGAGACTTGTAAGCTATTTCAACATCAAAGAGGGATTGAGCTAGAAAACTTTTCCAAATCTACTGACATAGGGCTGTCAACAGGAGGACTATTTTTGAGTCATCAAACTCTTTAATACACCTGAATCGTATGGAAACCCAACGTATCAATAGCCAGCTTGTGCCTGTTTTGTTTAGCGAAACCCATGCTGAATTACTCCTGAAACGACTTGATCAGTTGTTTCCCTATACTCCAACCCAAGCAGGTACAAAAAATGCAACTCAAATGTTGTCAGACTGTGCTGAAAAGCTGGAACTGGCATTCGGAAAAACGATTCCCCCTCGTCCCTTTTCCCAACTTTCGATGGGACGTTTTTTTAAATCTGAGCAATCTTTACACTCTAACATTCCTAAAGACTTTCATCAGGAGAAGCTGCGATTAATGCGGCTTATTCGCCATTTTGTAATGGATGCCCCTGCCAGATCCACCTCACACCAAATGGAATGTGAGGCATTAGCCTATCAGTATCTGGATACTCATTTAACACATTTTGGCGTTTGAAACTATCTACAATAGCAAGGTAGTCTTTCTAACTAAGCATTGTCAGATGCGCATCTACAGATTTAGGGAAGATTTTTCTAAACCTTCCCTAAATCAAACTCCTACAACTTGGGAAGTTTGTTCAACAATGAATATGTCAAACCATTATCTACAAGTATGAATTACCTGCCAAACAAGGCTACACTAGTAACGGCCTGAGTTTTCTTTCATTACTGTCTGTGCCGAATTTCTCTTTAGACCCTCTTCAAAACTTACCCTTAGATTGCTCATGGGTTCTGATAATCCATCGCCGTCTTTAAAAACCCGGGTCGATCCGATGTCAATCAAATCATTATTGGGATCGTTTTTATCTTTCATATAAAACGCATATTGAAAGTTTTTGATACCTGTATCCGTATATTCACCAGAATAAATGGTCAGAATCACCGAAGTTGCACCTGTGCTGGAAGTAGTATGTTCTTCCGAAAAAACAGAGAAAACGTTTTTGTTTCCAGAGATGAAAGAACCTTTTCCAATTCCTTCGCTTAGGAGCTGTCCTTTGCTATTATACCCACGAAAACTTGTCTTTACGGCCAGTGTAGTTTGGTCTTGTTCATAAAACTGATAACGATAATCCGCATATATCTCACCAATTTCATCATCTTCAATGGTACTTCCTGACAATACGTTGTCGCTAAACAAATAAATACCTTCGATTTGGGGTGGGGTTTTGCCTTCGTAAATAGTCATTCCTTGTTTACGAATGGTTGAGATGACCTCAGCAGGTACTATATTATTAATTTCTTCAGAGAATCCCCCATTAGGGTCATCCTTCTTACAACTAAAAGTGAAACTACTTACTGTTAAAATAAACAAAAACAATTTCTTTGACGTTTTCATAATTGTTTGAATGATAGAGTTATAAATGGTTATGATTCTTAGTAAGTAATCCACCATGATATGTAACCTATCACTATGTTTATTTCTTCAGGTATGTGCTACTGGCTGTAACTAGGTTATTCGTTAAGATGAAAAACAATGCTTAATATGGAGGGAAGGGGCCATTTTCCTAAGGAGAATGAAATATATTATCATCTGTTAATTTTTATTCCGTATCTTTTTCAGCTAGTCAATCTTTGTATATTCTGCATGTATATCTTTATCATAGGCATCAATCACATTTAACATTCCAGGATTTGTCTCAATTTTCTCCAGTATACGAAACAAAGCATCTGTATCACAGATAAAATATGGATCTTTTTCCAATTCGATGATCCACTCATCTATTAATTGATAGAGATGCCGTTTTAGCTTTTGGTCATTAATTCCCAAAAAGTACTGAGACAAATTCCATTCATAGTAGGAAGGTGGTTTTAGATCGAGGAATATATGGAAAATCTTACGCTTCTCAGTATAGGTGAGCATTAAACGCCATTCACTAACTTCATTGTTCGGATTTTGTATGCTGGCTTTCTCATAAAGAAATCTGCCTTCCTGGCTCAGTTCATATAAAACCTCAGATTTTAGGAAGTCCTTTCTAATTAGCCCAAATACAAGCTTTAAATACTGTTTCCGTTTAGATGCGACATCTTTTTCTACATAGATACACTCTACTTTTCTAACAGTCGCTTCATAGAGTGTAATGTCTCTGTTTGTCATCTTAAACCGTGACAGAACATAATTTCCATTTTCAAGCTCGCCAATGGCATAGTAACAATCTGTTGTATAGTTGTTGTCTATATATTCATAATCAGGCAGAACCACTATGCTATCAGCATTAGCCTTTCCTTTTGCCATTTTCACAATATAGAACTGTGAACTTTCACCTGTTCTTTTCAGAAAACGGCATATGGAAATCTTGTGAGCGGAATGAATCTTTACTGTAAAAGGTATAGGTTTAACAGACCTTGCCTGGACCCAGCAAGAGATAGCCAGAAAGCAAATGGAAAGTTGTATTGAAAGACGCATGGATTTTAGGGTTATTTATGCAGGTACATAGCAAGGATGCAACATAACAGAGAATTCCATACAATAGATTGTAAAAGCACTTCTTTCAATGAATCAGACTACCGAATTACTTAGACTTTAAAGTAAACTGTGTAAAGACGAAAGATTTTTAATGGTAAGAGATAGTTACGTTTCCCGACAAAGTATCGTCTCTCCAGAAATTGTATCCATTACAGCCACTATCTGTGATTTATTGATCTGTGTCAAAGTTTTGCATTTTTCTTCTCCTCAACTTTGTCCCGTTAAATAAATACAATTACAATGAAAAAGAAGCATTTCAAGTACATTAACACACTTTTGGTTGTAGTGCCTATGACATTGATCATGGCATTTGTAGGTCTGATGCGTACCTACGGATTTGGCGAAAACTGGCACATCCGGTTTTTTAATACCTGGATTATTATGGCTCCTGTTGCCTATATCTCCGCCTTTCTGATTATTCCTAATGCCCGAAAACTGGCTGAAAAAATTGCGATAAGAGAATAGTCGGTAATCAATCCTGTACAGGATACTTATCAAAAGAGAACAGATTCCAACGATAGATCTGCCGACTGTCTTACCTATTTTAAGACAGTCTTTTCTCTGTATTCGCCAAATGGTTATCCCTCGTCAATCCCTTTCACCAAAGAAACCTTTGTATAACTTTGTGCTGATTAAAAGGTAATGGCTTACTTTTGCATTATACCTGATGCTATGAGTAAAACCCAGCTTGCCCATTATATTTGTACAATCATTTCGGTTTCAGAAGAAGAGTTAGATTATATTCTCTCTTACTTCCATCCCTTGAAACCTGTCAAAAATGAGATTCTGATTCCATCAGGACAAGTGAACCAACGTATGTTTTTTATTAACAAAGGTTGTTTGCGTATCTTTTTCATTCAGCCTGACGGACAGGAAGCTACCCGGTATCTTGCATTTGAAAATAAGTTTGCCACAGCACTCAGCAGTTTCATTACCAAAGAACCTTCTTTGGAATCTATTCAGGCTCTGGAACATACTGAAGTTTTGTATATCAGTCGTACCGATTTTTATCATTTGCTGGAACATATCCCAACCTGGGAGAAATTCTATCGTAGTTACCTGGAGAGAGCCTATGTACACAATACTCAAAGACTAATGAGCTTTGTCACTATGACTGCGGCAGAACGCTATAAACAACTTCTGGAAGAAAATCCCATTATTGTACAGCGTTTACCCAATAAAGTAGTAGCCTCGTATCTTAATCTCTCTCAGGAAACGCTAAGTCGACTCAAATCCAAAGTATAAATATGATATTATTTCAGGAATAGATCTTGTAATATAACTTGTTAGCAGAACATACTGTTTACTACCAGATGACAGAATACAGCCTATGAAATCAGACAAACTAATTAACGAACTGAATAAGAAAAAGAACATCCAGACTGTAAGCACAGAGACACTTGATAGTCTGGATCTCACTGAAGTTGAAAGAAACTTTATAAAGACTTATAGACCTGAAAAATCATTGATTGTTTATGGTACACTGGCTCCGGATAAACCCAATCACCATGTAGTACAACATATTCAGGGAAGATGGCAGAAAGGAACTATCCGAGGAAAATTATACAATGAAGGCTGGGGAGCAGTGCAAGGGTATCCGGGCTTTAAACATGTAGGGATAGAAGAGCAACAAGAGATAAACGTATATGTTCTTTCATCAGATGAATTAGTTACAAACTGGGCAGTGTTGGATGAATTTGAAGGTGAAGAATACAGACGACTATTAGCCCAATTCGAATTGGAAACCGGAGAGACAGGAGTAGGTTTTATTTATGCCATCAATGAAGAAAAGTAGAGCTGTTTTATCTACCTAAGGTAAAAAATCAAAGCTCTTCAATAACTATCGAAGAGCCTTAATACAGATAACTTTATTTACATCTTACTATCAAATCTTACTATCAAAACTGGCATACCTATAATCATACTCACATAACGGATACTTCCACCCGATGAATGAGACCGGCAATCCGGGATGCAAACTCCGTCCACAAGGGCTTGGGGAAGTTATGTCCCATTCCTTCAAAAAGCACAAGTTCAGCACCAGGGATAGCCTTTGCAGTTGCTTTTCCACCACTAACATCCATCATTTTGTCATCCGTTCCATGTATTACCAATGTTGGTACATGTAAAGTATGTAGAAGTTCTGTACGATCACCTGATTTAAGTACAGCAACAGCCTGTCGCAACATTCCCAGTGGATCATGGTCACGATCCCAGGCACGGCCAGCAGTCTCTGCCGCTGCAATTGCATCAAAAGGATACTTTGTTGATCCGATTACCCGAAGGGCTTTCACCTGCCAGTCAATAGCTCCCTGACGATCGTCACTGGGAGGTGCGCCCAAAGAGGCTAACACTCCATAGTCGGGCTGTCCTACTGTAGGATTTCCTGTAGTAGACATCATAGATGTTAATGAACGAACACGTGTTGGGTATTCAATGGCAATAGTCTGGGCAATCATACCACCCATTGAAGCACCTACCAGATGTACACTTTCAAAGCCTAAGGCATCCATTAATCCAACCGTATCGGCGGCCATGTCAGATAGTGTATAGGCCACCGAGGAAAAATCGCCTGCTTTTGCAGCTGGTAGATTGGGCATAGGTGCATTGGAAAAGTGCGTAGACAGTCCTGTATCCCGGTTGTCGAACCGAATCAGTTGTAAACCCTGATTAACCAGTTCAGCACAAAAACCATCAGGCCAGGCAATCATTTGTGCACCACCTCCCATGATTAGAAAAACCGGAGGAGAGGTAGGATCACCTAAGCGCTGATACACCATTTCAATCCTTGAGGGACCAATGTTCTGAGCTGTTTCTTCTTTCATAAAAGCTAATATAACGATATATTCAAAAGCGAATATATGAGAATAACACCTAATTAATCAACTGAAAATCAGCAAATTAATTTATTTTCCAAGAAGAGCAATAACCCGTTAAACATCGCGTTTTCCAAGAAGGAGAACAAGAGAATTAAGCCACTATTTTCCGGATCAAAACAGCTCCACTTTTGTCTTACGTAGACTTATAAGAGAGATCTCTTAGAACCCAATACGAAGTTTCTTTAAGAGTAGATAAACGATAAAAAAGCTCTTTGGGGATCAGTTGATTCCTGCAAAGAGCTTTACTATGTATAAGACTGTTTAAGCTTACGATACGACTACCCGTCCCATCAATGGGTCAGTTTGTGAAGGCTTTCCAGTTTCAACTCTTCCGGCATACCGTTTCTCAAATACGCCATTACCAGCAATACGAACACTGAAGTCATACCAGCCAAAACTTTTGCTCAAATCCAATACAACGACTGCCTTTCCTTTTTTGGAGCTACTTACTTCCAGTGCCTGTGTTTTTGTTGTACCCGAGTAGGAATTATCTTTTATCTCTACCAGATAAGAATGACTCTTATCCAGATTGCTCAACACAATCTCCACATTACCAGTCAACAGGTTAGCTCCCTGACGCTGATAGGCACACTGTATATCCAGTAAGGGATCATTGGCGTTACCAGAAAATTGCCGGAAAAAGCCATTTGGTCCATATACCTGAAGCTGGTATTTCTGATTGTCAAAGTCTGTCAATGACCAGGTATCCGTAAGCTTATCTCCTGCTTTAACAGCATAATTTCTGGGCAAAGCATCTGGGTTAGTAAGACCAGAGGCATACACATAAAAAGGAACACCTGCGGATGCAGTCCCAAAAATCTCCTTCCGGGCGTCAAACGTTATCTGTACAGATTTCTTTTCGGCTACTAACTGGCTATCACTATATATCTGATACGGTAAGGCACAAGATGGACGGATACCTTTCTCCTGCTTAATCATCCAATCCGAACCAGCAGGATTTTGATTAATCTGTTGGATCTCTTCTGGTGTGAGTTGTTTAAAATCAGAAGGTAGCTTTTTGAATCGGGCTTTGTGTATTCCTTCAATGACAGCATCTTTTTCCAGGAAAGCAGGCATTGTCATTTTTTCTCCGTTGTATGGCCGGAATACGGAGGTCAGATCTCCACACACAGTGCGTCTCCAGGCACTGATATTGGTTTCTTCAATTTTCTTTCCTGTCTTATGGCTCAGGAACTTCTCAAGAAATTGTAACACAGACGTATGATCAAATACCTGAGAGTTTACCCACCCTCCCCGACTCCAGGGAGAAGCAATAACCAGTGGTACTCTAAAACCTAAGCCAATAGGTCCGTCACGGCCATCCCGTTTGGCGTTTTTGCTTTTACGTTGTAACTCCTGCTCCATAGTTACATGCTCTACCCGTGTATCAATGCCATTGGAAACCAATCCTGTTTGTTGCTTCTCAGGATGTGGTGGTACAAAAGGAGGCACGTGGTCGAAATATCCATCATTTTCATCGTATGCCAGAATGAAAATGGTTTTCTTCCACACATCAGGATCGTTGGTCAGAATGTCCATCACCTCTGATACATACCAGGCTCCATACCACGGCGCGCCAGGATGATCCGAAAAATTTTCAGGTGCTACAATCCACGAAACGGTTGGTAACTGTTTGTTCTTTACGTCTTCCCGAAACTGATACAATGTATCCCCTTTCGGCATATGCACTTCCCGATCCACATCTCCATCTTTGTATTTCAGTGTGGTCAATTCACGGTAATGAGGATCTTTGCGATTAGTGATAAAAGCCTTTTCATGCAGATTCTTTTCCCGCTGACTTAATTTGGCATATCCTTCCGGTGTCCATTGTTTCAGCTCTTCTTTTACAATGGGCAACCAATGCTTTTTTTCCTCCAGCTTCTTTTGTACTTCTTCGGTTTCCTTACCCGTAGCAGGAAGTGACTGAAGTTTTGCTTCCAATGCCTTGATTTCTTCCGGTAGGGCTTTCTCCTGTTGTTGCAGGTAACGGTAAAATTCCGGAGAGTACTTTACATGGTATTGGGTAAACCATTCAATTGGGTTATCTGTAAAATTAGCCAGCCAGGCATCTTCTTCACCCGTAAAACCTGTTGGCAGGCTGATCTCATTCTGATAGATCTTCCAGGAAATGCCATTGTTTTCCAAACGTTCCGGAAAGGTAGTCCAGTTGGCAGGCACCCCATAATCTACATCTTCATTGCGTACATTCGCTTTCACAGCCATGTCCGGCTTTTCGCGGATTGTCCCTGTCCATAAATACAAACGATTGGGAGTTGTTCCTGTCAGCGAAGAACAAAAATTCTGATCACAAACCGTAAAGGCATCTGCCAGCGAATAATAGAAAGGAATATCTTCACGGGTATAGTGCCCCATAGTAAGAGGCATCTGAGCATATTCTTTATTTCCCGATGGCTTAGCAGTAAGCCATTTGTCATATTTACCTCCATTGCGGGCATCTACCTGATCTGTCCATGAATGTGGCAATGAACTCATCCAGGTAGCTTTGGTATCTTTTATATTCAGGCGGAACGGAGCAAAAGTTTGTCCGGCAACATTGGTTTGCAACCATACCAGATTTTTGTTGGGCAACCGGATAGCTCTGGGATCGTTAAAGCCCCGTACTCCCTGCAGAGTTCCATAGGCATGATCAAACGAACGGTTTTCCTGCATCAGAATGACAATATGTTCGGCATCCAGGTAAGTGCTTCCTGCTTTGGGGTCAATCGCAAAAGCTTTCTGAATCGAGGCAGGTAAGGCACTCCAAAGTCCGGCACCTCCGGACAACAAAGCGGCTTTCTTGAGAAACTCTCGGCGGGTATCCATTTTCTTGATTCTAAAATAGGTTGTCTGTATAGATGATGGTATGTAAAGTCTTACTCAAAGATAGAGCAACATCCGGCTCTCATACATTACTATATCGGAATTTAACAGAAAGTTAATACTTCTGAGAGTTTCTCACAGCAGAGACATCGGTTTTATTAACGTTTGGGTAAAGGAATTACCGGCAAACTTTCATTTCCACTTTCACTGACGGCCTGTACAGCAAAGAAGTAATTGTCTTTTGAATAGGGCAATGTTAGCTTCAGTTCAGTAGTAAAAAATTTTTTTTGCCAGAATGGCTGATATGTTTCCCGCATCAATATGTAATAGCCTTTGGGTTTACCCGCTTCCGGAGCTTGCCATGTTAACGTAGTAGAATTAGACAAACCACTTACCTCAATTAGTACCTCCCGTGGCATTCCGGGTGACTTGGCCAGATTGGCAAGATTAGCCAGATTGATACAGGTATTCTTTCGCAGGTATTCAAAATCCATAAACTTGCTAAAGTCCCCATATTCGACCCCCTTTTCTGTACGCAAATCCTGGTGCTGATGCAGAAAGTTTTCGTTCATCTCAGAGAATCGAACTGCAGCAAAGCCTTTTGTTACAAAAGGGGTATGGTCACCTCCACGCAGAAACCGGTCGTTACGATAGACCATCACTACCTCCAGATTTTCTACATACCGCTCTCCTACTTCCTTTACATACCGGGCTAACTGACGGGCTTTGCCATCATTTTCCAATCCATACTGGCGAATGTTTGCGGCTTTTTTGTCTATCTCAAAGGCAGGTAGCCCTTCACTAAATACACGTAAACGGGTGTTATCAATAATATTTGTCTCATTGCTGTTATTGGAACCCATAATATCATTGTTCAATACTGCTTCTATATTCCATTTTTCAGTCACAGCTTTTTCTGCCAGATGCTCTGCACCCAATAATCCCTGTTCTTCCCCACTCACTGCCACAAAAATAATTGTAGTTGAAAATTTAGACTTAGCCATTATACGGGCCAACTCAATCACAGTTGCAGTACCACTGCCATCATCGTTGGCTCCAGGAGCATCAGCTGTACGGTTCATTACATCAGTAACCCGACTGTCAATATGCCCGCTCACAATAAAGATCCGGTTATCGGATGGGTCTGTTCCCTTAAGAGTTGCCATCACATTACCAATCTCCTGGTCTTTGTCTACCCGTTTGCCATCGGCTTTGAGTGTCCAAGTATCAATCATAGCCGTCATCCGCCCTTCTGACTGGCTGGCAAATTGCTGAAACTTGCTAAGCACCCATTGTCTGGAAGCACCAATGCCTTTCTTTTTATCGTTTGTGACACTCATCGTATGCCGTGTGCCAAAGCTAACCAGCTTGTTTACATAGGCCTGAAGGGAATCCCTGGATACCTGGCTGACCAATGCAGCAATTTCAGGATCTCGGGTAATGATTTGCTGGGAAAAAGAGGAATAAAAGCTCAGAAGCAATACAATCTGTAATGCGTTTTTTTTCATCAGTATGGTTAGGTTTCAGGTAATGAGGTAATGATTACTTGTATCAGGGCTTTAGAGGTATATAGTATCTAATCTCACGATTGGTAGAGTTCAGGTAGTTTTGATAATAATTCTTCTGTACTTACAATTGTCGCATATTCTCCCTGCATATTGGCCAGACTGATGGTGTGCACCAACTCAGAATCATACACCTGACCATCCAGCCCTTTTTTATTAAAAGTAGCCACTCCATCAGAAATTACCCAAACGGCGTATCCGGAATCACCTGCCATACGTACAGTAGCTTCTACGGAATTATTGGTAACAAAACCAGTCACCACCAAGGTAGAAAACCGATTGCGGGATAGGTATAATTCAAGGTTAGTATCTATAAACGCATTGGTAGTAGACTTTCGTAATACAACTTCGTGTGGCAAAGGTTCAAATCCGGGCTTATGCTCATTGCCTACTTTACCAGGATAAAATGGTGATTGAGGATGTACTGAGTCATGGTATACATGACAAACAGGCCAGTTTTGTTTCCGCCAATGCTCTAATAGTTGCAAAATCCGGCTTTCTGCTTCGGGGTTATTCCGGTTTCCTCCCCAATGGGCTGCCTCATCTATTCCTTTCTGCGCATCAATAATCAGTAAAACAGGTTGATTCATGGTATGGTTTGTAGGGTAAGTAACTTTGTAATCTGTCAGATTCCCAAATTTCCTCTGAAAAGCTTGATGGCAATGGCAATCAGGATAATTCCGAAAACCTTCCGTAACATTTCTGTTCCGGCAGTTCCGAGTTTACGGCCGATCCACTCTGAGCTACGCAAGACCAGATAGACTATGATCAGGTTAAGCAGTATTCCGGTTAAAATATTGGGAGTCTGGTATTCTGATTTCAAAGAGATGATCGTAGTCATAGTTCCGGCTCCGGCAATCAATGGAAATGCCAGAGGAACAATAGAAGAGGTATTATTGTCTGTATCCGGACGAAAAATATGCCGTCCAAGAATCATTTCCATCCCAATCAGAAAGACAATAATAGCTCCGGCAACAGCAAAAGATTGTACATCTACACCAAAAAGTCTGAGAATAGACTCACCCAGATACAGAAAAACTACCATCAGCAAACCCGCTACCAGGGTAGCTTTCTCAGATTCGATTTTGCCGTTCTTCTTTCGCAGATCTATGACAATAGGAATGGAACCTACAATATCAATTACAGAGAAAAGAATGAGTGTAACTGAAAAAATTTCTTTTAGATTGAACATAAAGAGATAGTTTGTTGAAAAAGTTGGAACAACAATGCAGATACTTACTTGTCAATATTTTTTAGCAAAGCTTGCAACTGACGAATTTCCTGCTCTGTAATAGCCGGAAAGTTAGCAATACGAAAGGTACTGGATTTCCAGTCACCATATCCATTACCCAGTACAATACCTTCCTTCTGTGCAGCTTGTTTTATGAAGGCAATTTTATCCTCTGTAGCCCCAATCGTAATCACGGTATCCGAACGAACTTCCTGATTATGTATCAAAGGTTTTAGACTTGGATGATTATCAAAGAAGGTATACCAGTTTGCTGCCTGTTGCCGGATTTTGTCGGCAATGCTATCCAGCGGTTCTACTGACTCCAACACCCGCATCAACAAGTAAATATTCAATACATTGGGAGTATAATGGGTCTGGTACTTCTGTATGTTATCATACATAAACAAGAAGCTATTATAGAACCGTTTATCGCTGATCTTTCTGGCATGTTCCAATGCTTTGGGTGACACAATCAGTAAACCCATTCCAGCAGGCAGCCCCAGGCATTTCTGAACAGAAGCAAACCATATGTCTGCCTGTTCGATTCTGAGTGCCACTCCTCCCAGAGAAGATGTAGCATCTACCGCTAGTAATTTATCAGGATAGTTTGTTTTTACAGATTCAATAAATGCAGCAGGAAGCTGTGTGCCATTGGAAGTCTCATTTTGTGTAAGGCAGATTACATCACATTCTTCCGGAACCTCTGTTAGTACAGGATTCTGATTGCTGTCAAATGCCTGAGAAGTAGCCTGCGAAACAATCTTATGAGCATATTCATACCATTTTTGTCCAAATGCACCATTATAGTAATGGTGGCTGGAATTTTGCGTAAAGGACTGGGAGATTATCTCCCAGGATTCCGTAGCCGAAGAGACAAACACCACAGAATAGGTTTCTGGAATGTTGAGTTTTGCCTGTAACAAGCCAAGTGTCTTCTCACAGATCTGCATAAAAGCAGAGCTACGGTGATTGGCACTCAGAATACCAGAATCGTAGGCATCCAGCATGTACTGTCGTACTTGTGGATACACTTTGGAAGGGCCGGGGTAAAAAGTAATCAAATCGTCAAATTTTAAAATAAATAAACTGTATATATTCTCTTGTCTCAATCTACTTCAAAATCCATAAAAAAAACAAAGAATACAAGATTTGCGTTTTTTCACAATCCTGTATTCTTAAAAAATTACTGTCTAACCAAGTATTACTTAGAATCTCTTCTTCGCAGAAAGTTTTCCAGTCCCAATCGATACCCTTCCAGGCCGAATCCACAGATAACGCCCGCACAATTACGGCTGATATAACTATGATGACGAAACTCTTCCCTCGCAAACACATTGGAGATATGCACTTCTATAACAGGAGTAGTAATAGCAGCTACAGCATCAGAAAGTGCAATAGAAGTATGCGCATATCCACCCGGGTTAAATAAAATACCATCTATAGAGAATCCAACCTCATGTAATTTATCAATCAGTGCACCTTCCGTATTAGATTGAAAGTAAGTAAGCTTTATATCCGGATATTGGCTTTGCAAAATTTCATAGAAAGTCTCAAAAGACATGTTTCCATAAATGCTACGTTCACGACGCCCCAGAAGATTCATATTGGGCCCATTCAGAATCAGAATTTCCATAATTAATACATAAATAGAATTGAAAAAATAACTTTACTAATCAGGCTGGCAATATAAAAGAGATTTTGAAAACAGGGAGATTTTGCCTCAGAAAAAGATTGTACTTTCGTGTTTTGAATACAGAAGCTGTTTAACATTCCATTTGCAAGCACAATTCCCCTACAATCCTATGTGGTCATCGGCAATAAAAGAATATAAAAACTATCTCCATCTGGAACGAGGTCTCTCTGAAAACTCAATTGAGGCATATATACATGATATAGAGAAACTACACCAGTTTCTGGAGATTAAAGAAATGAAGGTTGGCCCTACCGAGGTTACCGACCGACACATCCGAGAATTTCTGCAATATCTGGGAGAGTTAGGTATGACGCCTTCTTCTCAATCCCGTTTTTTGTCAGGGCTCAAGGGCTTTTTCAAATACATGTTTGCCGAAGATTTGATCAAAGACGATCCTACCCAGCTAGTCGAAGCACCCCGACTGTCCCGCAAACTTCCCGATACACTTTCTGTACAGGAGATTGACCAGTTGCTGGCCGCCATCGATCATTCTACTCCGGAAGGAACCCGCAATCGGGCTATGCTCGAAATACTGTATGGATCAGGATTACGTGTAAGCGAACTAATCGAACTGACTTTGTCCAATGTGTATACAGAACTGGGTTTTTTACGGATTGTAGGCAAAGGAAATAAAGAAAGACTGGTTCCGATGGGCAGCGAGGCTACTAAATACCTGAATATCTATCTTGAGCAGGTACGATGCCATGTTACACCTCAGAAAGATCACGAAAACTATGTATTTCTGAATGCTCGAGGCAAAGGATTGTCACGAGTGTGGGTGTTTCTGGTTATCAAGGAACTGGCTCAGATCATTAACCTTCAAAAAAATATCAGTCCACATACATTCCGCCATTCGTTTGCCACCCATCTGATAGAAGGAGGTGCAGACTTACGGGCCGTACAGGAAATGCTGGGACATGAATCTATTACCACTACAGAAATATACACCCACCTGGACCGGGATTATCTCAAGCAAATCATGCACGATTTTCATCCTCGTAGTTAACAAAAAATCCTCTGCAGTATTGCAGAGGATTTTTTATATACACCAAAGACTGGTATTTTTAGTCAAGAAAGATCTGAAATCCAAAACTAATTTTTACACTTCCAACATCATTACCACTTCCAAGAAATATACGGTTATAGCTTACAATCCCATCTACAGATACGTAATTATTGATAAAATAAGCAACACCAGCGCCTAACTTAACATTACTGTAGCTACTTGTTGATTGCCACTCATTACCAGATATATTATTTCTGTTTTTCATATGTAAATAAGAATAGTCAGCATGTACAAGTGGTTTCACCGATCCACTACCAAAATAATATCTGGCAAAAGGTCCAATGCCCAATGTAGTTGTCTTATATGTATCTCCAGGAATAACAGCTTTACTAGATGTGTAGCCAATGGATGGTGTTAAACCTACTACTAAATTATCAATTACAAAATAACCGACTGTAGGACTTAGTGCAATACTGCTATAATCTTCATCGAAGTTCAAATTTGCAATAGAACTTCCTACCATAAAATTACCTTTATCAGTTTGTGCAACAGATTTTTCTGTTATAAATACGAAAAAGCTAAAAACAGCGATGCTTAAAATAAAGATTTTTTTCATTTTTAAGATGAGTGAAGTATAAAAAAATGCTTATGCCAGTTAAAACTGATTAGTACCAGAAAGAAAAACAGGTACAATTATTTTTCCTAAACTGCAATCAGTTCATAATCTACTTTCCCAGAAAAATCTGGAACCCCAAGCTTATATTCACTTCATTACTTTTATCACTACCTAATATATTATAATCCATATAATGTCCATAATTCACAATCCCTTCCACAGCAATAGATTTACTCAGAAAGTAAGCAACACCTCCTCCAGCCTGGATAAACTTATAGCTTTGTTTTATTATGTGATCTTTCTCTAAAACCGGGTCATTGGGATCTACAGGTGAATAACCAGGTTTTGTAGTATTTTTATAATATAGAAAACTGGCATTGAGTAAAGGTTTCAGCTTGCCTTCGCCAAAATAATACCTTACAAATGGTCCAACTCCTAATGAAGTACTTTTGGTTTTATTACCATTTGGAAGCTTGAATGAATCATATTCAAAAGAAGGTATTAATCCTGTTACAAGATTATCAATTACAAAATATCCAACCGTAGGGCTAAATGAAATACCAAAATAATCATTCTGAAAGCTTAAGTTTCCAATGCTTCCACCAACCATAAAGTGTCCTTTATCTGTTTGACTGTAGCATATACGTCCTGCTACTGCCCAGATGGTAAAAACAGCAAGAAATAAGGTGTTTTTTTTTCTCATCTTTCTAAACTTCAAAATAAAACAATAACACTGGAAGTATTTATGGTGAATAGACATAGTAATATAACAATTACTTTCCAATAAAAATCTGCACACCCAGATTTATACTTACTTCACCAGCTTTCTCATAACTGACACTATCATAATCCCAATCCAAGTAACGACCATAATTGATAAGCCCTTCGAGTGAAACATAATCATTTAGAAAATAAGCAACTCCTCCTCCAACCTGAAGTAACTTGTACTTATTTTTAAGCTGAAATTCATATTCTCCTTCCGGAGCACCTGGATAAGGTATCATTGTCGCGATAATTTTGCTTGTACTGTTGTAATAAACAAAACTTGTATTAAGCAGAGGTTTTAGCTTACCCTCTCCAAAATAATATCTCACAAATGGTCCAATACCTAATGCATTATTTTTCTGGTTATTCCCATTCGGATAATCAGCAGATGTATAAGCATAGGAAGGAGTTAATCCAATAACCAGATTATCAATAACAAAGTAGCCCGCCTTGACATCCAGAGAAAGTTCCGTATAATTTTTTCCAAAGTTGAATTTGCCCATAGAGGTTCCTAGCATAAATCTGCCTTTTTGCGTTTGGGCCAGGGAATCAGTTAATGAGAGAAGAGAAATAATGAAAAAAGAAAGGGTAATGTAGAATAATTTTGTCATAAGTTACTGATAAGAAATACTTGAATAGTTTGACTGCACAAATATACTACAGATTTAACATAATCGGATTAATGCCATTTCCTTCAAAAATGAAAACACATATCAATTACATATTCAACTATTCTCCATGCCGTATCTTCTAAACACCTCGCCTCTGCATATTCTTTTAAATAGGTTTTAAGGGATTTAATGCATGCATGCTACCTCTTATCCTAAAAACAGATGCATCATCCTTATAAAATCAACATATTTAACTTATACTAAACCTACTTCAGATTTTATTATGGAATTAACCATCAGCAATCTCAGCAAAACCTACTCCAATGGAGTGCAGGCTCTCAAAGATGTAAATCTCACCATCAAACAAGGCATGTTTGGGTTACTTGGCCCCAATGGAGCCGGAAAATCGTCTTTGATGCGTACCATTGCTACACTGCAGGAAGCAGATAGCGGCAGTATTTCACTTGGAAGCCTGAATGTTTTAACACAGAAAGAAGAGGTAAGACAAATACTGGGTTATCTACCTCAGGAGTTTGGTGTATATCCCAAAGTCTCTGCTGAAGATCTGCTGAATCATCTGGCTGTACTAAAAGGTATTACCAATCGTAAAGAACGCCAGGAAATTGTAAAAGCCTTATTGTACAAAACCAACCTGTATGATGCCCGCAAGAAAAACCTGGGTGGTTATTCCGGAGGTATGAAACAACGTTTTGGGATTGCTCAAGCCTTACTAGCCAGTCCGAAACTGATTATTGTGGATGAACCCACAGCAGGACTGGACCCTGCCGAACGTAACCGATTCTTAAACCTGCTGAGCGAAATTGGAGAAAATACTATTGTAATCCTTTCTACTCACATTGTAGAAGATGTCAAGGAACTATGTTCAGACATGGCAATCATTAATAAAGGGGAGGTTTTATACAAAGGCAATCCACAAGATGCTATTGATGAGATTCAGGGAAGAGTATGGAGTAAACGAATTGCCAAGAGTGAACTGGAAACCTATAAGAAAACACATGTAGTTATCTCTGACAAACTGGTTGGTGGTACACCTGTAATTCGTGTACTGGCAGACATAGCGCCTGAAGGCTTTGATGCAGCAGAAGGAGATCTGGAGGATGTATACTTTGCCAAGATCTTTGGAACACAGGTTATTACTGTCTAAGTATCACATTCTTCTCACTCTCAAACGCCATAGACTTATGTTAGCAGAAATATTACGTTTTGAATTCGATTACCGGAAGCGACGTGCGGCCACCTACCTATATTTTGCCATTTTGTTTATTCTTTGTTTTGCAGCTGTTACTTCCAAAGATGTCACCATTGGAGGTGTAGCTGGTGGTCAGATAAAAGAGAACTCCCCTTTCAATCTCGCGTTTATGACCCTTATCATGACATTTTTTATGACATTCATTGCTTCAGCCTTCATGGGGGTACCTGTTTTAAGGGATTTTGATCATAAAATGGAAGCTTTGATGTTCAGTAAGCCTGTATCTAAATTTGATTACCTATTTGGAAGATTTTTAGGATCTTTTGCTGTAATGGTATTGGCGTATTGTAGTATTTGGATAGCTTTTATGTTAGGCTTTAGCATCGGTAGATACCTTCCCTGGGATCCTGCCTGGAAAGAAAAAGAGATATTGCCTTTTTATACATGGAGTTATCTCCAACCTTTTATTTACTATGGTATCACTAATCTTTTCATCCAAGGTGCCATTTTTTTTGCAGCTGGCACATTAAGCCGAAAACACATTGTTCTCTATACCCAAGGCATTATTCTGTTTGTACTGTATCAGATTACCAGTAGATTACTATCAGATATTGAAAACAAAACACTAGCATCCCTTATTGATCCATTTGGATATCGCGCATTTGTCGTATATACTGAATACTGGACTCCAGCACAGAAAAATTCGATGTTAGTTCCTCTGGATGGATTGTTATTATGGAACCGGGTCATCTGGTGCAGCATAGCATTAGGTATTCTGATAGTCACTTATTACGGATTCAGTTTCAATGTGGTTAGGACAGGACTTTTAAAGAAAAAAGCTATTAAGATAGAAAGATCTAAAATACGTCCAGATCAGGTTATTATTCCTAAAGTATCACAATACACCTCTCTTGGAACTAATCTGCAACAACTCTGGCAACAAACACTTTTTTACTTCAAAATGGTAACCAGGGAAATTCCCTTTATAGCTATTGTACTGGTAGGCCTGGCCGATATCATCATTGGCTCTTTCTACTTTAATCAAATGTATGGAACCAGTTCTTATCCTGTTACAGCCAATGTATTAGGGCTGATAAATGAGTTTGACCTATTTTTTCTTATTATCATTGTCTTTTATTCAGGCGAACTTATATGGAAGGAACGCTCAGTTAATATCAATCTCATAGTAGATGCAATGCCTGTACCCAATTGGGTTAATCTAGTTGCCAAGTTTATAGGATTGCTACTGATTTATATCAGCTTATTATTAATTCTGATTATTTGTGGTGTATTCATTCAGGCAAGTAATGGGTATTACAATTTTGAACTTCCATTGTATGTTCAAACATTATTTACTAATACACTATTTTTCCTTATTGCCTGGACTCTCCTCGCTTTCTTTATTCAGATAATAATAAATAACAAATTCTCAGGCTTTGCAATCATGTTTGTTATTTTTCTAACCCTATACTTCGTCAGCAATATGGGGATAGATCATCCATTATTCATTTTCAATAGTGGCAGTCTGGACAGGTATTCTGACATGAATAAATATGGGCACTTTATTACTTCTTTCTCCTGGATTAAGCTCTATTGGTTATTCTTTATAGGATTACTGTTTGCACTATCGGTACTTTTCACTGTCAGAGGTACGGATGTACTCTTTAAAACCCGCTTACAATTAGGAAAGCTTCGTCTGACAAAACCCTTACTGACTTTTGCTATTGCCACCATTATTGGTTTTGCTGCAACCGGCTGTTTTGTTTATTATAATACCAACAAACTCAATACCTATCTCACTCGCGATCAGGAAGAGGATCGGCAGGTAGACTATGAGAAAACGCTGAAAAAGTTTGAGAACATTCCTCAACCTCGTATCACAGATGTAAATCTCAAAGTTGAAATCTATCCTGACAAACGGGATTTTGTGGCAGAAGGGTATTACTGGCTAAAAAATAAAACAGGCAAACCTATTCAGGATATCCATATCCAGAATGATGTACAACACAATATGCAGCTTGCCTATTTGAAGTTTGATGGCGGTGCGAAAGAAAAACAAACATGGCAGCCCCTCGGATATACCATCTATACATTAACTCATATACTAAATCCGGGAGATTCTGTAAAGATGAGTTTTAAAACAAGTTACAATAGCAGAGGCTTTGTAGCAAGAGGTTCAAATACTGAAGTTGTCTATAATGGAACATTCTTCAACAATAGTTATTTTCCATCATTGGGATACAATGATGGGTTTGAAATTGGAAACGATGACAACCGACGCAAACACAAACTTCCCGAAAAGGAAAGAATGATGGCACAAAACGATCCGGTTGGGCTTGGTCAAAGTTTGTTTGGAGATGATTCGGATTATATTCGTTTTGAAATTGTTTTAGGTACATCCAAAGATCAAACAGCTATTGCACCGGGTTATCTGCAAAAGTCATGGGAAGAAAAGGATCGTAAATACTTCCATTACAAAATGGATGTACCGATGGTTAACTTTTATTCCATAGTTTCTGCCCGATATGAAGTACTGAAAGACAAATGGCATAATGTCAATCTGGAAATCTATTATAACAAAGGCCATGAGTTTAACCTGAAGCGGATGATGGAATCCATGAAAGCATCCCTTGACTATTTCTCTAAAAACTTCAGCCCTTTTCAGTTTAGACAAATGCGCATTATGGAGTTTCCTAAATATGCAGAATTTGCCCAGTCCTTTGCGAACACAGTTCCTTTCTCTGAAGGCATTGGCTATATCCAGCGTATCAAAGATCCGGAAGAAGATCTGGACATGCCATACTATGTTACAGCTCATGAAGTAGGGCATCAGTGGTGGGGGCACCAGGTTCCGGAAGCGAATGTCAAAGGAAATGCAATGCTATCAGAAACACAGGCGCAGTATTCTGCCCTTATGGTGTTGAAACAGACCTACTCACAGGAACAGATGCAGAAATTCCTAAAATATGAATTAAACCGGTATTTGAGAGGTCGATCCGCTGAACGTAAAAAGGAACAGCCTCTGGTAGATGTAGAACGACAAGGATACATTCATTATCAGAAAGGATCCCTCGTGATGTTTGCACTACAGGATTATATTGGAGAAGATAAGGTAAATCTGGCATTGCACAACTTCCTTAACGACTGGCAGTATCCGGGTCCCGAATCCAAACAAAAGCGCTATCCTACCAGCAGAGACTTACTGGGCTATTTTAAAGAGCAAACGCCCGACTCCTTGAAATATATCATCACAGATATGTTCGAAACCATTACACTATTTGAAAATAAAGCGCAGACTGTAACCTATCAGAAGAAAGCTGACAAGCAGTATGAGGTTACATTAACAGTATTGGCCGAAAAACTTCGGGCAGATAGTACGGGTAATGAGAAAAATATCGCGATAAACGACTGGATAGATGTTGGTGTCTACCACAAGGATGAGAAGGGTAAGGATAAACTCATTTATCTGAAAAAACACAAGGTTAATAAAAAAGAAAACACCTTTGTGATTACAGTTTCAGAAGAACCATCCAAAGCAGGCATCGATCCACTTAATAAGCTGATCGACCGACATGCTGAGGATAATGTAAAATCAGCAGAGGAAAAAACTGCTAGTTAACATAGCTAACGCCCTTTATGTACTTACATAAAGGGCGTTCTTGTACTATCAGATTATTTACGTTTTTTTTCCAGTGCCACCGAAAAAGTGAGATTGTTTGAATAGAGATAGACGTCATATGTACTGTTGGTAGCATGAAGTGAAGTCTCATACATACGATAATCCAATGCATACTCTCTGTGTGGGCGTTTCCATTTTAATCCGGCACCCAATATCACCTGAGCCCCAAGCTTTCGATTCAGACTCTCTTCATTGAGACGCCTATACATATAGTTAATTTTCATTTCGGAAGAAAAATTAAGGCTTACTCCAGCTCCAGCGTAAACATAAGGAGTAATAGCCCCTCTCAGCAGATCATACTTTACAGTAACTGGAATGTAAATCAGATTATTACGAATCTCTCCTATATCAACCTTAGGCTTTGCCTGTGTAAAATTCTCAATCTTCATCATTACAAACTGAAGTTCCGGTTGCAGATACAACCTTCTATCCATATCAACCAGTTGAAACGATCCAAATACAGAAACCATGGGCATAGGTGATAGCGGAACACCTTTTATAGCAGCATCTCCAGCCACTAAATTTACATTTCCAATATTTGTTCCTATCCTAACACCCCAAAAATGTTTTCCTTTGGGTTCCTGATACTGATAGGTCTGATTCCGGATCTCACTGCACTTGTTATACTTTACTACAAACTTTGTCATATCAGTACGAATATATCGCAGCTCCGCTAATGCTCCCTGATCTATTACACATTTGGTCATAATGGAATTTAACTGTTTCTGGTATTTTCCATCTGCCTGATATCGCTGTCCGTTGATGTAGGTATCCTTTTGTCCTTCCAGCTCCAGCATCCCATCAGGCAAAACTTCTGCGAAATAGCGATCTTTACCCTGACTACCTCTCCAGAAGTAAAGATTAATCTCTCCTCCTACCAGCTTTTGCAGAAATACATGAATAGAATCTTTGGATTCCGCATTGCCTATCGTTCTGGATACATAAATTTTTCCACTTTCCAGAATATAAGCCCGAATATCTACTGGGGTATATACAATAGCTTTTTCTCCAGAGGAAGTTTTCACAATACATTCTGATGAGTTCAGTTTATCAGGTCTATCTTTGATCAGAACGGATACTGTATCACCTTTGGATGTTACTATCTTTCCAGGATTAAACAAGCTTTGTGCCTGAATATGTATTGAAAAAATAATAAATAAAATAATAGGTATACTTCTTAGACTGAGCATGGTAGAATTATTCATATGAGTTATAATGTAAAAACAGATAAAAATTTGTAGAAAAACTACAAATAAATGACGCATCGATTAATAATCTCATCTTATCCATTGTAAACATCCATGTAAAAAAATATATAGTCAGTAGTTTCCTGCTTCTGGAAACTATTTTCTTTCACTCTGACTTAGCAATAACAGAACTAAATACACCTTTATGAGAACCATCAAACAGATTCATACAGCAACGTACTCCCCTATTGCGGATTTAATTACTTATTCCCCTTTACCTTCCCGAACACTCCAGCAGATAGATCCATTTCTGTTTCTAAATCATCACGGACCACAGGTATATCCAGCCAATAATCGAGGGCTTCCGTTTGGTCCCCACCCACACAGAGGAATGGAAACGGTAACGTTTATCATAGATGGCGATATCATGCATAAGGATTCCGGCGGATACGAAAGTGTAATCACAGCCGGAGGTGTACAATGGATGACAGCCGGACGAGGCCTGATCCATGCAGAAGTATCCTCTACAGAGTTTAAAAAGAATGGAGGTAATCTGGAGATTTTACAGTTATGGCTTAATCTCCCTTCCCGCCTGAAGATGACAGAACCATTCTACAAAGGCCTGCAAAAAGATGAGATCCCTACCATTATTCATGATAATGGAAATATTGTATCCCATCTGGTATCGGGTACATGGGAAGGTCACAAAGGTGCATTTGACTCGCTTATTGATGTTTCTTTATGTACAATGGAATATAAAGCGGGAAGTCAGTATTCAGTATCGATCCCAGCCTCTCACACTATCTTTTTCTATGTAATCAGAGGTCAGTTTATAGTGAATGGACAAAAAGCCGCAATGCACACTTTAGTTGAATTCAATCATGATGCAGAACAACTTACTATCCAGGCACAGGAAGATAGTATATTGCTTCTTGGACATGCAGAGCCAATAGGAGAACCAGTAATAGCACAAGGCCCTTTTGTGATGAATACGCAACAGGAAATTATGGAAGCGTACAATGACTACCGAATGGGAAAATTTGGCAGCTGGTCACACTGAGAAATGAAAAATCAAACAGCCCTGTATACATTATTGCATACAGGGCTGTTTTTATACAAAAGGCTAATACTTCACAATCTTCTTCACAGACACATGATCTGAGAACACTGCCCGCACAATGTATACCCCTGATGCATATTGACTGATATCAAATGTATAAGCATTGGCTGGTGTACTACTCGAAATACTTGTTTCAGCTATTTTCTGACCAAGTCCATTCAGAATCTGAATACGCTGCAACCCTTCTGGTTGTGGATAAAACTGAACATCAACATTGCCATCCGTAGGATTAGGCACTACAAGAAACCCTTTTTCCTTCAGATTTTTATTGATTGTGACCGTTCTCAAGTTTACATCATCCAGATAAATATTATTTTCATATTCTGTTGTATTCCGGAACGCAATCCACAACTCACCAGCGCCAATATAATCTCCCAGATTTACAGAATCTTTACGCCATTCACTGGCGGTTGGTTCAAATGCATCTGTTGTGGCAGTCGTTCGTGTCACCAGGCTACTACCATACTTCTTGTACAGACTGGTATACGTCTTTCCACAATCTGTACTTACCAGTACCTGCAATGTATCCCATACAATACTTCTGGAAGTACTGCTAACAGAAGTATAAGTAGCCGCTGCAACATAGAACGATAAGTAAGCTGAATCTACCTCGGCGATAGTTAATACAGGTAATATCAGATCGTCAGTTTCATCATTACTGCTATAATCAAAATTGTTGATTTTCACACTGGCGTTACCTGTTCTGGCAATGCCAGTTACTTTTTCCCATGTAATCCCACCATCATTATTTATAATGCTCCATCCAACTGGCGGAAATGTACTTCCTTCAAACCCCTCGCTGATTGTGGATACTGGCGCATAATATTGATAGGTTTCACTCAAGACATCATTACTTGTTTCCTCATCCGTTTTTCCATTTGGGGAAGAAATACGGATAGTTACCGTATGATCTCCTTCTGACATGGTAACTGCCGCCAGCGAAATACTGGTTGTATTCGCTTTAGCCAAAGAACCTGTCCAGTTATAGGTAGACACTACAGCGTCATCTATTTTTGTAGTGATAGTCAAGGAAGTAAGCGTCTGGCTTCCTCGATTACGAATGGTAATGGATGGCGTAAAAGAGTCACTACACAATCGACCTTCCGGATTATCAATCGATTTTAGTTCAGCATTATTGGTGGTAACAACAGCAATCTGTGCTCCATCAGATGTCAATAATGATGATCGGTAGGCAACCAAAGCTGCTTCCATTCTAGTCACCTGAGCATCAGTAAACATTACCAGACAGGCATCATCGCTATAATCCATATAATTCTGGTACATAATGCCATTTCCTGAAGAAGTACAGTTATCTGTTTTTACTCCTGAATAACATCCACTGGAAGCATCTGCCTGATTCGGTGTATCTTCTACATAATCCGATCCGGAACAAGCGCCA
The DNA here is from genome assembly GCF_030068605.1 of Xanthocytophaga agilis. Lineage (NCBI taxonomy): Bacteria > Pseudomonadati > Bacteroidota > Cytophagia > Cytophagales > Rhodocytophagaceae > Xanthocytophaga > Xanthocytophaga agilis. Next base: position 67,322 of record NZ_JASJOU010000003.1, read on the forward strand.
TCATCATCTCCCCAGATATGATACAGATTAAAGTAGTGTCCGGTTTCATGAGTCAGGGTTCTGCCGCTATTATAATCTGTATATGATCCACCAGGTAATGTTCTGTAATCAATCACAACACCTTGCTCAGCGGCTGGCATATCACCTGGAAAAGTCGCGTATCCCAGTATACTACCACTACTCGTTGCAGTGATTGCACAAATCCACACATTAAGGTATTTATCAGGGTCCCAGCTATCAGCACCTCTACTGGAGGTATATTTGACGTCATTGGCAGTATAAGAGAACGAACTTTTGGTAGTTGTCACCCGGTTAATTCCGGTTGTTGGATCTCCTGTTGCCGTACGCTGAGCCAAACTGAACTGTATTCCGGATTTTCCAAATAAGGGCTTAAAATAGGAAGGTATACTTGTAGAGTCAGCATTTGCACCAGCGAAGTCGGCATTTAATATATCCAGTTGTTTCTGAATCTGAGCATCTGTCACCTGATTGGGATTAGACATCACAATGTGAAAAACAACCGGTATAGAATACACCGTTTTCGCATTACTGGTTCCACTTCCTGTTCGCGCAGATGACAACCGATAAGAACCCTTCCGAACATCCTGATTAAATTTTTGTGTATTTTGCTCAAACTGCAATTTAAACTTAGCATCCAGGGCAAACTTCTGCTTCAAGCGTTCCATTGTAATACAGCGTTGTATGCCACCTGTACTCACGGATTGTCCTAAAACCTGTGTTGTTACTCCCACTAGTAAAAGGAAAATAAAAAAGTATACACACCTCATGGTCTTCTGTTTAGCTAAAATAAATCTCTTTGTTTGTTTTGCCTGTATGACAACTGATACTGCTTTTACTCCCACCTGAGGTTTGCTGATTTTTTAAATATTTTAGAGTAGCCTACATCTTTCCACTATGCATGGTCAGTTTTTAGGAGTTTACATTAAAAGTAAAGATAACATAAGCTAAAACGAAAGACGTTATCTGATAAAGCCTGGTTCATTCAGACTTTGTGAATGATTCAATATTATAGTACAATAGATCGGAACAGAGTTTCTAATTGACAATAATATTACATACTACTTTTTGATAGTCAATTAGTTGCAGGTATGAATAAATCTATTTACTATTCAGCTTTCGGTATCACTCAAACAACATTCTTCATTTTAACTATTTTTTCCTATCGGTCTTACGTGGTGCTTTTATTGACCAAAATACATCTTCGACGTCACAATGAAGTACTACAGGTAATTCAATAATGAAGCTCTTTAGTAGGTTGTCTTGTATGTTCTGTTTACAGAATGGTACCAGACAACTTTTGTGTGTAAGTAATAACCAATCTTCCTATCGCTTACCAGAGACCTGGAGGTAATGTACAAAATGCGTAAAGTTTATCTAAGCATCTCATACCCAACACACATTTAGGAATAGAATAGTTTAATAAAACATAAAGTCTGTAGCACTCATTTTTTGCATTCTATTTTTCATTACTTTGCGACTTTTAGTAGTCATGTCAATCTACCTTTGGCTACACGTGTGAACACAATTTGTTGTATTTTTATCCATCGCACATTTTCTAGTATAGTTAATTTTTTTCATGCAACCGTTTGACTTTAATTTATTCAGACAACAAGTAAAAGAAGCAACTCAAAACGCATTGATAGAAGCTACCAGACAATATACTGGTGAAGTATGTGCCTTTGCGTTGTACTCAGATGAAGGGGTGCTTACGCTTTCACCAGCGGTCAATACACTCTCGTATTTGCAAAAACAACAAGCAGAAGATCCGGACAATACAGAGTATTATCAGTGGAGTCCGGCAGAATGGAAAAACGAAGGAAACCTTGCGACAGAAGACTTTAATCAACTGTCTGCGCTACTGCGAAATACAGTGCTAGGCAAAACGTATACAGAAAGCTTTCCCCGTTTTCGGGAAAATGTATTTGAGACGGTAGTATCTGTACTGGAAGAAATGAGAAAGGAAAACTGGTTCCAGAATATGATCCTTGTCTTTACAATCACAGATTATGATAATCCCAGAAAAGAATCTAACTGGATCAAACGGCTAAATGACTCTGTACATGCGGAAAATTTCAGGCTATGGCGTCATAGTTGGGGCTAAAACAGATAGGAGCTGGTGTTGAGCATTAAAAAATAACAGCTCCTGTCTGTTTGATTTTCCGGAAATCAGGATATTGTATAAATATAGATAGAAAGCAATGTTCCTAATGCACCCAGGGCAATCATTAGTCCAAAGAAGGTCCACTTGGTAGTTGGTTTGTGAATCACCAGTGCCACCCCACCCATTACCAGACATAACTGTAAAAACAACGAAGCCAGGTCAAACTGATCGCCAATATAGCCAGCCTTATCGGCCAGCTTTTCCCATTCTTGTGCCCCTGTAATTTTTCCCATTTTTCCGTCTTTCTCCTGTACCCAGTTGGCTTCTCCTACTTCTAAAGAACCCCGGAGTATTTCATCTTTCTCCTTTTCATAACGTGCTATCTTCTGCTGCATTTTATGAATATTCTCATATAAGGCAGCTGTATCCTTACCCTGAATGGAATTTGACTTCAACAATGTTTCCAGCAATCCAATCTGACCTTCCAGCAAACTTTCTTTAATACTCTTAGACTGGTACCATTGATAGGCAGAGGACTTTTCATTGATAGCTTTTAACTCATCTCCACCTGCCTGTCCTGACCCAATCTGAACAACGGCCAGTATAGAGGCAAATATCGCCAGTACCAAGCCACAAATTACTTCAAAACGATTTTGCAAAATGTCTTTATTCATATGATCTGGTTAAATTTTTGCCCGTAAATATAGAGATAAGTTTATTTTAGACTATCCCATTTGAGCTTTTCTTCGGTTAAAGTATCCTATATATTCAGTATGATGTATTTTGGTTTCAGAAAGTATACATCCTGCTAAAAGCCACCAATTCAAAAAGATTCATATAAAAATACAAGAGCTCCAGTGATGAATCGTGGTATCATCACTGGAGCTCTTGTACTATAACTATCATCTATAAGGGAAGTTAATTCGTATGAAGGTGTTCTTTCTGTTTTTTCTCGTATACAGCCTCTGCAAGCCACAAAAACTCCTTTGCAAAATGATCCAGATTTTTCAGATAATGTTCGTCTATCAGATTTCCTTCTTCATCGAACTTCTGTGTCATATGAGGAACCAGTAACATATGTGGAGCTGCAATAGCGAACAAAGCAGGTATTAATTGTTGCATCTGCATAGCAGCCCGCATCCCGCCTAAACCGCCGGTAGTGACTGTGACAATGCCAATAGCCTTCCTTGCAAACTCTGTTTTGTTGTAGGTGTCCACCATGTTTTTCAGAGCAGGTGTATAACTTCCATTGTATTCAGGTGTCACAAACAAAAAAGCATCTGACTGATGAAGTATCTTACCCAATTCAATAACGGAAGGTTGCGGATTGGGATGTCGCTGAGCTACCTCTTCAAACAAGGGAATAGGATAATCTGCCAGATCAGCAATAGTCAGGTTCACATGGCTGAATTGTGCAAAATAGTTCTTCAGTCCCAGTGCTACCCGATGTGATTGTCTGCCAATACGGGTACTGGCAGATACAATGGTTAAGTTCATGTTCTATAGGTCAGAAAGGTGTCAGAATTCATAGTTCTATGACTATGATATAGAACTACGAACTCTGAACCCTATAAAAAAGTTTCCAACACCTGTTTCTCACAAGTCAATGCATCGGTTGCCTACACTGTAGGCTTTACAGCATTGCTTGAATTCAGAATAGTATTCACAATTTTGATTTCATCTTCAATAATAGTATGAGGCATATTCGGATACAGCTTGGTAGTCACCTGTGCTCCCATTCTCTCAAATACCTCCGCACTTTCCAGTACTCTGTCTTTTGGAATATGTGAATCCACATCACTGCATCCCAGAAATATAGGTGTGCCCTCCAAAGAGCCTGTATAGTCTCTGGGTGTTCCAGAAGGACCGATCAATCCTCCACTCAATCCGAATACACCGCCATACTGACGGGCATTACGTGCTACAAACTCCAGTGCCAGACAGGCTCCCTGTGAGAATCCAAGCAAGTAAATATTTTCCGAACGAATTCCGTTTGCCAGTGCCTGTTCTACAATCCCACCTACAGACTCCAGAGCTGAAGACAGGTAAGGTTCATTTTGTTCAATGGGCATCAGAAAGGAATAGGGATACCAGGTATTATCCGTTGCCTGTGGAGCCAGAAAACTCATATGAGGCTGTGAAAAATAAGAGGATAAACTCATAATATTCTGTGCAGTAGACCCACGTCCGTGTATCATAATCATTACTTTTTCTGCATCCAATAATGAAGCCCCACTTTTCAGATAGTTTTTGGTTTGATGAATCATAGTACTATAATTTGAAATAAGAGAGTATATCATCAGAAACGCATTTCTGATAACATATATAAAAATGTATATTCGTTTATCACTGCGAAAACGCAATGCCATCTGTAGCTATCTTCAGAAGAAAAACACTGGAATGGAAGGCTTTGTTTCTGTGCATCCACAACAAACAACAGTCAATATGGTTGCCTGCTCTTTACCAGTAAACCTCTGTTTATATTTTCAGGAATAAGCTTTGTTCTCTATTGGGTCCAGATGTTTCTCAATTTCTGAGCGTCTGGGCTCATACCACTCCGGCAGCTTCAAGTGTTGCCCTAAAGCCGTCACGTCCTCATCTACTGCAAAGCCTGGTACATTGGTGGCCACTTCAAATAACACACCACCGGGCTCACGGAAATAGATAGACCGGAAATAGTTTCTGTCCTGAACCGTAGTAGGATGTATATTTGCTGCAAGAAGTTTTTCTCTGAATTCCAGTTGAGTGGCTTCGTTATCTGTACTGAATGCCACATGGTGTACAGTTCCTGCTCCCTGTAAACCTTTCAGATCTGTTGGGCTAAACAATATATCTACCAAATTACCAGACCCTCCTTTTCCAGCTTCCAACCGTATTCTATTCCCCTCCTGCACAACCAGCTGATGCTGCATGGTTTCGGTAAGTAATGCCACTGTTTTATCAGCCTGGTTTTCATGCAATGTTACTGTATGAAAGCCTCTGATCGATTTATCTAATGGAATACTACCATTTGACCATCCGGGCCGGGTATCATTTTTAGCTACTACCAGCTCTATGCCTGTTCCGTCCGGATCTTCAAACCGAATATACGTCTCATCAAAACGACTGGCAGGCTTCTCAAATGTGATATCAAATTGACTCAGGCGATTCATCCAGAAATCCAGCGCATTGTCCGGAATAGAGAAAGAAGTATATGTCAGCTGATGAGCTCCTTTTCTACCACGTACCATACCATTGTATGGAAAGAAAGTCATAATAGTGCCCGCATGACCTATCTCATCTCCGTAATACAAATGATACACTTCTGGTGCATCAAAATTGATGGTTTTCTTTACCAGCCTCAATCCCAGAATACCTACATAAAAATCCACATTTTTTTGTGCACTACTGGCAAATGCAGTTACATGGTGTAAGCCATTTATAAGCGTTTTCATATTCGTCATCTTCGGTTCAATGTTGTATAAACATTCTATGTATATACAATTAATAAGCCCTTTTGTAACTTTTCCGATGTCTCTGCCAAACTCGGGTTTAACCCAGATAAAAGCGTATTTATCCGTGATTTCCGGACACACCCATCTGACAAAGCGACAGGTCATAGACTCTTTGCCTATTTTCAGGCTTCAAGCGCCTGCTTGAGATCTTCAATCAGATCATCCGGATGCTCTAGCCCAACAGACACTCTTAGCAGATTTTCAGGAGACGTGCTGGCAGCACCTTCTACAGACCTGCGATGTTCTATCAGACTCTCTACCCCTCCCAGGCTGGTAGCCTGTATAAAAAGCCGGGTATGATTAGCTACCTTCAAAGCCTCTGCACTACCTCCTTTTACCTGAAAGGAAAGCATTCCTCCAAATCCACTTTTCATCTGACGTTTGGCAATTTCATGTCCTGCATGGGTTTCCAGACCCGGATAGTGAACTTGCTCTACCTTTGGATAAGCACTTAGAAATCTGGCTAACGTAAAAGCACTTTCAGACTGGGCTTTCACCCGTAATGGCATGGTTTTGATCCCTCTGGTTATTAGCCAGCATTCAAAAGGAGAAGGCACAGCCCCACCCAGCGATTGTACTTTTTTAAGCCGCTCAGCCAGTTGTGTATCTTTTACAATCAGCGCACCACCCAGCACATCACTATGTCCTCCGAAGTATTTGGTAGTAGAATAATGTACTATATCAGCTCCCAGTTCCAGTGGGCGCTGCAGCACAGAAGTTGCCCAGGTATTATCAACTGCACACAATGCCCCATGCTGATGGGATATTTCTGCCAGAGCCGCAATGTCGGTTATCTTTAGTAATGGATTAGAAGGAGTTTCCAGCCAGAGTAGTTTTGTATTAGCCTGAAATGCATTTCGAACCGCCGACAAATCAGTCATATCCACACGAGTGATCGTCAATCCCCACGGACCAAAAACCTCAGTCATCAAAACACCAGCAGCAAAATATGCGTCATCGCCCAGAATGACATGATCGCCAGCTTGTAAAATCTGGAGCGCAGCCGCAATACCAGCCAACCCTGAAGCAAAGGCAAATCCATGTGTCCCTCCTTCCAGTGTTGCCATACTGTTCTCGAGCAATTGACGGTTAGGATTATTTACCCGTGAATACACATAATTTTTAGGATAAGAACCATCCTCTCCCCGCTCAAAAGTGGTAGAGAGATAAATAGGTGCTGAAACCGCAGCCGCATTTTCATCCGGAAAGTGCGTACTCTGAATAGCTAGTGTTTCAAGATGCATACTAAATTACCCGTATATAGTTTATAAGTAACATGTCAAATCAGGCTGGAATATACCAAATTACTTTTCTCTTCCAGCAAAATCCGTATGAATGGTCAATACCTTGTATTAAAATAGTACCAATCAGCCAGAATACTATAACATACTTTAATAGTTCAATTTTGTGGTATATAAACCCTGTATAACATAGTATAAGAATTGAAATACAAATGATAGATTTGCAGTATGAAAAACAAAGTTGTCATCATCACAGGTGCTTCTTCCGGGATAGGCAAAGCACTAGCAGAAATATTTGGCCGTGCCGGCGCTAAGATCGTTATCACAGGTCGCAATGAAACCAACCTACAGGAAACGTCCCGTCTACTTTCCTCACAAGGAATTGAAAACTTTCCCATTGTTGCAGATGTAAGCATTGAAAAAGACAATCAGCGTATGGTCGACGAAACGATACGTAAATATGGTCAGATTGATGTACTGATTAACAACGCTGGGATTTCCATGCGTTCGCTCTTTGAAGATGTAGACCTGGATGTAATCCGAAAAGTAATGGACATCAACTTTTACGGAACGGTATATGCTACCAAATATTGTTTACCTTATCTGTTAAAAAGTAAAGGCTCTGTAGTAGGCATCTCTTCTATTGCAGGGTTCAGAGGGTTGCCAGCTCGTGCAGGCTATTCAGCCTCCAAGTTTGCGGTAAATGGATTTCTGGAAGTTTTACGCACTGAAATGCTGCACAAAGGTGTTCATGTGCTCACTGCCAGTCCAGGCTTTACGGCATCAAATATCCGCAATACGGCACTTACCAGTGATGGTTCTGTACAGGGAGAGTCACCGAGAGAAGAGGAAAAGATGATGAGTGCGGAAGAATGTGCGGAACATATTCTAAAGGCAGTTCAGAAACGTAAAAAATATCTTATTCTTACCAGACAGGGTAAACTTACTGTTTTTCTGAATAAGTGGTTTCCAGGTTGGATGGATAAGATTGTCTACAATGTTATGGCAAAAGAAAAGGACTCTCCCTTCAAGAAGGCGTAAGTAGCTTTCTTGTCTATAGCTAAAACCGACAAATGCAGTATCTCAGATAAAATGATATTTGTATCTTCGTCGGTTTTAGCGTATTCACTTCAGGCATGTAACACTAATAGTGGCACCTTGGTATGATAAGCCATTTGTTTGGTCTGGCTAGTCGTAAAAAGTTGATCCCAGAATGTACGTCGATAGTTTATCATCACAACAATATCTGCTGCCATTTTTTCTGTAAAGGATCGTATGCCTTCTTCAATATTTCTTCCCTGCTGTATATGAAACGAAATCTTATCGTAGTTTAATTGCTGATAAAAATTCTTCCAGTCCTCATCTGAAAGTTCCTTCGTTCCATTGACAGGAATATAGACAAATGAAATTTCCGCCTTAAACATCCGGGCTATTTCCACAACCATCAGTATATCTGGAGAAGGTTCTTCCCACAGATCCGTTGCAAACACAATTTGTTCTATCCCTCTGAAATGAGCTTCTGCCGGAATAATCAAAACAGGACAAGTGGCTTCTGTCAGCACTTCCACACTATTAGTCCCCAGTAACACCTGTTTTAAACCATATGCCCCGTCTGTTCCCATAATAATCAGATCCGCATTCATCTCTTTAGCCAGGTTTGGCAGCACATCAACCAGAAAACCATTCAGCACTTTTGCTTCATAGGTTACATTGGGATAATTATGCCGGAGCTTTGTACATGTCTCCTTAAGCTTTATTTCCAATTCCTCTTCCATATAGTCTAGTGAGGCAGCTTGTGCGTATCCTGCTTCAGGAGCGGCAATAACAGGCAGATGATAGGTATGTACTAAAACAACCCGTGTCTGTTTGCGACTGGCAATGGCATTGACAAAACTCATCGCATTTTCAGCAACGGTACTGAAGTCGGTAGGGATGATGATTGTTTTCATGGTACAAAGGCTTGTGGTATACTCAAATATGCTATATATTCCTCAGCTTTGCGAATTTACTCCTCACAAAAAAAGATGATTTTTCTCACCACAAATTCGCTGATACCTTCACTCTGTTTTTTATAGTCCTGCCAGAATGAACTGTTTTCCAATGGAAGCAGTTAGCCCAACAATACAAACCAAACCACTATCCCAATGCGAATACTTGCTATACCTGGAAGTCTGCGTAAAAACTCTTCCAACAAAGCTATTTTGCAGTTCACGAGAACATTATTTCCTTCAGATAGCACATTTATCCTCTATGAAAGTTTAGCAGATCTGCCTCATTTTAATCCGGACCTTGATGACGAGCAGGTAGTAGAAAGTGTTATCCAGCTACGTCATGAACTCAAAATGGCAGATGCAGTGATTCTTTGTACCCCAGAATATGCGTATGGTGTACCAGGATCGCTAAAAAATGCACTCGACTGGATTGTCTCTTCAGGAGAACTTATGAAAAAACCTACTTCTGTAATCAGTGCCTCACCCTCATTTATGGGTGGAGACAAAGCGTTTGCCTCCCTGACTCTGACATTGACAGTCATGGATGCCCATCTGGTAGAAGGATCTTCCCTGATGATCGGGTCTGTTGCACAAAAATTATCCTCGACTGGTGAAGTTACAGATTCATATACTATTGCCGCCCTCAAACAGATGGTGAAAAATCTGATTCAGGCAGCACTGGCACAGGTTTAGTTAGTATACGAGCATAACACTCTTACTTACAACAAAACACATAACAACATCTATGGATTTTAAAGAAGTCGCAGAACAATTACACAAACCAGAAGGCGAATTGGGCAAACAAGTTGGAGAGAAGATGAATCATACCAACGAAATCATGAATCTCTCCTGCATCAGATTAGTAACCCCTGAGTCAAATGATACTATTCTGGAAATAGGTATGGGTAATGGACTTTTTTGTAAATACCTGTTTGGGAGTGCACCGGGCATCCGGTATACAGGATGTGATTTCTCAGAAACTATGATTCAGGAAGCCATTCAGGTCAATCAATCATTTGTAGAAACAGGTCAGGCTCAGTTTCTGCTGGGAGATGCAATGGCATTGCCCCTGGCTGATAACCTGTTCACCAAAGCATTTACTGTCAATACACTGTACTTCTGGCAAGATCCACCGAAGGTACTGGCAGAGATACGAAGGGTATTACAACCCGGTGGCAAGTTGTTAATAGCCATACGCAGCAAAGAAGTCATGCAACATCTCCCCTTTGTCTCTTTTGGCTTTCACTTGTATTCTCCGGAAGAAGTCAGAGAGTTGTTGTCCCAAAATGGGTTTGCAGCCATTTCCATCCATGAAATCCCCGAACCTGAGCAAACGATCCATGGCCAGGTGCTAAAAATGGATTCTGTGATCATCAGTGGAGTAAGGGTTGTATAGGATAGGTGTTAAAATAACTCCGGTCGATACTCAAAGTGCATTGTATCATAATGATACCATTTTCCACCCCAGATAAAATCATATTTTTCAAAGATCTTCACGATTTCCATGGGAATCCGGTTCTTGTATTGAATTTTGGCAGTAGAGTCTTTTACTTCCCATTGCCAGTAGTTGGAGTGTTTTACATTGATATCGATAGCAATGGCATAGCTATGATTACTCATACGGGTAGTGGCCGCAATTTTTCGCCAACTGAATGTGCCACCCGGATCAATCAGGTATTTGTGTAAATCCGGAAGAGCCTCCAACTCTTTGGAAATAGCCTGTAGCTTTTCAGCCACTCCATTTACCTTTGTTACCTTTAGTTTTGTACGGGAAGTTTTTGGCAGCCAGTCGATCTCTACCAGGTTTTTCTCTACTTCTTCTTTGGAACCACCATACATCTTTAGAAAAAACGGTTCATACCGGATACGGCCAGGGTCTTGATCTACAGTTGGTATAGTGTATTTTTCGCCTGGTGTATACGGCTGTGCTATCTGGTCTTCCAGATCGGGATTGTTCAAGGCTTGGTTAAACGTTTTCGTTTTGCCATCGTCCCATAGCATACGAGTGCCATCTTTCCAAACAATATAGTTACCATCTACTTCTTTCAGATAAGCAGGATACGCTTTCACTAACTTCTGAGCCAAAGGCAGGTTTGTCTGCGCCTTTACCCCGTAACAGATAAGCAGCATTCCATAAAGCCAATATCGTTTTATCATTTCGCTTAAAAATCTATTCTCTGACTAATATATTTACTTGTGCTAATTGAATCAGCAAAAGTATAGGGTGTCTTCCAGTAAAAAGTTAGCCTTCTATTTGTAAAATTAACAAAGTCAATGCAATCCCCACCAAAAGCTGAGTCACATTCTGGATATAGTTTAATGACCTTTTTCTTTTTCGTCTTGATATTTTGAATCACAAATTTAGTCTCCTTATTCTCGTAGGCAAAATACCCTATCAGGTTGGTGGATTTATCATAGAAATAGTCATACATATAATTAGCGGATGATTCTTTTTTATCAAAGGGCAAAACAATCATTCCCCAGCAAGGACTGCCACAACTATAATTAAGAGTAATAAAATCAGAAGAAACACTTTCTAAATGAGGAGGGTGGTATTCCATATAGATTGTATCAGGGCGAATCTTTTGAAATGTACAATCTCCCCACTCCAGTAAGGCAGTGGTATCTGAGATGAATTTGTACCTACAGAAACGCCCATCTTTGTCTTCATATATATTCTGTTTATATGCTTCATGCAAACTTATCTTTACTGATTGCATTGTATCCCTTTCTTGCAAACCTAAAACAGGTGTCAAGTTAGCTGCTTCCTGCTCTTTATATGTGTTTTTGCAGGCTATGCTCATTATAAATACAATAAGAACTGTTACTTTAAGCCAAGGTATATCCAAGTTCATATTTCCAGAAAAGTTATAGGATTGGTCAGTAACTTCTCAACCTCCCGCCAATCCATTCGTAAACGCCATTCATTGGGGAAGTAGTTATTGGCGCGGTGTCCGATCTGTTTTACCCATCCCAGTGGAATATTCTGATAAACAATCAGTTTCCAGCCTTTCCCGGTTTCCAGCGCAATATCCTCTTTCTTCAGGAAGCGTAAGGCCTTTTCCAGATCTACTTCTTCGACAGCAAAATGACGCGGATTCATATCATCAAACAAGGCCAGAGCTGGCAATGGGTTTGTCTGATCTCTGATGATTTCGGCCACATCTACTCCGGCATAGACAATACGTGTATGTTGTGCCAGTTGTTCGGCATGGTCATACATACCTGCGGGTAGAATCACCATTTTTTCCTGCCAGCGTAGCCATTCCCAGTCATCTCGTTCCTGAATCCATCCGGACACTATCTCTACCTCTTTCCGTGGGGCTTTCAGCCAGGTAGGCTTCTTAGGTTTCCGAAAGCTTCTTTCCTGTCCTTCTGTTTTCTGCAAAACTGCCATAAACAACCCCTCTCCTTCTGTCTGATGTGGATAAAAGCGATAGCCATTGATATCACGGGTACTGGAAACCGTAATATTCCATTGATCCGGAACTACTACCTCCACTCCTTTTACCTCATAGTTCTCTGTTAACCACTGTAGTACCTGTTCGTTTTCATTTGCATTGTAGGTACAGGTACTATAGATAAGAAAGCCATCTGGTTTCAGCGCATTCCACACATCTGCCAGAATCCGGTGTTGCCGCTCAGCACATAGTTGTATATTGGCCTCTGACCATTCTTTTACAGCATCCGGGTCTTTGCGGAACATTCCTTCACCTGAACAGGGTGCATCGATTACAATTACATCAAAAAAACTTTCCAGATCTCCAAAATCCTGAGGATCGCTATTGGTCACAATGATATTGCCTCTTCCCCACTTAGTACTATTTTCTGTCAGGATCTGTGCCCGTGAACGAATCACTTCATTGGAAACCAGCAAACTACCCTGAGGCAATAACGAAGCCAGATGGGTGCTTTTCCCTCCCGGTGCTGCACATAAATCCAGCACAACAGGTTTTGCATCCAGTGACCCGGCAATAGTCTTCCAGGCTTGCTCCAGAAACATCGAACTAGCCTCCTGTACATAATAAGCTCCTGCATGCCAGCGTGGGTCCAGCGCAAACACAGGACGCTGTGGAATATATAGCCCCCTTTCAGTCCAGGGTACAGCGGAATACGTAGCTGTAGAGTGAAGACCTTTCTGAGGGTTTAACCGAATACTGACAGGTGGCTCTTTTTCCAAAGCACTCACAAAAGAAACATACTCCGAACCGAGGGTAGCCTGCATTCGGGACAAAAAAACTTCCGGTAGATGATTAGACGTCAACACAAGCGTAACAACAAGAAAATTGAAAGATAATACCTGTTAGGTACATCGTTTTTCTTTGTGGTGCGAAAGTACAAAATAAAAGGTAACCAGATTTTTTTCCTCTTCCTGTTTACTAAATGCGTATGAAAAGGTATTAATATTCAAAAGCACAGGCAGTAATGATTTAGAATGGCTACCGAACTTACACAGGAGTTAGCAGAAAAAATAAAAAAATACGCTTAAACTATTGTTCGCTTGTGTTTTTTTTTGGTTATTTGAAGTAAAACTTACATTTGTAATTTTTTGACCCATGCGCAGCACGAAAATATTCAAAGACTTGATGGAGTATCAGCGGCTTCCTCTGCTCAAACAGCTACAACAGTTAAACTCAGAAGGAACAATTTTATGTGAACGGTATTTTTTTAGCCGGAGGGTTTCTTTGTTGTATCTTCGCGGTTTCTATGTAGAGGTGTGGTATGATACGATTCGCGAAGAAGTAGTGAAGGTATTGCCATTCAGTTCTTTGCAATGTTTACAGCCTTACCTGGACCTCATCAACATTGATGATGCCCTTCGGAAAGCTTACTAAGTCTTCTAACAAACCCTTACATACATCTAAGCCCTGCCTATATGCAGGGTTTTTCTTTTATAGTTGTTCTACAGAATTGAGATGGAAGGGTATCAAGAAAGGGATATTGCCCGGAACATTTCACTTCCTACCACCTGTACTTTCTTTGCCGGCCTAAAAAACAGGGCACCAAATGAGAATTTGGTTACTTTTTTGAGCAAGCAAAAAATGAAGAAGCCGCAAGGAGAGATAGGTTATGGGCATTAAAAAAACAGGGTTAGAACCCATTCACCCATTAGCAAGAGAAATAAAAAAGACAATCACCAACTGCAGGAAGCTGCTTGTACCAACAAAGGTTCACAAAATCTGTAAAGACAAAAAAATAGCCCATTTCTGGGCTATCAAGTTCATATATCAGGACTTCATATTTACAAACTGTAACGGCAGGCCAATGTCTGACGCGCGGAGTTTTGCTATTACCGCCTGAAGATCATCTATCTTTTTGGCGGTGACCCGGATTTGATCATCCATCTGGGCTGGCTGTACTTTTAAGCCACTGTCTTTGATAATCTTTACAATCTTCCGGGCAGTATCCTTATCAATCCCCTGTCTCACCTGAATCTTTCGTCTCACCATATTTCCGGAAGCGGCTTCCAACTCACCCATATCCAGCGATTTCGGATCAAGTCCCTGTTTAGCCATCCGTACCATAATGGCATCCTGAATAGCTTTCATACGCATTTCGTTTTCGGTCAGTACCTGAATCGTATTTTCCTTTTTATCCAGCTCTATTTCAGATTTAGAGCCATGGAAGTCATAGCGGTTCAGGATCTCTTTCTTGGCAGTATTAATCGAGTTGTCCAGAGTCTGACCATCAATTTTGCTAACAATATCAAAAGAAGGCATAAGCGGAATAGAAAAAAATGAGACATACATTAGGCGTTTGCCATTCTGGACAAGTCAGCAAGCTGAATCGTTCCTTCATAAATGGCTTTTCCTATAATCACCCCAAAAATATTCATTTCTGCCAATCTTTCCACATCCCCTATGTTACTAACCCCGCCACTGGCAACTAGTTTCAGCTCAGGTGTCTTGTCCTGGATATTTTTATATAGCTCAAAGGAAGGGCCTTGTAGCAGCCCATCTTTGGCTACGTCAGTGCTGATCACATATTTGACTCCTTTGCGTGAGTACTCTTCCAGAAAATCATAGATCCATACTTCGGTAGTCTCTTCCCATCCACTTACAGCAATACGTTCGTTTTTGGCATCAGCGCCCAGAATAATTTTCTCATTGCCATGCTGCTTTAACCAACTTTCAAACAATTCGGGTTTACGAATAGCAATGCTGCCTCCTGTCACCTGTTGGGCACCGCTTTCAAAGGCAATGCGTATATCCTCATCTGATTGAATCCCTCCGCCAAAATCGATATGCAGGGAAGTATGGGTTGCTAGCTTTTCCAGCACCTTATGGTTTACCAAACGCTTTTGTTTTGCCCCGTCCAGGTCTACCAGGTGCAACCGTTTCAGTCCGGCATCGGCAAACATCTGTGCTACTTCCAGCGGGTTTGAGTTGTATTCTTTCTTCTGAGAATAATCACCTTGTGTAAGGCGAACACATTTGCCATCTATCAGGTCTATGGCGGGAATTATATGCATGGGCTTGTATAGGATTGGTGCCACAGTTTATGACAGAACGGCAGCAGAGACAAAAAGAATTTAGTGCGCAAAGGTACTCAATTCTACCTCCAATGCAATAAGTATCCTATTGACACTACTTTCAGAAAATATAGCAGGCTTACAATACAAAGACCTCCTTAGAAAGGAGGCCTTGTATGTGCACACTATTAGTTATACTACAACTAATACGTTCTAAATTCATCCTAGTGTATCTTTAAGGCATATAGCTATATCTCCTGTGGAATAAAAATCGAGAAGATGCTTCCTTTCCCTACCTCACTTTTTACCTCAATACGCCCATTGTGTTCTTCAATAAATGCCCGGCACATCATCAGGCCAAATCCCAGTCCCTTCTCGCCTTGCGTCCCGCGGCTGGTCTGATGCCGCTCAAATACACCCTCCATAAACTCCTGACTCATTCCTTTTCCAGTATCTGTTACCTCTATCTGTACAGCGGCCTCCAGTTGACTGGCCAGAATGGTGATCTCTCCTGAGTCTGTAAACTTATTGGCATTGCCTACCAGGTTACGCAACACAAATCGGATCATCTCTTTATCAGCCTGTATCTGTATTTTCTTATCTACCCGGTTTGTAATCTGGTTGTCCTTGGCTTCAGCCATAGGCAGCTGTTCCTGACGTACCTTGTCGACCAGTTCCCACAGGGTAAAGATAACTTTTGTAACTTCGTTTCCTTCCTGCTGGGCAAATCCCCACTGTACCAGACTAGTTAGCATCTGGTCTGTGATATAGAGCATGCGGGATGTTTTGTCTATGATAGATTTGAGATCGTCTTCTATACGTTCCTCTTCCGACAAAAGCGAAAGCATACCACTGATCAGGTTTAACGGGCTACGCAGATCATGGGAAATAACGGACAGAATACGGCTATTGATTTCATGCAAATGGTAGATCTTCTGTGCCTGTTCATGTGCCTGATCCAGCAGTGCTATCAGACTTTCGTTACGTTGTTTCAGTTCCAGCTTTTTTACAATCTGTCCGGCCAGCACCTGTAATATCATTTCCTGCTCTTCAATAATGGCATGTTCTTCATAATCCATGATGCATAAAGAACCTATCTGATGTTTTTCAGAATCAACCAGAGGGATGTCTGCATAAAAACAAATATGGGAATCATTTTTAAGCAGATGGTTGCCACACAAAAGCTTTTCTTTTTTTATGTCATTGGTTAGAAACAATCCTTCCTGACGAATCAATTGGGTACAGAAAGGTATTTCATAGGGTAATTCAGACAAATTCAATCCCTTTTCTGCCTTCACCCACTGTTTCTCGCCCTCTATCGTTATCATCAACACAATCGGCACCCCACATATTAAAGACACAAGCTGGAGTATTTCTTCAAAATTCTTATCCATAGAACTGATATCCAATGAAGAATAAGCAGCAGCAGTTTGCAGAAGACTTGCATCCTGGTCAGGATTCCTGGAAATTATCATATCATTAGCTGGCAAAGTAAAAACATAACATGCAGCAATTATACCTAAAGTGATATTTCTTTTAGCAGTGTTATCTATTCTTAGATACCCAATCAGAGGGTCAAGTAAATGGTAAATTGCCAGAAAAAAGACAAATCGAAAAAAATGTCCTATGAATCAGCTTTGTATGTCTACGAACTTTAACACTAGTAGCAATGAGGAATATAGAGCAGATTTACCTAGGAAAAAAGGCGGACACATGTATGATTCAACTTAAAGAAGTACAAGAAGTGAAAACACTTTTGCTACTTTTCATGCTTTTGGTTTCGCTCAGACAACAGAACCTATGTACCTTTTCTATAGGATACAAAAAACTCCTTCTTGCATAAATATTCCGGATACAACACAAAATGTATAATTTTAGAATCAATTGGTAGTGGTATAAACAAGAAATCAACACATGAGCAGTACGTTTATTTTTACCTGATCCCAGATAGCAATAAAGGTGAAAAACCTTCATTTACGGGCCTTGTCAGCACTTTACGCTTTTCATATGTTGCAGATATGCATCTGCAACATATGTTTCCTATTATTTGCTGTTTTGTAGAATTTCTATTCTTTGTCCTGAACATTTATTCTGAAACAGGTAGGGCGATTATGTGTGTATACAGACTTGAGGCACCAAGCAGCACATATAAATTACGACTTATCCATAATATTGTAAGTTTTTCATTTTGAAGCAATTGACTAATTACATATGTTTTTAATTTCTTTGTAGCATCATTTTGAATAGCACACTTTGTATTTTCAGAATACACCAGCATCCTATGAAAGAGATAGTAAAAACACCACAGTACGAAATCGCCATAGACGAAACAAAGAACAGAGTATATCTGAAAGTACTCGGATATTGGAGAAACCCGGAGTCTGTCGCCAATTATATATCCGACTGGCGCAAGACACTGGCATTACTAAAGCCTAACTTTACATTGTTAACTGACCTGACTACTATGCTCACTCACCCGGCAGAGGTATTAGGCATTCATAAACAGGCACAGGAGCTGCTTACAGAAAATGGTCTGCGACATACGGCAGAAGTTGCCCCTAAGGACTTTGTAACAGCCTTTCAATTGAGCAAGGTAGCCAAGTCCAGCCAGATGCCCGTACGGCAGTTTCCGACATTTGCCGAAGCAGAAGCGTTTCTGGATACGTTGATATAAGGAGCTATATTTTTGTGAGTAAATATACATATCCTCTGATATGCAGGTAATGCATGTTAGAGGATTTTTTGTTTAAAGAGATTCCAACAGATGTATGGTGCTGTCTACTACTAAATACTTCTATATCCCACACTCTCCTTATAACACACTAAGATAATAGTAATTGCAACACAGAACTAAACCTCTGTTCCACTTGCACTTCATCTGTTTTACTAAGATAAACTATCTCAGACTTTCTCTTTTTCTATTTGTATGAATTACGTACACTCTCCTATCACTCCCAGACTAAGATATTCATTATAAACAACTTACAAGTTTTTATCTTATTATGCCATCTTTCAATCTGATAGAAATTACTCAGACAGCAACAATTATTTCTGTTACAAATGTTACATCTAAAGAAATTTTAGAATTAAGATAAAGTACAAACCGCTTGATAAGTTCAGGCACAACTATTATCCCACAACACATAATTTTATGTCTTTTTATCAACTAATCTTACAGTTTCACCACCGTTCAGGAATTATAAGTAATTTTCATTTTTCAACTTCAGTAAGGCTTATATGTCTAGGCTTGTTTTGCGCCCTTTTATTCTTTCCAACTACTCATGCCCAAACTGGCCCAGGAGGAGTGGGAAACACCAGCACCAATGCGTTGTGGCTGGATGCCACTAAACTGAGTATATTAACCAATGGTGCCAAACTATCTCAGTGGAGTGATTTTTCGGGAAACAACCGACACGCCCTGCAAAGTAATGGCGCTAACCAGCCTACCTATCTAACAAATGCTCTGAATGGCCGACCTGTAATTCATTTTGACCGTTCCAATGCCTATCAGTATTTGCAAATCAGTGGAAACAATATTGGTACTGTAATGAGTAATAGCAATACAATATTTGCAGTAGCAAAAGCTAATTCTGGTGGTATTAATAACAATGCAAATAACATTGGCAATTATCAATCTATCTTTACAGCAGTGGGGTCTCATTCAGGAATTGAAGTCTATGGATATCCGAATGCTACTAATATATTTTGTACCAATTGGCTTGGGGGAAATATGAACTTAAACCCTGCACCTGTAACAGCATACGGTTTTTCATATTCTATCAATCAAGGGGATTGGTTTCTGGCAACAGTAAGAAACGAAGAAACATCAACTAACACAATAGGTGGTGCCTTTTTTAATGGAACCCCAGGTGGAACTAATACATCTACGTATCCATTGACTGATTATACCAATCAATTGGTACGTATAGGAGCTGCTAATGCATCTGGCGATTATGCATGGCCATTGAATGGAGATATTGCTGAGATAATAGCTTTTAGCCAAGCACTAACACCCACTCAACGCATTATTGTTGAAAACTATCTGGCTGCTAAATATAACCTGACAATTCCTGCTACCAGTGATTTTTATAATGCCCCTGATGTTTCTTACAACTATGATGTGCAAGGGATTGGCACTATTGATGGCTCTGAAAAAAATCCCATTGCCAGAAATGGAAAAGGATTAACGTTGAGTGAGTTAGATAATACATTGAATACCAGTAATGAGTTTGTGTTAGCTGGTCATAATAGTACTACGAATACACTGGTTCATACCAATACATCTATTCCCATAGCAGATAGATGGGATCGTAATTGGTATATTCAGGCAAACGGATCTGTAAATGTTAAGATAGGCTTCGATTTCAGCGATGGAGAGATTACTGCGCCTGGCAATCTGGCAGCTATTACATCCGAGTTTCGTTTATTGTATCGGGCAAATCCAAATAGCCCATTTGAAGTTGTAAATAGTTCAAATCAACCTCTTGTTCCTGTATTAGAGAATGGCGATGAATTGACTTTTGTCTATCCAAATCTACCTACCGGCTATTATACCTTAGGGAAAGTAACAGGATCATTGGATTTTACAGGTCCAGGTGGGGTAGGTAGTTCGCTAACCAATGCTTTATGGCTGGATGCATCTAAGCTGCCTGTTACTAGTAATGGTAGTGTCATTTCCAGTTTCACTGACCGATCAGGCAATAACCGTCATGCCTTACAATCCAGTACCAATAATAAACCTACCTATCAAAGCAATAGCCTTAATAGCCGACCTGTAATTCATTTTGACCGCTCCAATGCCTATCAGTATCTGGAAATCAGTGGAAATAACATTGGAACACTGATGAGCAACAGCAATACTATTTTTACCATTGCACGGACTAATTCGGGGGCATTAAATAATACAACCAACACTGCACAATCTATTTTTATTGCAATTGGGTATCATTCTGGTATATGGCTTTATGGGTACCCAACCGCCTTAAATGCAACGATGAGTTCATGGGTGAATGGAAATTATCCGGGAGTTCCAACAGATGGAACGACTACTGCAGGAAGTATAAGCCAGGGAAGCTGGCTAATGGCAACTATGCAAAATATAGAAACTTCTAATTCTACTACAACCAAAGGATTTATCAATGGAAATCCATTGGCTAGTAGTACCAAAGGATTTTTAATGGCCAACTATACTAATCAATTGGTACGTATAGGAGCTGCTAATGCATCTGGCGATTATGCATGGCCATTGAATGGAGATATTGCTGAGATAATAGCTTTTAGCCAAGCACTAACACCCACTCAACGCATTATTGTTGAAAACTATCTGGCTGCTAAATATAACCTGACAATTCCTGCTACCAGTGATTTTTATAATGCTCCTGATGTTTCTTACAACTATGATGTGCAAGGGATTGGCACTATTGATGGAGCCGACCGACATAAACGGGCATCCAGTGGAAGCGGATTGATATTGTCAGAATTAGCAGAAGTTAACGGATCACTGAATGCATCCAATGAATTTCTTTTTTCAGGACATAATATTACCACCAATTCCATTATTACGACAGATCTACCTATAGAAATATCCAATCGCTGGCAACGTAGCTGGTATTTACAGAAAAATGGAGAGATTAATGCCACATTAAGCTTCGACTTCATACAAGCAGGATTATCAATACCAGCAAATTTAAGTACATCCTCTGCTAATTATCGTTTGTTATATCGTTCTGCAACTACAGGAAACTTTACTGTAGTCACTAACAGTCAGGGAGCAGCATTGATACCCACGTTGGATGCAAGCAACCGTTTGGTTTTTTCGATTCAAAATGGTAATCAGGCTGGTAAATCACTTGTTAGCGGGTATTATACTATTGGTTTGGGAGGTCCTACCTATGTATGGAAGAGCAATGCAGTTACGAATCAGTGGAATGACACACAAAACTGGGAACAAAGTAATATACCTACCACAGCAGGTACTGTAATAGTAAATACATGTACGGTTTGTCCTCAACTACCTTCCAGTCTTACAGTTTCAACTTTTGCACTTACGGAAGGCAGTGGAATTGATCTGAATGGATATACCTTGACTGCTACTAACAACATCCTTATTAATAAAAGCACTGTTAGAAGTACAGGTACACAAAGTAGTGGCACGATTAAAGCAGTTAATATAACAGATGTAGCAGGGTCTACATTTATAGATCCTATTACATTTGAAAAAACAGGAGGAGAAACAAATAACTGGTCAGGAGGAAATGTATTTAAAAAGAAAGTAAATATAATTAACAATGCCTCTCCTGCATCCACTATCAATATGGCAACCCAGACAGATGACACTGTACAACAGTAAATCTTAGTGTCTAACTATACTAATTATACTAGTTTAAGATTCAACAAAAAATTACACCAGTGACAATTATATGTCACTGGTGTATATCTTAGATGTTATTCATGAAATTAGGGATAGCAAGTACAGAACTACTCTCCAGACTTTTTTAATTCCTCTTTTTGACTATAAGGAAAGATTGTATTGGGAGCTTATCTAAATTGGTAATTTACAGCCATGATACAAGCGAAAGACCTTTTAAAAGAGTTAAAAGCTAAAAATCCCAAAACAAATCATTTTCTTTCTTTGTAAGAAACAAACTCAATCTATCATAAATAGATTACAGATAACCCAATACCTTTACAGGAATACGCATTACTTTATTTAATCCTTGTGCATCTCTCATTTTCAACTATTTATATATATCGTCTGATACTACTGGCAGGTTTCTTCCTTGTTTTCAAAGTTACCCAGGGCCAGTCTTTGCGTTCGTTAAACCGAGATGCGATTAATACGCAGCATATCACGATTTCTCATGGGGACAGTGTAGAAAACTTTACAATTGCAGCACCCTCTGCCAGGCAAAAAGCAGATCTGCAACGTACCTATCATTGGTATACCAGTGGTAGTCTTAAACAGACCCAGGGTGGATATAGTGGCAAGCTTGTTCATGGAAAATACCAGCTTTTTAATCATAAAAAAGACCTGCTGGCACAAGGGCAGCTATCCTATGGCTTGAAGGTAGATTTCTGGAAATACTGGTATGCAGATGGCACACTGCAAAAAACAGAAAACTGGAAACATGGACTCCAGCATGGAAAATATGTACTATATAGTCCGGAGGGAGCGATACAGGAAGAAGGCACATTAAAACATGGTTTTTTACATGGTCGCAGAAGAATCTATCCAACAGCCAACCCTGATTCTGTCGTTGTTGAAAAATACAAGAAGGGCAAACTAATTGTGCCTAAGAAAAAGAAAGAATCTGCCCGTAAGCTACGCAAAAAGGCAAAGAAGGCAGAACGAAAGGCGAAAAAAGCAGAGCTGAAAGCGAAGAAAAAGGCGGCAAAAGAGCAATCGGTTTCTGAAAAGAAAAAGTGGACAGAAAAACTCCTTTTCTGGAAGAAGAAAAAGACAGATTCTTCTCAGCCTGTTGAAAAAAAGCAAAAGTCTGCTAAAAAACCGAAGACAGAGAAGAAAAATAAAGAACCCAAAGAGAAGAAAAGCCGGAAAAAACCGGATACTACAACCGGGTAGCAACCATAAAGTGTGTAAACATGCGATTACTACGGGTACAGTTACAAGCAGGAATGTTGCCAACAGTACTTTTTGTCAGTACCATCATCACGCTTTTGTGTAGTGCACTGGTAGGCATTGTCTATTACCGTAATCTGCTTCTATCCAGAGATCGGATTCAGGAAGAATTGGTACGAAATGTACACTCAGGCATTCAGATTCTGCAAGGAAGTAACTCGTTTCCACTGAATACCCCTGTGCAGTTTGACCTTTTTCAGAAAGGAAACGATAGTGTGGAACTCACCCGCAAACCGTGGGGAGTATATACCCTTGCGGCTGTCAGAGCCTTTCGGGGACGTCATCATGAACAGCAGGCGGCTCTACTGGCTAGCTTGCCAGACTCTATCGCAAAAGCAGCTCTCTATCTAACAGACGAAAAACGTCCCCTCACCCTGACAGGAGATACACAGATCAAGGGGATTTGTTATTTGCCGGAGGCAGGCATCCGAACTTCGTATATAGATGGCAGAGGATTCAGTGGAGAGATTCCGGAACCTGCTCAGCAACGAAAAAGCACTGCCCAACTGCCAGATCTGGCGAATGAATACCAGGAACGTTTTGCCTTTTATACGGCCATAGCAGCCTCTCCGCAGGTCCGTCCTATTCAGCAGCTTCGTTCTCCATATCAGCATTCATTTCTGGAAGCTCCTTTGGTATATACCAGTCCGGAAAACATTCAGTTGTCAGGCCGATTAAAAGGAAATATTATTTTACATACCAGTCAGACGCTGGTGCTTTCCTCCTCTGCCCAGCTTGAAAATGTGTTGATTGTAGCCCGGCGGGTTATTATTCGTTCGGGGTTTAAAGGACAGATACAGGTGCTGGCACAGGATACAGTAGAGATTGAAAACAATGTACAGCTTACCTACCCGAGTGCAGTTTGTGTAAGCAGCACCAAGGGATGTTACATGCGAATAGACGAGAAATCTGTGATAGAAGGATTGGTTATAGTCAATAATCCCACTAAAAATCTTTCTACCCTGGAAGCTTTCAAAGATCGGCTAGACATTGAACCGGATTGTTTACTACGAGGCTATGTGTATTGTGATGGATTAATAGAATTCAAAGGCATACTCCATGGTACATTGGTAAGCAGGCGACTGTTTCTCAGAACGCCTTCTGCCCTTTACGAAAACTACCTGATGAATACAGAGATCAATGTAGACAAACGACCTAAGGTGTTTCTAACAAGTCCCTTACTCAGTAAAGCCCCTACTCGTATTCTGATGTGGCTGGACTGAGTAACGAACCAGCTTTTAAACGTATGACACACACAACGAAACTTAACTGGCTATCTAAAACCTGTTTACAGTTGACCAAACGTCTCAAAGCTTCTTCGATGGTAGAGCTTACCGTAGCGATGGTAGTACTAACTCTGGTAACCGGAGCCGCTTTGTTGTTATATATGCAGGTGACCCGTTCGGGTATCACGATTCAGGGGCAGCGATGGCAGCTATGGCTGATCCATTATGCCCAGCAAACCAAACAACAGTCGGATTACCGGAATACGCAGTTGGCATTTCCGGAAGGAACGGTAACACGAGAGATAACCATGTACCAGAACACGCCGAATCTGCTCCTGTTAACGCTAACCTTTACCCCAATACCGGAAGCAGATGAGTCTCTAGCCAGTTCCTCAACCTATACAGGAACAGGCTTGCTTACTATCCCTAAGCAGAAAGCCTATATACATCAGGAAATCATTTATCTGGATCATGCCATTGCTACCAAATAAGTCAACGAACAGAAGAGTCATGGAAACTACTCTCCCAGCCTTTACCATTAGTGAGATGGTGACGGTGATGGCTGTGAGCGCCTTGCTTCTGGTCATTGTGTATGCAGCGATGGCAGCCATTGAACACCGCTACCATCTGTTTTTTGCTCAGGCCAAACGACAAACTCAGATCAGTTTGCTGGAGAATACGTTGCATAAAGATATCGAACAGGCAGAAGGCTTGTACTGGAATGCAAACCGACTAACCGTAACCTACAAACAAGATGCATACACGACTCAACCCAGAACAGCCACCGAATATGCGTTTCGGGATACGGTAATTATTCGTACGCAGCAAACGGTAATAGATACGTTTTATATGCGTCCTGATTCGCTGATCTGTCACTGGCAGGGAAAGAATCTGGTACGAGCTACTGACCCTGCAGATGAATTATTCTTTAAAGGACTGGTGAATGGAGAAACCTATTTGTTTCACTTTCAGAAGTCCTATGATTACCAGACTCTCTGGAAACTCGAACAACAGACACAATCCTATTAAGTATATACCTTCATGGCAGGATTAGATATAAGCAAACTGGCATTGCCTCAAAACCAGACTGGAGCGAAAAATTCAGAAGAGAAGGACCCATTGGCCTTTCTCAAAAAAGATATTACCCTTTTTAGCCCGATCAACGATAAGTTTAAGGAATCGTTTTACCTGGAACTATCGGTGTTGCTATCGGCTGGGGTGGATATCAAGGGATCGCTGGAGCTGTTGGAAGATCAGCAAAGCAAAGCTAAGCTAAAAGACCTGATACGCACCATCCGGGAAAGCATCATCAGTGGGGCCAGTGTCTCGGAAGCGGTGCGGCAGACAGAACATTTCTCAGCGTATGAGTTTTATAGTTTGCAGATTGGGGAAGAAACAGGCAAGCTGACACAGGTACTTACCGAACTGGCGGCCTATTATACCAAAAAGCTGAAGCAACGCCGGCAAATGATGCAGGCGCTCTCCTATCCTATCATTGTATTGTCTACTTCTGTAGGAGCGGTAGGGTTTATGCTTCGCTTTATCGTACCTATGTTCTCGGATGTGTTCAAACGGTTTGGCGGCGAACTCCCTTACCTGACAGCCCAGATCATCAAACTGTCCAAAGCGCTGGAATCCTATGGATGGACATTGCTGGTGCTCATTGCCCTGATTGTGGCCTTTGTGCGTATGAACAAGCAGAAGGAATGGTTTCAGCGCCACAGCACCCGACTCATTCTGAAACTACCGATTGTAGGTGAAATTGTACGGAGAGTATACCTGGCCCGTTTGTGTTCCTCCTTTGCCTTGCTGATTGGAGCACGGGTGCCCTTGCTGCAGGCGATAGGGTTGGTACGTAAGATGATCAACTTTTATCCAATAGCGACTTCCCTGGAACAGGTAGAAAAAGACATCCTGCAAGGGGAGCTGTTTCACAAAAGCTTGTCCCGCTTTTCGATTTACGATGCCAAAATGATAGCCCTGCTTAAGGTAGGCGAAGAGGTAAACCAGCTCGATTTCTTCTTTGACAAGCTGGCTGTTCAGAATAACGAAGAGGTAGAGCACCGTAGCTCCTTGCTGAGCAGTGCCCTCGAACCGATGATTATTATCTTTCTGGGTTTAATTGTGGGAGTGATTCTGGTAGCGATGTATTTGCCTTTGTTCCAGTTGAGTACGAATATTGGATAGATAGCTTAGTATCAAGCTCAAATCTATATTATTATACTTTCTTCAAAATTTTGCAAAGAGTCTAAATTTGAATTTGCATGCTACCTTATAATAATCTAATTTCAAAAAACAGCTTTATATTCTTAAAAACCACTTTGCTTTTAACTAGCATATTACATAAATAAACTCAAAATTTATTTATGTAATATGCTTTGCATAAGCTTTGATAGCTCTTAGACCTTCAATCCATCTAAAAAGATTTTCACAGCTTTTATCATATCAATTTCCTGTTTCTTATCTGGATGTATATTCTTTAACCACAACTGATATAATCTTTCGTATTGAGGGTTGTGATTGAGTTTAGCGACAATAAGTCCTTGTATTGAATCATTCCATGTAGCACTACGAAAAAAGTCATAAGTACCATCTAAAATTGGCTGGTTAAACCATTTATCTAGATCAGGAATGGTTTGATATTGATCAAAAAAAGGAAATATTACTTCAATGAATAATTGCTCAATCTCTGAAACTGTTTTAGACAAGGGAAATCTTACATCTGCAGAAATACAATAGGGTTTTAGCCTATATAGTATATGAGTCGGAGGTATTATTTTACTTATAGACGCCGCAACTGTAAAATAATTGTTGCCAAGATCGACTCCTTCTTTAAACTTTTTTCGTATCTGTCCTACTTCTTCATTGATAATGATAGCATTAATGTCTATATAAAGATCCACAGACTCTCTCATCTCAAATCTGATACGGTTCGTATTATTTTCTTTTATATGTGAATAGAATTTAACCTTATGAGAGGATAAACTTTTTTCAAAGTTAAATCCATAACCTGCCAAAAATGGGGTTATTATTTCTAAAAACTGTGTTTTGAGTTGTTGATACATATTCGAGTGAGTAATTCAAAATAAAATACCTATTGATTAAAAGTTTGATAAATAGCATAATTTAAATCTATCAAATCTTGATTTTACAAACTTATAAAATTTTATCAACAGTAATCTTTCTAAGTGCTGAAGTTTAATAGAACGCTAATAGGTAGTAAAGGACAAGTTCTTTTGAGAATAAACACTTAAACTAAATGATTTTCCCATTCTTAAATTTAGTTGCACAATTAATAGAATGTTTCTCTTTTTGGAAAATAGTTGTATGACAGCTAGTTTGCTCTAATTTAAACTAGTAAACTCACATATAATTCCTTCTCTCTGATAAAATAGTATCTAAAAAATTAAAAACTCCGTTTTCCCTAGGTTCCAATATAATTAAAACTTCCATACTTATCAGTGTCAGGTATTATTATCTAAATACCTGACACTGATAAGTATGGAAGTTTTATTACAATTTGTATATACATTCTTAATTAGCTTTAAATAAATCCATAAAGCTTTCAACTTGCTGTTGACCTTTTACACTTTTGGCCAGCACAAAATCCGTTTTACCTGGATTTGGTAATTTAGTAGTATAAGGAAGATTGAAGGATGCTGGTAAATTTGGAGATCGGATTTCAATAGACCGTACTCCTCCTGTTTGCAATAGATTTAGAACTTTTGCTTGATTATCTGTTAGGCTATTTGCAGCACTAAAGACTTCTGCTGAAGCATGATATTTTGAATCAAATATCGCAAAAGATCCATCTGGAAGTCTGACAAAAAAATCAGCAATCATCTTTGTACCTAATCCCGACTTATTATCTATTACCCAAAGGTGAACTTGAGCTGCTATATTGTCTTCACCAAATGTCTCTTTTAATAATTCACCTACCACATTCTCATCAAAACTTTTAGATAAAATATTTCTTTCTATAAATTGTTGTTTTTTGGCACTTTCTGTAAGCAAGTCCAACGCTTTCTGCTTAGTAGTTGCATTTTCTATTTGACTTATTGCCTCGCTTGCTTTAGCAAGCTGTTCTGAAGTTACAGCAGCCTCCACTTTATGTTGTACCCATGCTTTTGATATGCTTGGATTTTTATTTATTTCAGCTAATAAGTCGGCATCCCCATCAAGTGTCCGAAGAATCGACTTTCTGGTATCATCAGTTAATTTACTTAGATCATTCAATACTCCTTTATTAGTAATAAATTCTGTGCTTTTTTTGAGATTAGAAAAACCTCCACCATCTAAGCTTTTCCAGACATCTAATAGACTAAGATCTTCATTTAAAGCTTTAAAAAAGGATTCTGATGCATTTTGAAAGTCCTGTAGAAACTTTTCATCAACACCACTCTTGAATAATTCATCTAAGAGTGTTGTATATCCTTTGATACGTTCTGCAAAAATACTCTGTTTAAAGCTAATCCCCTTTACATATACAGGATATCCATTTCGTGCAGTATATCCGACTGATCTGGTTATTGCCTGTATTTTTTCGGTGGCAAAGTTGGAAACAGTTTTATTTACGGCAGAAAGGCCTGATGCAGCCTTTTGACCCACTTTTGTTGACAATGCAGCTTTTTTTGCTAAACCAGTTGCTTTACTTCCAAAGACAGCATCCCCGATTGTAGACGCACCATATACAACATCACGTACTTTTTCCGGTGTTGTTTTTTTAGGGAAACTTTTTGAATAATGTTCAACAGCATCCGCAATCTTATAATCTATCTTTTTATGTAGCTCACTATCCGTCATGGTAATATAGCGAACGCCTGTAGCCAGAGCATTACCTAGATTTTTCCATCCTTGAGCAGTTCCTAAAGACTTAAGTCCTTCTATATTATCTCCAAGATAATCTAAAACAGTATTACCCGCTACATTAACATAAGCTCCTGCAAATTGTAGATAGTTATCAGCTAGAGGTATAATATCAAGGCTATGATCTCCATATCTCATAAATTGAAGATCACCCGCAGTCATATTTCCATCCCAGTGGGATAGATCATTTACATAGTCATGGACTTGCTCATAACTGTAATTCTTTCCTTGGTTTTTGAAGTATAGGTACAAAGAATATGGAGTATCCCCTTTATCTGCTTTTAATACACCATTTTCTAAATGCCAATCATCCTCTCCACCAGTGGGATCCACTCTATTTGGCCAGTTATTCCCCATACTCACATACGGAGACCAGTATTGCTGTTGGGGGTCAATAGACAACCATCTTCCGATACGACTATCATACATACGCAATTCGAATGTATTCCAACCCAATTGTGTATCCTTCCCACTATACGCTCCTTGGTATCCATAACTTTGGTTTTCCTCTCCCCCAGCCTCAGCGGGTAATCCTAAAGCAGTAAAATCACTATAAGACAATACATCTGCTAAACCACTTTCTTTGGTTCTGCTAATAGACCCTAGAACAGTTCCAGTATGATTGCTTAATTCATAAGTAAACTTTTCACTCTCTTCCGAATAAGTGCCTATCGGCTTTAATCCATAAATTGGAAAATCTTTTACAACAGCAACCCCATTCTCTATTAAATATGTTGCCAACAGTCCACTGCTTCCATAGACAGAATATAAAATGTTTCCATTTTCAAAATCAACTTTCTTATAGCGTTCACCACCAGCCGTGTAGCTAAAAGTTGCTTTCAGCTGAGACTTTACTTCATCACTGTAAACAGCATTTATTAGTCCATTCGCATTATATTCTACATAGTTTCCTTGTCCAGCACCAACTTCTGAGATCATTTGTCCCATCTCATCATATTGGTAACTCCTATAATTTCCAACACTCTGTAAGCGATTTGAGTTTGGTAAATAATTATAAGTAAAATCGTCAACTATCGCTCCGTCTACGCCTCTTCGCTTCAAAAACTTTATATTTCCATGCAAATCATATTTAATTCCAAACTCCTGGTATTTATCAAGTAATTGCAATGAGTTATTTGAGAAATCTGGCAGTGCGAATGTAGCTTCAGTTAATTGATATTGTTTATCATATAAATAAGTAATACTCTGAGGATTATTAATTTGTTCTCCATCTCTTCCTATTGCAGATAAAGATTTCTGATTAAACCATGTCTGGGTTCGGATGTTGCCATTGTATTGATTCTGAAGAAGGGTATTTCCAGTAGAAAGAGAATTAAATGATGCAATATTTGTGTTACTTCGTATATAATCACCCGAGAAATAATCTAGTTGTACACCAAAAGCATCAGGAGCAAAAGCAGCATTTGCTGTATTTGCAATCCCATCTTTTCCAGGGTCGTTAACCTTATTCGGATGGTTTATACTTTTTAACCAACCTTGTATAGTATAGACATAGTCAATCCCTTGCAACTTGTCAGCTAATTCCACCCGCTTTAATGGACCATGCAGATAATAATAATAAGTAGCCTGAAGATCCCGTTGTTGTCCATCCCGACTCGTATAAACTGTTTTTAGACGCAAGTCATCATCATAGGTATAGTAATGATAGAAAGCATCAGATTTTCCTTTTTGATAAGCAACTTCTAGTACATGACCGCTCAGATCATAGGTATATTCTACCATCTTTGTACCTAAGCCCTTAATATCCTGTAACATCCAATGCATTCTCCCCTGTTCATCATAACTATACCATGTTCTGGAATTAGGATTTTCACTAGCAGCTACTTTACCATACGTATAATCAACAATATATTTATCACTCCACTCAGTTGGTAAAGGCCAAGGAGCTTCATCAAAATAGGTATGAACCCAATCTCTACGAGTCCCTTCATTTAACCCGCCATCAGATGCTACACTTTCGATTACAGAAACAGATATATCATGTATATTTGAAATATCTGTGAATGGTTCCAATTCACCTGACTCAACTGAACGACCAAAACCATCATAATTTACATAACTAAAGCGTTTCGGAATGGCCCTTCGTTGAACCTCATTCTGACTAAATCGTATTTGTCCATCTTTACGATAAACATATTCCGTTCTACCTTCATCCGTTTCTTCTTTAGCAACCAAATGCCCGTCTAAACCATACTCATAAGTAGTAAGGAAAGGAATATTATTTTTATCAGTTGGAACATTTTGCCAAATCGCTTTTATTCCTTCCGGGGCAATGGATGCAACTAACTCGCCTGCATCATTATAAAAGCTATAACTCCAGCTAGCAGTAGGATAGGTATAACTAACTTGTAAATTATAATTATATCCATTTCGATCAAATGGGATATCCTGTAGCTCCGGACTGAATGGAGATCCATTAGAATTTAACAGCGAGATAGAATAAAATCCAGAAGGTAATCCATTTGACAAATCAACCACCTGATCTGTTTTTAGATCTTTTACTACATACGTGAGGTTCGCTGACAGGTTGTTGGTGATGGTTACAGGTACATTCCCATTTGCATCAGGTATATGTATTCTACTGGTAGTATAGTTCCCAGAAGGGGAATTCGCTGTACTATTGGATATAACACCAGTGCTTGTGGTAGTCTGAACAGTAAAAGTTTCTGTTGAACGTATCTGATATCTAATAGTAATGGGACCACCATTAATTGACGTAAATGTAAAGGGAGCAGCACCCTCATATGACTTTGATAATGCTACCTGATTACTTATCACAACATACTGATAAACCTGAATCTTACCCTTTCCGGAAATAGAAACGGTACTGTTTCCTACAGGCGTGATATTGCTCCAATAAATAGGAACCCCGATAGTAATTTTTGGTACTATAGTCTGCTCCGTAAAGTCTCTACCCGTCAAACAAGATGCAATTGCTTTTCCATTATTATCAGAAAAAGAAACACCTTCTCGCTGGTTTACATCTATCCCTACCTGTTTCACTGCATTATTGGCAAATGTAACAGGGTTGTTCTGAGCAGCAGGCAGAATAATACTACGAACTCGTAAATAATGGTCTAACTCAGTAGTAACAGGAAAGGCTCCGGAATAACTATCATGCCCATTACCCATACGTAATTCATCTCCTACTCCTCCACTACGTTTCATTTCTCCGCTACCATCTCCATATGCTTCAGTACGGCTAAATGGATAGGAACTGGTAGCCACATACGGCTCACGATCATTCTGATCACTATAGTATTTTCCTAATGGAGATGAGGCATCTACAGGGAGTGGGTTATTTATCCGATCCTGTCCTCCTTCCTGTGTATCAAAGTGTGTATAATTATAGGGAACAGAAGAAGAAGTAGCAAAACGAGAGATATAACGGAATCCACCTATGCCAACAGGCGCAGCCAAAGTTTGTCCTACAGTATTATAATAGCGACCATATAGAGGCTGAGCAACCATTATTTCAGCCTGATCAGGATCTTGTTCAGGTGTTTTGGTAGACATAACCCGGGATTGACTCTGTAACGGATTTCCACCATAATCAAAATAGGCTCTACTCTCACTGGTTATGTATTCATCTCTGATTTCTGTTCCATACGATTGCCGCTCCTTGATCTCTAATGTTAAGCTTCCTCCTCCTGCCACTCGTATCTGCCCACTATTAGCTGGTACTGTAATTTTTTGTGCACTGACATAGGTGGTATTTGCTGTTATAATGAGAGGTTTCGGTAATGTAATTGGTTCTGCTGAATATTGAGCATTATTATCGATCGGACCAGAGCCAGTTGTTGTTGTTACTAATGTTTTATTGAAAGTTCGTGTCTCAACCCAGTTCATTCGTTGCTCTATCAACACAGTTGCATTGGTAGAGGCAACACTACAATTGTCTGTTCCTGTTACTATTACCCGATATATAGTGGTAGTAAGTAAATCTTTGTAGGTATAGGAAGGTTGGCCTGAATTTCCAAGGTCAATCCAGGTTACACCATTATCTTCCGACTTTTCCCAGCGGGTAATAGTTCCGGAATATCCCTCCAATGTTAACACGCCCTGATTGTTTCCTCCTCCAACCTCTATGGTAGAAGCTCCGGTAATTACACCAGCAGTAGCCACAGGAA
Source organism: Xanthocytophaga agilis (assembly GCF_030068605.1). NCBI lineage: Bacteria > Pseudomonadati > Bacteroidota > Cytophagia > Cytophagales > Rhodocytophagaceae > Xanthocytophaga > Xanthocytophaga agilis. Next base: position 100,524 of record NZ_JASJOU010000003.1, read on the forward strand.
CACGTACTTGAACAGTAATAGATTTGGAACTTGCACACCCTCCAGAACCATACACCTGCACAGTATAGACAGTAGTAACTTTGGGATGTACAGCAATCGTAGCTGTTTTAAATCCCGAAGCTTCTGCATCACCACTCCATACGTAAGTTCCTCCTCCTGTAGCAGTCAAAGTTAGTTCTTCACCTGGACATTGTACTGAAGTAGGGCCACTCAATGTAACTGTGGGGGCATTGTATGCTAAAAACTCAGCTGATTCCCGATAAAAACCTGTGACACTAGAGCAAGAACCGCTATTCCCCCAATTTACCTGGGCAACACTTTTATTCTTTACTTCACGTAAAAACCTTATCCGATAGGTGGTAGCAGTAGACTTTCCATTATCACTTGAAACTTCCTGATAATCAACACCTGATGAAAGTCCTCTCATGGTCCAGTATAATGGAAGATTACCACAGGGAAGATCCCTTAAGGTAAATGAGGCTTCTTCATTTACACAAAAGCTGCTACCATAGTTTATTTCAACATATGGATTTGGACCCGTTGGGTTTTGAGCCATACTTTTTTGGAAACTAACCAGAGAAATTAAAATAATAATCCACTGATATAGTCCATTTAACTTCCGAGTCTTATTTCTATAATAAGAATACATAAAATATTTATTAAATATGTGCAGAAGTATGGCTATGCTCTTAGAAAATGACCATAGCCATATTACTTGTAGATTTTGTATGAGATTATCTCTTAGTAGTGAGATGTTGGCGTTAATCCTTATTGTGGGCGTGCATAGTTGTATCTGATTTCACTGGTCTTTGCAACACTGTACTGGAATGTTTCCCTATAGGTACGAATCAATCTTCCTATACCGTCATATTCATATCGGGTAAACATATTGTTATTATCCAGAATATGAGTGAGTTCTCCAGTAAACGGATCATATACATATGTTGCCAGTCCTCCATCCATGGGTTGGAAGCGGAAATCATCAAAATACAAAGGAGTAGTACCATTATTCAAACATCCTACTTCTAAAGTACCCGTTCCATTTACAGGTATTAGAATTGTCAAGGTATACCATCCATTGGCTTGTTTTGTTATTACAGGTGCATCAGAAAGATGAGTTTCACCATTGATCTTGTAGTATAATCTGGCATTTGTTGGCAGAGTAGCTTGATCGTTTTGTATTGCATTACGTACCCATACTCTGGCTACATATTTGCGACCCGATTGTAACTTCATCTCTTCTATTGCAGAAGAATAAACAAAACCAGATTGTTGCCCATTCACCTGCAAACTTTTACTGCCTGTATGAGCCACTGTAGATACAGCAGTTACAGCTGAAGCATCTGTCCCTGTAAGTCGAGCCAACACTCCTCCTCCGAAATAGCCGTCAATTTCCTGATCTTCTGCACCACTAAAGGCTATTTCATTATAATTAGCCATAGAACCAGACGCGATGGCTAATGTCTGATTATATCCCAGTTTAGTAGCAGATACATTATTATTTATATCTCTCGCTTCAAGAGCATTTGAATAGATATCATAGAGAGTTATCTCACCTGTCTTACGCCACAACGTACTGATCTCAGGATTCGTAAAGTCGAAAGTTGTAAACTGGCTGTTTGGTGTTATACCACTGGCATCACTTCCCTGGGGAACAAAAACATACGTAGCCTTTTTACGCCAAACATCATTCTGTGTCGACTGATTTACAATATTCACCGAATTACTCCACGTTTGAGCACTTGCACTCACTACACCGATAGGTTCATTGTTTGCATCAACTTTATACATATAAGAAGCCGCATTTTGTGTAAGCATATGCTTATTCAAACCCGGATTCGTAATTTCAGGATGTGCGGGATCATATACCTTTAATCCCATCTGAGGATAGACAGTATAAGCGGGAACAGACACAGACATGAAGCGATTACCATATCCATCTGTTGACACAGAACGTGTCAATTCTCCAGAGTAGAAATCAAATGCCAGATTCTGTGTTTGTGCTTTTACACCCGTCTTATAATTGATAGTAGTACTACCAGTAGGAATATTAGGATAAAATTCCCGCCGGGTCATTGTGCCTAGCAAATCATATTTACCATAAGATTGTTTGGCAAAATGAGCATCTGTAAAGTTCTCCTGAATAATTCCCTGATTATTAAAACCTGCCAACGCATCCTTATAGGCAGAGGTCTTATCATTAATATCATCATAAAGATAATTATTGATAGTCTCTGTTAGCTTTTGCCCCTGCTTATCATAGTAAATAACACGTTTTATGCTACCAATACGTGAAGAATAATCTTCTAGTGCCAACTTCCGCATTTTCACATGATCACCATCTTCCAGCTTGATTCCCTGTACATTATTATTGATCAGGTTAAATTTATCATCTGTTATGATTTTGCGACGAACCATATCTTCTTTAAATACCTCAACCTGATATTTTACTTTTCCAGGAATTTCGAATGCAGTTTGTGAACCAGGTTGTAATACAGATTCTCCAACAGTTACATATTCATACATTACACCTGGAGCTGGAAGCTCTCTGGCAATCATCAACATATTTGAGTACGAATCCCACAGATTATTTCTTAGCTCTCTACCATAGATAGATATAGCTTCGGAATTACTTGCAGCTATATGATAAAAACCAGCAGGCAATTGAATCTTGGGTTCCACTACTCTAAAAGGCTCAAATGAAGTGACTCCAGAGGTTAACGAATTCATACCTGTGTAATCATACGTAGTACTCTTTTTTAAATCACCGATTTTTAGTTGTATGGCTGTTACTCTTATACCACCTCCTTTAGTTTCTGTTTTGGTAGGTGATAATAGAAAACCACCATAAATATCTTCAGGAAAAGCGCTGGAAATATACATACATGGGCGCTCAAGAGGCCTGTTTCCACAATTACCTTCTGTTGGTAGTGGTTTTGCAAGCAAGTTTTGAGTTTTAGTCAGATCATCATAGAATGCACCATCTTTAAAAACAGCATAATCAGCTCCTAACTCCGTTAGAACCATACCTTGTGTCTTTTTCAACATGGGAATATGGCTAGAGGGAAAAACATTGTTATTACTACAATCAACCTCATACGAGTTGTCATCGCTCAAGTCCACATTACAAAAGAAATTATCATCATTTGCCTTATAAGCTGCATATACAAGAGCACCATAGCTCCCTCCAAGCTTTAATAATTCGGACATTTTATCTGTTTCCCAGAAGGTTACTCTCATCTGGTTATCAGCCAATGGCTTAATAGATTTTATTCTAAGAATTGACTTTCTGGCTAATACAGGCATGTTATAGGAATCTGACTCATAGTTAACAGAAATTGTAGCGCCAGTAGCAGTGGTAATGTTGCGAAGCGACCATACATCTACAGCCAGAGCCGAAACATTTGTTACAGCTCTTGACAGGTTTTCATTATCCAAACTAATATAATCCGGCTTGTACATACCCCAGGAATCATAATACATAAAATTATAAGGGGCATTTTTGGTAGTAGAAGCGACAGATGTACCTCCTATTGTTGTAGGAGCTGTTTTTAGAAACTGTATAGAATAATTTCCAGAGGAGCCGGTAAAAATTACAGCATGATATCCATTAAAAGCAATGATATCACCTGGCAAAAACTGATCTCCACTTAGTACTCTAAGTGTACCTCGTGTTGTAAACGCATCCACTTTGGTAATAGAGGTAACTGAGACAGTAGCTGTACGTTTTTCTACAGCCGGAATATCGTAGTCAAAAATTGTGGATGGAATAAGGTCAGCTCCTTGTTTACCAAGAGTCTTCAAAGACTTTAAAGTCAACTTCCCGGAAGGAATGCCTGTAGAACTATAGAAATTTGAAACTCCTGGACATAATGAATAGTCATAACCAAATACCAGCGTTCGCAGCGTTTTGTTCTTAAACTGTGAATCTGTTGCTATATCCTTCCCATCAATAACAAAATCAGTGTTTCCTCTTCCATATAACAAAGGATCATAATCTTTGGCATTGATCAGATGGATTTTATCTAATCTGAGTGTGGTACCTGTAAGAGATGCATTACTTATAAAATTCGCATCACGGCCATCTAATCGTTCACTTTTTTCAAAAACGGCTACATGCGAACGACTAACAACAGCATTTAAGTAATAGAGTTCTTTTTTTCCCTGAGAGTAGTTCTGGAATTGATTGTCCACATCCATAGCAAATCCTTCAGATGGATTTCTCCATGCATAATCACTTTTCCATTTTCCGTAATCAAATCGTATCCAATATCCCCAGTCATTCCCACTTACCAAACCATTATTATCTTTATCTACATAATCGGGTCCTGTAATTGCTGTCAGAAACCAGGTATAAGCATAAGCATTTGGTTTCTTAAGATCATTATATGCTTCTGGACCAATTCCGTTATATTCACTACGTTTTACAGTCTCAGAATAAATCTCTTCTTCATAACTATAAGCAGGTAAGGCATAATGGTAAGTTACACCACTTTCGTTAGTAATAGAGAATCCTCCAATCAGATTACTGTTTGAGGTGCTTCTGGTAAAATTGAGAGCTTGAGTATCTATAAATCCATTTACTTTGGCAGTCCCGTTTAGGATCTCCTGATTGGTATACCATTCTATATTTTTGGAGCCAGGCAACTTATTTATTTGCCTGCTTGTACTATTTGTATTATATAATCCTGTTTCCGGACTTGTAGATGAATAAACTTCACTTAACGGAGCACTCGTTTGTGAAGAATTAACGAATGTACCTCCTTCATATAAAAATTTATTTGAAAAATCGTTATCGAACCGAAAACCTGTCTTTTGATAGGTGTTCCATTCGGGACTAGTCTGTGTTTGGTAATTATATTGTTTAAGCAAATAAGTATCACCATTCTTTTTATTTTGTCTCACCAGCTTTTTCCGAAACCAGTAAGGCCTCATACTCCCTGAAACGCCCTGAGAAGCTACATAAAAATTATCATAATCCGGAAAACTTCCTCCCATCACATTTTCAGCAGATAGATTTTTAGTCATAGATGAATCTATATCTGCAATGCTATATGTATCAAAAGCATTTTTATCAAAGTCAACACTTGACGATGGATAGTATAAAGTCCCATTTGTTAATATTTCATCTTTTTCATCAGACCAATACCGTTCATAATCATATCCTACATCAATTGTTCCCCAAGCTACTGGAATAGGAATAGTAAAGCCAGAGCCAGTCGTAGACGTTTTACCATAGTTTTGATTATTTACACGGCCTTCGAATCCCCCAACATTCGCTGATACGGTTACACCTGTAGAAGATATGTTTGCTCCTACACTGTTACCATATGCATCAGATAAACCAACGCTTCCTGAATAACTAATAGATTTAAAGTTCGTACTGGCATTTAATCCTCCACTCAGAGCGCCAGAGCTTCTAGCTGCACTTCCAATAGGTACAGCAGCGCCCAGCCTAGCATTAGCACTTGTACTAAAATCACCCAAAGGATCCCAACCTGCCTTAACACCGACATTTCCTCCTATATTTTTCCAACCAAACTTTCCACCTAGTCCCATGGAAAACCCTAAACCACTTCCCAGATATGTGTCACGGGAAACGGATAAATTGAATGATACACTGGCAGGTGTTTGTCCTATTCCTACAGTGGTTCCTAAAGAATAAGTGGTTCTTGCACCACCTTTCCAGAAATCATGAACCACATGATTCATATTTTGATGATCATCTGCATATCCATTTACAGTTCTGTTTATCGCACCTGTATTGACTGTCCAACCCAATCCTGTCCATGAAGCTTCTTCGTTAGGTTGTATCCCTGCATGGTATGAAAGAGAAAGCGGATATCCTCCTTCTGGGCCTGGAACTTCTAATAAAGGAATGTTATAATTGAAGTCTCCAGATTGTAAATTTACCATATCAGTGGTATCGATAGGCTCAAAACTGGTTGCTTCTGGTGCAGTAGGTCCTGCTGTCAGCGCATACGTTGCAAGAGGTGCAATAATCTGCTGTAGAATATTTAATAACAAAAATACAGCAATTATTCGCACCAATCTTTTTTTCTTTGGTATCATAGTATGGTACTAATAGAGTAGTCTTATAATAAAATAGATCGGGTAGATTATAGATTGATATTTTTTATATCCAGTGTGGGTACATCCTGAATATCTTTTAACAGAAAGCGGAAAGGCAGATTGCCGACACCCAGGCCATATTCTTTCATATTTACCTGTACCCACTCTGTATTTTGCAGATCTTTTTTAGGAAATGCCAATAACAACGTATTAGCCGTTGCCATTCCATAGGTGCGATCAAACATATAGTTAGCTAGTGCAACTGTATCCTTATTGGCACTTACCAGTTCTGTATATTCACCCATACGAAAAGCCAATACCTGTAACAAGTCACTGTAACTACCCATATCTCCCACCTGATGTAACACCTCTTTGTTATCATGCGATAGGTTTACAGTGAAATAGTAGTAGTCTGCGTATTTTTTTGTCAACTGAGCCAGTAGGCTATCAGAAGGAGTATGTCCGGCAAGTTCCTGGGCAACAAGTAATTCCTGAGGATGGTAATTCACCTGTACGTTTATGTTCTGTACCAGTTTTGATTGTATCAAACCATTTTCTGGTGTTGTGATATATCCTTGTAATTCTTCTCTTGAATGAACCTTATTCTGACATGCCACTGTAAGCACTCCCAGAAACAGGTTTAGTATCCACACCAATCTCTTCGTATTGATTTTCATAGTCATTACCACTTTTATTTTTTTAGTCTGCTTTATCACAAATACATAACTAACTCAAAAAGAGAAGTATATCAATTATCTCCATCTATGAATTTGAGATAGAATATTACATGTAACATTCTATACAAAGTTACCTCTATAATAAAGGATAATACAAAAAAAATAAAGCCTATTTTACAACTTATGGTTGTATTTTGAAACTCAAAGTTGTTTCTATATTAATTAGACAGAGGTATAAACTATCAGCAAAAAAATGGACAAAGAGAATACACTCCCTGTCCATTTTAAACTAAAAAAAGTTCTATATTGATTTTGCCTGTTACTTATGTGAATACTCCTGGTTAATAATGGCCAATACATCTTCTGTAATATCCAGTTTCTTTTGAGCATAGGCAATATTACCTGTCTGATTCGCTGCCAGAATAATCTGGTATCCATGTTCCTTTCCATAACGGTCCAGAAAGGCATTTACCTGGTCTACTACCTGTTTGGTAAGTTTTACATCTTCCTGGCGTGCTTTCTCAGCTATAGCCTGCTGGTATTGCGCTAACTGGCGCTGCTTGGATTCAATAACCTGACGCGATAAATCACGTTCTTTGGCAGACATGGAAGGAATTTGTTTTTCATGTTCTTTGATAGCTGTCTGCACTTCCTGCATCAGTGTATCTACATTGGCTTGCCAGCCTTTGGCTTTCTGCTCATATTCGGTTCGGGCATTTACCATAGCCTGATAGCCATTTAATAATTTTGCAGAATCTACATACACAACTTCTGTATTTGCTCTCTTAAAATAGAGAATATATAGTACGGCAATAGAAACAGTAACAAGAATGTAAAAACCAATCTGAAAATAGCGGTTCATAAAATAATTAAATGCTGGATTAAAATGATTAAATGGGTTAATGTGATAAAAGTTGTATGCAAGCAGATACTCAGATCAAATTAATTCCAAGGAAAATCCCGGTTATACTTACTTTCTTTCCATTTTTGGAAACAAAGAACCAGAATTATAGATGTTCATTTGCCTCTGAGTCGCTTATAAACTTTTCAATTCTGAATACATTTTGTATACAATATGTAACCATACTACAATAGTTTACTTACAAATAGGATATTTAGTAGGATTCTGTACGCTATAGATAGAAAGAAAATAGCCTAAAACATAGTAAGATTACATGTTTTAGGCTATCTGGTAGCAGGTATATCACATACTTATTGAGGATGACTTAGTAGTATCCTATACTACATACAAAACATTTGATACCATACAATTAATTCATGTTCTTCTGACAAAATTAGTACCTATAGTATAGATAGTAACTTTATTGCGTGTATTACCTGTATATGCATTCTTTGAGAAGAAGATTACATTTACAATCCAAATTTTGATTTCATTTCATCAAAATTAAGTAATAATTGCAATTCAGGATAAAAATCAACAAATTCTAAAAATAGATGTTGCTTGAATGTTTTTACTTTCTTAAACAAGCTATCAAAATCTATATCTAACTGAAAAGTGTCATTAATATTGTAAGTAGTAATCGTGCATATCTTTCCTTTCTTTATAATAGATAGTCTATAGTATTCATACATACTAGTAATCCACAGTTCATCATTTGTTTTTAGCGCCAATCTCAAGTTCTCTTCAAAATTTATGGCGAATCCCAATAAATCAACTTTCTTTAAAAATATACATTTATTATTTTGATAAATAAGAATCTTTCCGTATCCAAATTCTGAAATAAGATCTGTATATACCATTTGGTCAAAAGGCACCCACTTTTTATCATTTTTCACATTTTCCCATGAGATAAAGAATTCGATAGAAAACATATTAAAATTATTTTTATTGTTAATATATGATAGTTATTTTACCAAGGATGAGCGGATCTAACAGCTCCATTTTCCATATAAACCATTATTTTTGTTGTTGGAGTAACGCCATCCACCTTTGTACCTATAACTCTTCCCAAGTCATATACAAAAGTATTTAATGGTTTACCAGCTTTTACCCAAGCTTGTGTCACTAATCCCTTTATTTGGTTTTTTGTCTTAAACGCTGAAGAAAATCTACTCACATCTGAATAGGTAGAGCCATGACTATGTCTAATCCAAATATGATCAATAGCCTCCATCCTTCTTTTGTGATCTTTGTAATATCTTACAGCCCATGTCAATTTTCCTAGAGCTCTCGCTTTCTTTGCAAAGTTAAGAGATTGGCTTATGACAGTTTTTCCAGCTTTTACATATACATTACTTGAAGGAATGACACCTAATCCTTCATGTGCATAATCAATCCATCCCTCCATAGGCTCTCCCCATAAATTCTCATCATGGTGGATTCCCGTCCCAATATTGATAACATGTTCTACAGGACTAAAACTAGCTATGCCTCTACCAAATTTTGTCATAGGTTCGCGAGCCCCCTCCGCAAATTGTGCATCTAAACGCGCCACCTTCTGACGAAAGCTATAATTATCGTATTGTGGGCCTATGCCTACCGCATGCCAAGCAGAATTATAAGCACCTTGCAAAACACTTGCTGCGGCAGACATGCCTGAATTTACAGCTTGTCCCATAGCAAACATAGCGCTTCCTACTCCACCTGTAGCGGCAGCAGTTCCACTACCAATAGTACCAACAGCTGGGCCAGGACCAAAGAATCCTCCATCCGGATCAGTCCCATTAGGCCAATCATTACCCATGCCAACATACGGAGAATCGTATTGTCCGTAAGGATCAGGAGAAACCCATCGACCAATCACTGGGTCATACATACGCAATTCAAATGCATTCCATCCTGTTTCCTGCTCAAGCTCTGCATACTGTCCCTGATACCCATACCGATAACCTACTGTTCCATCCCGACGGGCTATTCCACCCATAGCATAATAGTCGCTATATTCTAGTACATCAGCTTTGCCACTTGATTTTGTTTCCGAAATTACAGCCCGGACATTGCCCAGATGATCACTCAATTCATACGTATACTGGCTATCTACAACACGATAAACTCCGATACGACCAGCACCTTCTATTGGAATTTCTTTTAAGGTTACAGTACTGGTATTAGTATTATCATAGATAACCCCTCCTACATAATAGGTTGTAATATTGGTTACATGGTTTATTTTCTTTACTCGTAGTCCAGCTTCATCATATGTATAACTTACTTTTTTCTGTCGACTTGGATCTGTTTTGGGTTTGTCATAGACAGCTACTACCAATCCGAAAGCATCATATTCCAGATAATGAGATAAAGCTTCACTGTTAGCTCCTTTTTCCTGTCCTATCAACTGACCTATTGCATCATATGCATAATTTGCATATGTACCCCCAATAGTACTATTTCCATTCTGATCCTTTACAACTTTATCAACTCTTGAGAGTTTGTTGCTCTTTCCATTATTCTCATAAATATAAGTAAAATTATGCTTTTCGTTACCATTCTGGTCTGTACGTATCAGCCCCAGAATATTACCATGTACATCATACCCTGTAATAGTCTCACGAAACAAATTAGTTTCCACAAAGGCATTTTGCCCGTTGGTAGCTTTTGTAAAGTCAATACCTCCCCATCTGGCTTGTGTTAGCTGATAACGTGTATCATAGGTGTATGCCTGCATGGTCGGTGCTTCGAGAGCTGCGGCTTGGGCAGGAGTCATTGTGCCAGTCACAACTGTAGGTTTCTGCGTATGCCAACTCATGGCCTTGAGGCGACCTGAATAGTAGTCTGTCCCCTCTACTGGCATGCTGGCAATTGGGCTATTGGCTCCTGTATAGTCTCCTGCAAAATATTCCAGATTCATTCCAAATACATCCGGAGCAAACTCACTGGTACCCGTACCATCCTTACCAGGATCTTTTGCCTTGTCTACATGGTTGATGCTTTTCAGCCATCCTTGTATAGTATAGACATAGTCAATACCCTGTAGCTTATCTGCTATTTCTACACGCTTTAATGGACCATGCAGATAATACAGATAAGTAGCCTGAAGCTTTTTGCTGAGCCCATTATCACGGCTGGTGTGTACTTGCAAAAGACGCATATCGGCATCATAGGTATAATAATGACTGAAGCGTTCAGATGGAGTATCACGTTGATAAGCGACTTCACGTAGATTTCCATTACGGTCATAACGGTAGTCTATAATCTTTACTCCTAATCCAGCAATATCCTGAATCATCCATTCTTTCTGTCCCAGTTCGTCATAACTATACCAGGTAGTTACGTTCACATTGGATGTTTTACTGGCAGCACCCAGCGTAAATCGCTGAACCCGCCCACCAGGCACATCTGTAGCAGGTATATCATAATAAGTATTGGTAGTCTCACTGCATCTTACAGGATCTAGTCCTCCACTTCGGGTACGATCTTCCAATATAGTAGCAAAGCCTGTCAATTGGGCTTGTAACTGTACTTCAAATGGATCAGTAGCATTAAAAGGGGTCACAGATGTATACACTCCTGATTGCAAAACACGACCAATACGGTCATAATTGATGTAAGAGAACTTATTTTCCAGCTTTTGTTGTGCATTCTGGCTAAACCGAAGCGTTCCATCTCTACGGTATACATATTCAGTGGTACCTTCATCTACTAAACTAGCTTTGGTCATATCACCATTGGCCGCTGTCTCAAATGTAGTTACAAAAGAGAGTTCATTTTTACTCGTCGGGATTGTACTCAGGTCTACACCTTTTGGGGCAATACTGGCAAGTTGTCGGCCAATGTCATCGTAGATCTGATAACTAAACTCTCCGTATTTTACAGAATAACGGATAGTTTGAGTTCCGCCCAGCGACTCAATCCGGTAAAATCCGGGCGCCAGAGCCAGATTACCAGTAGCACTTTCACTGATAACTGAACCATCCAGCTGGCTATAGATGCGAACGTTTCCCCACTGAATAGTCAGGACTGTTTGTGCATCTGTATTTGGGATGTGTACATCCAGGTAATAGGCATCTGATCCACCCGTTATATTTCCGCTTATTTCCCGGGCAGGAAAAGAAGCATCCGTCCGGCAGGTAGCCAGCAATTTGCCATCAGTATCTGTAAAACTAATGGATTCACGTCCGTTAATATCGATCGAAACACTCTTTACCCCTTTATAAAGAAGACTGGCAGCCGGATCTGTTGCCACAAACAAATTACGTACCTTCAGGTAATGATTATCCAGATCATTGAGTAAAGGCACCACAGCCGATCGCGTTTCGTGGCCATTTCCCATCCGGTGCTGATCTCCGGCAATACTTGTACGGGATACATTACCCTTAGGATCTACATAGGTACGGGCATAGGGAAAACGAGTAGTTGCTACAAGAGGCTCACGTACGTTTTGACTTGAATAATAGACTCCTAAAGTATTCGGATTTGTATTATCAACCGCTAAAGGTGAGTTGACGTGTGTCTGGTCAAAATGGGTAAAATTATAGGGTGCACCACCATATGTCACAAAATTGGTAACATATCGAAAACCTCCCTGTCCTACTGGTGCAGAAAGTGTTTGTATAGCAGGCAGCGCATACTGATCATATAAAGTCTGGCCAACAATAAGTTCATTACGTGTCACATCCTTGCTCTGACTTTGGGTAATTCTTCCCATTCCATCAGAATAGTTGCGACTATCTGCTACTTCTGTTCGTGTGCCAGGTTTTATTTCAGGAGTAGTACCTGAAAGTGCGTCAATCCGCATTTCCAGTGATCCCCCGGCTGCAATACTTAAAAGGCCTTTCTTTACAGTAATCTTATCATTGCTAACATATATTTTCTTTTGAGAGTTAGCATTTATAATCAAAGGATTATCACCTTGAGGCAGCGTAAATGCAGTTGCCAGATAAAAGACGTCATCTCCATAATTACCAGGGCTTACCCCTCCACTTGTTGGTTCTTCAACAAACGTTTCTCCATAAACAGTCGCTTGTGTCCAATTATAAGGATCTGTGCTTTGGTTAACAGTAATTGTGACACTCTTAATACCGGGACATGCCCCAAGTCCTGTACCTATTACTGTATAGGTAGTTGTTTGTTCGGGGGATACCGTAATCTGATAATCATGTTCATTCAACTCAACATTTCCAGCCCGCCAGGTATATGTGTTACCACCACTGGCTGTTAATGTCACTGCTTCATAAGGATTAGCAGTCTGTTTGGTAGCTGTCAATGTGATCACAGGAGATTCAGGAATAAACACCTCAATTGATGTCCCACCAGCGCTAATGTAATAGGTGCCCGGTTTCAGGAAGCGAATAACCCTTTCCGTATTTCTGCTATCTGATAGAATATGATAATCTACTTCCGGAGTTATTGGTCCGTAATACCAGTTGAGCGTAGGCACAGAGGTCTGCTGACCTGGATTCCAGGTCAGAGTCACATCTGAGTCCAGACAGGGATAAACCGTATTACCACCTGTCCAGGTCATATCAATCCATTGAGCACTGGCAAACTGTACATTCACACAAACAAGGACAAACAGCCATATCACTACTTTGACTACCTTATCAGGCATCTTTATATACTTATACATATAGGCGTTTAGTTATAGGAATTAGATGTAAGAAGGTGTTTTTAAGCAGATGTGCTGATCTTATTCAACACATCTGCACATTCAATGAGACTATTTGGGACGTGCGTAGTTATATTTTTTCTCACTAAGCTGTTGTCTGACACCTGTCTCTCCCAAGCGTTCCTGATAAGTCTTAATCAATATACCAGCGTCATCGTATTCATAAAATGTATAGATATTATCATTATCCAGTATATGTGTAACTTGCCATGTTTTAGGATTATACACATATCCCGTCATAGGAGCATCTATAGGATGGAAACGGAAATCGTCGATGTATACAGGAGTAGCCCCTGTGTTGGTAGCACCTACAGTCAGTGTCTGCCCATTGATACTTGCAGGGATATCAACAAATGCATTTACCAGATACCAGTTTCCAGACAGTTGTGCTCCTGGATCAGCTAATCCTACCTGTTTCAGGATATGAGCCCCTTGTGCATCTGTATATTGTACATACAAACGCGCTGCTTTACTGGCAAAGTCATCTCTATGTATCCACGCACTAATGCGATAGGTTCTGCCTGTCTCTATTTCTGTAGCAGGATCATTTGCATCCCCAGCCAACGCAGTGTACCGGAATCCATGTTCACCATTTTGCAACTTTACCGAATACAAGCCTGTGTGGGCTACATCAGAGCTTTGCTTATCCGCATCCCGTACTTCTCCACCAAAGTGGAATACATTGGGAGCCACCATTGTTTTGTCTTCAGCCCCTGAGTAGACAATTTCTGTATAACGGGCATTGGAAGCATTGGCAATGGTATACTGTTGGTTGTATCCTTTTTTGGAGGCAGCAAAATTACCATTCATATCTTTGGACATCAAGCTTGCAGAATAGTGGTCATATGCAGCTGTTTCTCCAACCTTTAACCAGGGAGATAATTGTGTTAAGCTACTCCAGTTAAAATCAGTAGAAGTACTGAAGCCTTTTAATGTACCATCGGCATTAAGTTCACGGCCATCCCATACCCAGGCTTCCTGTTTCCGCCATATCTTTGGTCCTTCGGTCTTGTTTAGATATTTTGAAGTTGCTTCATCATAACTACGATAAGAATCCCATCCTTTCCAGGTCTGTACTGCAACAGATACAGGGGCAGTGGACCGTTGACCATTCTGAACTCTGTACACATAGGATGCAGTAGGTTGCACCATCATATTTTTATTGAGAGGATTCAGCGTTTTAGACCCCATCTCAGGATATTTCTCATACGCTGGTACCTCAACAGATACAAATGTATTCCCTAAAGCATCTGTCTGTTGTGATTCAAGAACTTGTCCCGTCAGGAAATCAAACAGCTGAGTGCTGGCTGTATTACTGATAGTACCTTTGGTAGTAGTTTGGGACACCAGCACAGACGGAATATATTTTTTACTAGTACGAAATAACTTGTGATACTGAGTCCACCATATATCATTACCTTGTTGCTCCCAGGCAAGAATAAGTTCGTTCGTCATCACACCTTCAGTAAACACCCCTTGCTTGTTGGCATAATTAGCCACATTGCTATTGTTTGGAATAGCATTGGAATATCCTAGTGTGGTAGTCTGCTCTAGTTTATTATTACCATTGTATTTTTTAATGCTTCTAGGCTGTCCAATCTGTGATATGGAAATTTCATTTATGTAATTACTTTCATAAAGACGAGTCTTTTTCAGTGTTCCTACATATTCCTCGTCCTGGTACATATAAGGATTATTTATTTTCACCATTTCGCTGCGGGGAGTTGTAAATGTATACTCTGTCCGCATAGAAAAATTATCCGTAGTCCCAATGGAGTTTATAACATTCACTCGTCCATATAATACAGGTGTCTGAGGATAATCTCCCAATTCTGTCAAATGCAGATAACGCACATTATCTACCTCAGTATACGGAACTTTCGAAACCACACCTGAGCTTACCGCACCTGCAGTAATACTTCTTCCATAGTTGTATTTTGTCTGATAGGTATTTCCTGTAGCATCCGTTGTACGAATACGGGAAACTCGTATATCCCCACCTTTCCGGTCTGCAGGCATACCTATATACCCTTCAATCTTATCAGCAACACTTAAGCAATTTGCAGGCGGATTTGAACTATTAGGTACTTGAGGAGGATTAGCAATCTCAATCTGGTTCGCAGTCACTTTTGTTAAAGTATAAGCACCTCCAGCCTCACCTGTTTGTTGTTCGCTTAAATTTGAAGAAGGACATGCATATGCCTTCCAAACTGTTGCATAGAGATATACCAGATCTCCAGGCTGGTAATAGTTACGTAAATCTCCAGTATAATTCGGGAAAGAGATGCTGCCAACAGTTGGATTATATATCTGCCGGTTAAAAGTCAGATTACTTCCCAATGGATACTCAGAAACCGAAGAATAGGTATCTCTTTCATAATCGAATTCAATAGTTCCACCCAAAGGAGTTATAATTTTCTTCAATGACCACGAAGCAGCATCTGCGTCAATTGAAGAGGCTTTGTGTGAATTTACACTTGTTGTTCCTGCACTATTGTAAAATCCCCACTGATCCCATTTATTACGGCTATACTCTGGATTATCACCATATTGAAAAGTAAAGTCAGGCATTAATTTAAAACTATTTGGCCCATACATCGAAACACTTTCCAATGTCAGTTTGCCTCCTCTATCGTTAGAATTCACTCCCATATTTGCCTGATCATCTAGTTGGATACCAGGAGGAGTTACTGCACTCACAAAGGAATTGATTGTCTTTCTGCAAAGTCGATAGCTATAGTTGAAAACAACCCGCTTCAAGGCATTTTGACTAATGTAATCACGGATACGACTATCAGCATTCACATCATTGATATCCAATACATTTAAAAAGGTATCACCACTTTTCAGACTAGCATCTGAGGAGGTTGTATTGTTAGCCGTATTTTCATTAAAAGCAGGTACTCCGCTTCCTATTCCATTTGCAGTTGAAAGCTTTTTATAATCTTCATTTGTCAAGACAATAACTTCATCCAACTTGAGTGAGGAAGAAGGAAATCTTTCGTTAAAATTTCCCAAATTTGGATTTAACGTTGCACTTCCTGTATAATGCCCTCTGCCATCTTCCCGTACACTTTTGACAAACAAAGCTGTATGTGAACGTGTAGAGATTTTGTTGAGATAATACGTTTCTTTGTATCCTTCTGTATAAGAAGGAGAATTTAAGGTATTATCATCCTCATTATAGGAATAACCTACATATGGGGATCGCCACTTATAGTTAGAGGCAAACTTTCCATAATCAAATTTTACCCAATATCCCCAGTCCTGTTCATCGACTAATCCTGGCGTTCCCCGATCCACAAAATCAGGTCCGGTAACAGCGGTCAATAACCAGGCTGTTGCATACTTTTGAGGGTTAGACTGTGTATAGAATGCATCTGTATTATCCCGGTAGGTGGCTTTTGTAAACTGGCGGAAGTTGTAAACTGGCAATGAATAATGATAAGTAAGTCCATCTTCAGCTGTGATTACAAATCCACCAATTCCTTTTGCAGGAGCTTTGCTACGAAATTCATTATTGGTTCCTGGTATAGTTACGGTGTAACAATCTTCCTCAAAAATTATAGTCCCATCCGTCTGATCAATCGTATAGGGATCGCATTGTTGTTCGGTTCGTGTTGGAATTTGAGTGGGTTGTTTCCATTCCAGAAATAGGCCTTGGTTAACAAGCTGGCTATTTCCATCATATGCACTCAGTATTTCCTCATTGGAATACCAGGCGATATGCTTTCCCGTCACTAATTTTCTATCCTGTAACCCCTTTCTGTTGCCTTCTATCCTTTGTGCATATAAGCTATTATCCGTTACAGTTACGGTCTTTGAAGCATCCCAGGTATTGGAAAATCCCAGTTTAAATTCCCCAGCAGGATCTGTTCCTTTATGATAGTCATAGGCATTGGAAATATCACCATCATACCGAAATCCAACTTTATAGTTCTCATAGGGAATAGCATTGAACTTTAAATGATTTTCACTCATTCGTTTAGGCAATGCAACCGAACCAACTTCAAGACGATAAGGTCTTATATTACCTGACACAGTAGCCCCCATCACTGAGAACATATCATGGGCAATATTAACAGGTCGAGCTGTAGAATATTTGTACTTCCAGTCTTTGTCCTCATCATACTTATTATAGGCAATATAGACATCACTGGCCTGATCTATTGCTTTATTACCCTGATCGCTGGATTGATATACACCCTGAAATGCCGATGGCTTATATGTAGTTGTTCCTTTTACATATAAAGTACTCAAATTACTAGGGGTAGCATTTACAGCAGCATTCTGAAAATAGAGTGAACCAAACATTTTCTCCTGACGACTTTCATTAATGAATACCCACCAATCACGATGAAATGCTTTCTTCTTTTCTACATAGGTAGGCTGCATAAAACCCAGAGACATTGTATTGGCAGGCATCACATTGTTCATAATGACACTTGTAGCAACAGATGTTGCTGCACTAACGCCTAAAGAAGTAGCGGCTTTGGCAACACCACTGGCAGCAGCGCTCGCACCGAAGGAAGCTATTGTTATAATCCCTTCCGCCATCTGAGCCGCATTAAAATCAAACTTACCATTTGCACCTCCTATGCCCAGAATATGGCCAGATGTCATTCCATCCTTATTATTAACCGTAGCACTAATTATCCCAAACAAATCCACTTCCCCACCATGACCCTTTTCCACACTCCAGTTAAATCCTACCAAACCCCAGTTACTACGCCACCCACGATCCAGATCATCTTTGTAATTGATAAGGTTATCTTCTCCACTGGCATCATCCGGATATTGAGCAACGTTTCTTGAAATTGCACCAGGATTTAGCGACCAACCAAGACCTACCCATGATGCTTCCTGGTTTAATCCTATTCCAGCATTATAGCTCAATGGCATAGAAAAACCACCATCTGCTCCCGGAATGTCCAGTGCAGGCAAAGTATAGGTCATATCACCTGTACTTAGGTTTACCATATCCGTACTGCCAGGAGACTGGTACGAGGTATGCTCAGCCTGATTAGGTCCCGTTGCAGAAGCATGACTAACTACAGGGAAAATTATATTCGCTGTAATGTTAATCAATAAGAATGAGGCTATTAAACGAGTTATTTTCCTGCGATGCAGCATAGAGGTAGAATAGAAAGATATGGTTTAAATAGTTATAGTGGTTTTGCTTAATTTTCATCAAGTAACTTAAGAGAAGGTATAGCTTTTAAATTATCCATCTTAAATGGAAATGACACTACTCCTAACCCTAGTTGGCTATCCGTGATTTCAATTTTAAAATCCTCGTCCAGTTTAACCTTACGGGTATCGAAAATGAGTATAATCCGACTATGATTTGTGGTATTGAACATTCTGGGATAGACACTTCCCGTAACGGGAAGTGTATCTGACGGCATTATTAGTTTGATTTGCTCTCCAATCTCTCTGTTGAGATACTGCAGGACTTGATTATAGGCATTTCGGTTGTTAATAAAGGAAGCTTCTATCTCCCTGTTGTCCTTGGAAAGATCTAATGCGAAACATAAACGATTCGCATATATGGTGCGAATAGAATCTACAGCAATGGATGACCAATCTGAATGATTTTGCAGCTCTTGTTGCAAGAATATCTCTCCAGGAATAAATGTTAAAGAAACCTGTGTACCTTCTATCTCTTTTTTCTGTATTAGGCCATTCTCAGGATTGTTAATATAGGCTTTGAATTCCATTTCAGAGACAGCATTATTCTTACAACCTGTCATTATGGATAGAGCAATAGCTAAAAATGTATATTTTATACAAGTTATTTTCTTAGCATAAGAAGAATCGGTCAGTATCATTATTTTATAAAATTCACAATGAATGAATACTTTTACAGGAGAAGGAATGGTACTAAAATTTTTATAGATACTCTATACATATGAATAGCTTTGACAGAATGTATAGAAAACGATTCCATATTAGTTGCTGTTTTACAAAGTTACTTAAAGGGCATATCCTGATAAAATTGTCCAATAGCTATTTTGAAACTAATAGTTGTATTTTGAAACTGAAAGTTGTATTCTATATAGGATCAACAGAATACTTAAAAATCTTTTATTATTCTCCATCCGAATCAGATAACCATTCTATAAGAGTTATTTCTCTATATAATTATTGTTACCTATCGTAAACTACTCCAAATTTAAAGGTGAGTAATAAAGAGAGTGAGGTTACATCAATGGTATATGACTTTATAGATGTGTAGACGAAAGTCCAAGCAAAAAATGAACAAGGCAGTAGAGTAGCAAAGGGTAGGAATTCGAGAAAAGGAGGAATAGATCTTTTCAAAAGTAAAAACAGAGCTAACTCTTTGAAAGAGAGCAGGCTCTGTTTTACTATATCTCAACTTGAATAAAAGAATGTCATACATTTGGCATAACAGAATGCCAACTTACACGTATGTTATTGAGGCTTCATCACCACATCATCTTTGGCTGTAGCCATGTTCAGTGATCCGGTTCCAGTACAGGCGATCAATACTTTTTTAGTAAACGTATTCCCTCCACTACAAGAATTAGTTGTATTACCTGTTTTGGTAAAATAAGCTTCATTGAGGAAAGTAGACTGATCCAGATACAGATTAGGAGCTGTAAAGCGGACAATGCCATTGAATACATTCCCTTTGTTGAGGTAGAGTTCTGCGTTTCCTCCAAAGGTCAAGGACTGTTCAGCAGCCCCCAGTTGAGTAAAGTTCCAGAGTCGTAAGGAACCGGCTGTAAAATTCAGAGAGCCTACAGCAATCTTTCTTCCAGAAGAAAGAATAGAGGTACCGCCTGATTCTCCAAAATAAATAAATCCTCCAGCATTGGTAGAATTGACAATAATATCTCCCTGGTATTCACTACCTGCCGCTCCCCGACTTAGGTATAGGCCTCCTCCGGCTGTACCTGAGTTAGTAACAGTTAAAGTACTGCCAAAGATATCTTTTACAGTATTTCCAGTTGTCCAGTAAGTACCTGTAGGAGAGGCGAATGTAAGGCTTGTCACACCCTTAAACCAGTTACCCCCTCTACTGTTTTCTCCACTGGTTCCTGTTTTGGTCAGTGTAGCTGTCTTCTCACAAGTCACTCCATCTAACTGAATTCCTCCGGCAGTTACTGTCAGATCACCCCTAAAGGTGGTAGCGGGACCAAGAATAATAACAGAACTTCCAGACGTAGATAAAGTCATAGGATCTGCTCCTTCCTGCGTGATTCCAGCCAGAGACAAACGACCTGCAGTAAAATTCGCACTTTCTACACGAATCACATGACCAGTCTTTAAAGTGGACAAACCACCCTGATCTCCAAACAATACAGAGCCATTAGCATTGGAAGAATTGATGATAATGTCTCCATTAAATTCATGGCCCGTACCCACACGGCTCAGATAAAACTGGCCTGGTCCTTCTGTCGTTAAAGTTAGATTATTACCAAATACATCTTTCTTACTCTCTCCAAAAGTCCAATATCCGCCACCTGTTGCGGCAATTTTGAAAGTGGTCGGACCGCTGAATGTATTTCCTCCCTGACCATTATACCCACCTGTTCCTGTTTTCTCCAGATAGGCTGTATTATTACAGGTTACTCCATTTAATTGAAAGCCTAAGGCTGTGGCTGTTAAAGGACCTCCAAAATTTGTCAACGGACCTAATGTCAGAGTAGAAGTTCCTGTCAAAGGCAGATTCACAGCAGCAGTACCATTTTGAGTAATACCAGCCAGTTGAAGAGTACCCGCAGAATAACCTTGTGAACCTATTGAAATAGTTTTTCCTGTTGCCAGAGTAGAAGTTCCGTTTCCATATCCAAAAGATATTAAAGCAGAACCTGTAGAGTTGATAATAATATTTCCATTGTATTCATTGCCTGTCGTTGCTCGGGATAAATACAATCCATACCCACTATTGCTGTTACTAATAATAGTCAGATCACCATTAAAAACATCTTTGGAAGTCAGCGCACTACCCATTCCACCTGATCCAGTGGCAGAATATTTAATGGTAGTCGCTCCATTAAACACATTACCTCCATTGCCATTTTCTCCACTTGATCCTGTCTTCTCCAGGTAAGTGGTACCATTACAGGTTACTCCATTCAAAAGTATCCCACCTGCTGTGGCTGTTAAAGGACCTCCAAAATTTGTCAACGGACCTAGTGTCAGAATAGAAGTTCCTGTCATAGATAGATTTACAGCAGCAGTACCATTTTGAGTAATACCAGCCAGTTGAAGAGTACCCGCAGAATAACCTTGTGAACCTATTGAAATAGTCTTTCCTGTTGCCAGAGTAGAAGTTCCGTTTCCATATCCAAAAGATATTAAAGCAGAACCTGTAGAGTTGATAATAATATTTCCATTGTATTCATTGCCTGTCGTTGCTCGGGATAAATACAATCCATACCCACTATTGCTGTTACTAATAATAGTCAGATCACCATTAAAAACATCTTTGGAAGTCAGCGCACTACCCATTCCACCTGATCCAGTGGCAGAATATTTAATGGTAGTCGCTCCATTAAACACATTACCTCCATTGCCATTTTCTCCACTTGATCCTGTCTTCTCCAGGTAAGTGGTACCATTACAGGTTACTCCATTCAAAAGTATCCCACCTGCTGTGGCTGTTAAAGGACCTCCAAAATTTGTCAACGGACCTAATGTCAGAGTAGAAGTTCCTGTCAAAGGCAGATTCACAGCAGCAGTACCGTTCTGGGTAATACCGGCCAGACTAAGTCCTCCAGCAGAGAATCCCTGTGAGCCTATTGAAATGGTTTTGCCTGCTAACAGAGTGGATTTGCCTCCTGTATCTCCGAATAAGATATTGGAATTTGCGGTTGAGCTAACACTAATGTTACCATTAAAAGCATTGGCTGTTCCAGCTCGTGCCAGATAGATTCCGTTTCCACTAGTTCCTGTGTTGATCAGTGTCAGATCTCCATTAAAGGTATCACTCGTGGTTTGTGCACTGGTAATATAGCCACCAGTAGCTGAAGAAAACTTAATGGTAGTCACTCCATTAAACACATTGCCTCCATTACCCGTATCGCCACTGGCTCCTGTCTTTTCAAAAGAGGCTGTAGTATTAAAAGTCGTATACTGAAAAATAATACTACCACTTACTATATTGACACTAGCATTGATAACAGGTCCAGTGGAACTTCCTCCAAACGTAGTAGCTGATCCGGTAGCATTGATAGCACCTGCCCCTACTGTCCCTGCTGGGAAATAAGCTACTCCTGTAATGTTGAGTGTATAGCCGTTAAGCTGAATAGATCCTGATTGTAACGTAAAGTTTGTCACTGTTACATTGCCAGATAATGCAGGGGCATTGCTGGCTGTAGCAATGGTGACATTATCAGTCGATGTAGGCACACCTGCCGGACTCCAGTTTGAGGCTGTATTCCAGTTTGTACTGCTACTTCCTGTCCAGGTATAACTGGCGGATAAGGCAGGGAGAATACTTACCACAAAAAGCAGCAGGAATAACAGGCTTTTTCGAAATCTATTGTGTGGTTGCATGTACATAAATGATCAATAGTAAGATCTTTATTCTATATGGGTTAACAATGTATATTCTGTCTTTAATTCTTTAACTTTTCTGATAGTAACTCACTAAATACCATATTCATGTATAATTTTTACTTTACATGAATATATATCCCACTTTGAACGTCTCATAGAAAAAAGATCTACTCATATAAATAGTATGCTAAGCGAACATTCTATACCAGAAGGTTTTTACTAGCTAACCATTGTCTTTCTGTTGGATTACAACTGACAAGACAATGATTCATTCAATAATTTATTGTTGCTTTACTACTACATCATCCAGCGAATTAGCCATGTAGAGTGCTCCTGTACCGGTACAATTAATTACTACTTTTTTGGTAAACGTATTCCCTCCATTACAAGCATTGGCATTATTACCCGTCTTGGTAAAATAGGCTTCATTCAAGAAAGTAGATCGGTCCAGATATAGATTCGGAGCTGTGAAACGGACAATGCCATTGAATACGTTGTCTTTGTAGATATACAGTTGAGCACTTCCTGTCAGATTCAGGATTTGTTCACTAGCCCCAGTTTGGGTAATACCATAAAGTTGTAATGTGCCAGCAGAAAATCCCTGAGAACCTACAGATATGGTTTTTCCTGTTGCTAATGTAGATTTGCCTCCTGTATCCCCAAATAAGATATTGGAATTTGCGGTTGAGCTAACACTAATGTTACCATTAAAAGCATTGGCTGTTCCAGCTCGTGCCAGATAGATTCCGCTTGCACTGATTCCTGTATTGATGACGGTCAGATCTCCATTAAAGGTATCACTCGTGGTTTGTGCACTGGTAATATAGCCACCAGTAGCTGAAGAAAACTTAATGGTAGTAGCCCCATTAAACACATTACCCCCATTGCCTACATCTCCACTATTGCCTGTCTTTTCTAAAGAAGCGGTACTATTACAGGTTACTCCATTTAAGTTTATCCCTCCGGCTGTTGCCGTTAAGGCACCTCCAAAAGTCGTGGCTGGGCCCAACGTTAAAACGGAGCTACCTGTCATAGGTAAATTAATGGCAGTAGTTCCATTTTGTATCAAACTAGACAATTGAAGAGTACCCGCTGAAAACCCTTGTGACCCTACAAATATGGTTTTACCTGTTGCTAAAGTAGAAGTTCCTCCACTCTGGCCAATAGCCATAGGTGAGTTGCCTGTCGAATTAACCGTAATGTTTCCATTGAACTCTGTGCCTGGTGAAGAAAAAGCCAGCAGAAAGCTCCATCCGCCTCCTGACCCTGTGTTAATCAAAGTCAGGTCTCCATTGAAAATGTCTTTAGTGTATCGTCCGGTTAAGAAAAAGCTAGATCCGCCACTACCAGAGTACTTTAAAGTAGTAGCTCCGTTAAACACATTCCCTCCATTGCCATATTCTCCACTTCCATTGGTCTTCTCTAGTGAAGCAGTACTATTACAGGTTACTCCATTTAAGTTTATCCCTCCGGCTGTTGCTGTCAAGGCTCCATTGATTGTTGTGGCTGGACCTAAGGTTAAAACGGAGCTACCTGTCATAGGTAAATTAATGGCAATACTTCCATTTTGAGTAATCCCTGATAGTTGAAAAGTTCCAGCAGAGAAACCCTGAGAGCCTACTGAAATGGTTTTGCCTGTTGCTAAAGTAGAAGTTCCTCCACTCTGGCCAATAGCCATAGGTGAGTTGCCTGTCGAATTAACCGTAATGTTTCCATTGAACTCTGTGCCTGGTGAAGAAAAAGCCAGCAGAAAGCTCCATCCGCCTCCTGACCCTGTGTTAATCAAAGTCAGGTCTCCATTGAAAATGTCTTTAGTGTATCGTCCGGTTAAGAAAAAGCTAGATCCGCCACTACCAGAGTACTTTAAAGTAGTAGCTCCGTTAAACACATTCCCTCCATTGCCATATTCTCCACTTCCATTGGTCTTCTCTAGTGAAGCAGTACTATTACAGGTTACTCCATTTAAGTTTATCCCTCCGGCTGTTGCCGTTAAGGCACCTCCAAAAGTCGTGGCTGGGCCCAACGTTAGAATAGAAGTTCCGGTCAGTGGTAGACTTATAGCAGTAGTTCCATTTTGAGTAATCCCTGATAATTGAAGAGTTCCAGCAGAGAAACCCTGAGAGCCTACTGAAATGGTTTTACCTGTTGCCAGCGTGGATTTGCCTCCTCCCTGACCTATAGCAATACCTCCATTAGCCGTAGAATTTACAGTGATATTACCATTAAACTCAGTACCTGCTGTAACATAGGCTAGAAAAATCCCATAATTAGTTGTTGTTGTATTGATTAAAGTCAAATCTCCATTGAATATATCTTTCGTATTTCTAGCACTGGCCAAATACCCCCCACTACCAGAGTACTTTAAAGTAGTCGCTCCATTAAACACATTACCTCCATTGCCGTTATCTCCACTATTGCCTGTTTTTTCTAAAGAAGCGGTACTATTACAGGTTACTCCATTCAGATTAATGCTACCAGCCGTTGCTGTTAAGGCGCCACCCAAAGTTGTAGCTGGACCTAATGTCAGAATAGAATTTCCTGTCATAGATAGATTTACAGCAGCAGTACCATTCTGGGTGAATCCTGATAACTGAAGCAAGCCTGAAGACCAGCCTTGAGAACCAATAGAAATGGTTTTACCTGTTGCTAAAGTAGAAGTTCCTCCACCCTGACCGAAATCAATACCTCCATTAGCCGTAGACGTAAAGGTGATGTTGCCATTAAACTCGGTACCTGCTGCTTGTTGAGCTAGCATAATACCATAATTAGTTGTTGCTGTATTGATTAAAGCCAAATCTCCATTAAAAATATCTTTTACAGATTGTGCACTAATCAGATAGCCGCCATTATTGACTGAATATTTGATTGTTGTAGCTCCATTGAATACATTACCACCCAAACCTGCATCAGAAGATGTTCCTGTTTTTTCTAAAGAAGCGGTACTATTACAGGTTATACCATTCAATAATATTCCGCCTGCTGTTGCCGTTAATGGCCCATTAATCGTTGTAGCAGGTCCTACCCGTAAAAGAGAATTACCTGTCAGTGGTAAATTCACAGCCGTATTTCCATTCTGAGTGAATCCTGATAACTGAAGCAAGCCTGAAGACCAGCCTTGAGAACCAATAGAAATGGTTTTACCTGTTGCTAAAGTAGAAGTTCCTCTACCCTGACCGAAATCAATACCTCCATTAGCCGTAGACGTAAAGGTGATGTTGCCATTAAACTCGGTACCTGCTGCTTGTTGAGCCAGCATGATACCATAATTTCCTGCTCCTGTATTGATTAAAATCAGATCTCCATTAAAAATATCTTTTACAGATTGTGCACTAATCAGATAGCCGCCATTATTGACTGAATATTTGATTGTTGTAGTTCCATTGAATACATTGCCGCCTACACTCAGATCTGAAGATGTTCCTGTCTTTTCAAAAGAGGCTGTAGTATTAAAAGTCGTATACTGAAAAATAATACTACCACTTACTATATTGACACTAGCATTGATAACAGGTCCAGTGGAACTTCCTCCAAACGTAGTGGCAGTTCCGGTAGCATTGATAGCACCTATCCCTACTGTGCCTGTAGTAAAGGTACCTACTCCTGTAATGTTGAGTGTATAGCCGTTAAGCTGAATAGATCCTGATTGTAATGTAAAGTTTGTCACTGTTACATTGCCAGATAATGCAGGGGCATTGCTGGCTGTAGCAATGGTGACATTATCAGTCGATGTAGGCACACCTGCCGGACTCCAGTTTGAGGCTGTATTCCAGTTTGTACTGCTACTTCCTGTCCAGGTATAACTGGCGGATAAGGCAGGAAGAATACTTCCCAGAAAAAGCAGCATTACCAACAGGCTTTTTCGGTGTTTACCTTTATACATATAGTGTATGTTTATATGAATGTTATTTTGGTTTCTGACTGGTAGTAAGTATGGACAACTATTTTTTGCTAATCTTTTTAAAATTCAAAAACTCTCTCTTATCAGCCACTTACAGGTTACACTTAGCTACTAGTATCACAGCCAGCCAATTGGTTATCCAGATCTGATCCGTTTTCATAAGGAAATAGGTAAACCCTACAAAATGGACCTATTTAGCAAGAATGGTAGAATATTTTTTTCCCCTCAAAGTGTATTGTTACCTGTAAGTCAATGATCATTTGGGTGTTAGAAGATATCGAAGAAGCAACAAGCATATTGGTTACTATACTTTCTTTTTAAAATACAAAATCCAAATATCAGTATACTAGTTACTTTATTATAGAAAGATGAATAAATAGAAGCTTGTTCCTATACATTCGTTTGTTTTACAAAGTTACTTATTAGCTATAACTCTACTGTCTGAATAAAGCAACTTTCTTGAAACTGTAAGTTGTATTTTGAAACTGGAAGTTGTATTCCTCTTAAAAAGTAAAATACAACCACATAAACAGCGAAAATATCAGACTATATCACATAGAATATGAGATACTACTGAAGGTAATGTAACCTTAAACAAGAATATATATGGAAATGAAAACTATTTAAACTCAGATCCCAAATAATAGTAACAAATGAAAATTGGTAATGCCATTCGTATTTTCAGGCATCTCAAAAAAATGACACACAAAGAAGTGGCCTTTCAGCTAGGCATCACTCAACAAGCATATTCAAAAATTGAACGGGATGAGAGCAGTATTTCTGTAGAGCGCCTTATTGATATTGCAGACGTATTAGAAGTAGATATTAAGCAGATATTAAACTACTCCTCCACTGAAGAGACTATTGCAGCCGCTAGTTCTGAAAATAGCCTTACTCCTGCTAACCCCTCTCTCCCATCCCGATTATCAACAGATCGCCTGTCAGCAAAAAAACTTCAGTCTATGCATGAAACCATCACTGAGGAGAATATACTGTGGAAGATCATCGAGTATCAGCGGGAAGAAATGGAAGTATTGCGAAACGAAAAAATGGAACTCTTAAAAATGCTTCAGCAACTGGATTTGCTTAAGAAACTATAGCCATTCAGGAAGTAGAGCAAGTGTGTTTGAGTTGAATAATCATAGTTGATATTGTCACGGATATAGATACATTAATTAATAAGCTATACCTGATGACTCACAATTTATCTATCCAACAAACCTATCTTTTCTATCTTTTTTTTTGATTCAATCTTTCATCAGTACATATGTAAGCTGATGAAAGATTCTATACAACTATTGATAAATCAGATTTTTCGTATCTGATGGCTTATCTGGGATACGTACATTCTACCTTGTGTTTCTGAATAAAGGTTCTTAGCTTGGCTAATACATAACTTATCCCTTCCTGGGTGCCTACTACCGCATATACCCCTGTCCTATTTCTCCTAATCCTTCCTCCTAACCCGGTAGGCAAATGTAATTCTTTTAATACACCTTCATAAGATTCAGCTCTGCTTTCCCAGAAGAAATGATGTGTAGGATTAGCTATACAATTCTCCGATGAAGTGTACTCATTTGAACGTTTTTAGCTATAATTTACGCTTCACTTTCTATTTTTTTCAAATCAATAACTATCTTTACTTAACAATCTTTGTTGCCTCCCCTGATCACTAACGTTAATTCCAAACCCTATTGACCCCATTTCACACTGAAGAAGATCTGATACGGCAGCTAAAAGAAGGCAATCAGGCTGCTTTTAAAACGATCTTTCATTTGTATTACAGGCCTTTAACCTTGTTTGCAATGAAATACGTGGGAGATGTAGAAGAGGCAAAAGAGATTACACAGGAATTTTTCATCCGGTTTTGGGAAAAACACGCTTCGGTTGAAATCAATTTCTCCTTAAAAACCTATCTCTACCATTCAGTCCGGAACGCCTGTTATAATTTTATAGAGAAAAATAAAGTTGCTCAGCGAAGATTAACGGACTGGAAGGAAAATCCTTTTATTCAGGACCCTATCCTTGATAAAATCATCGCAGCGGAACAGGAAGAAATATTGTTAAAGGGGATTGATAGTCTACCTGAAAAATGCAAGGAGATTTTTATGATGAGCCGAATCGAAAAACTCTCTAATAAAGAAATTGCGGCTAAACTACAGATCTCCGTTAAAACAGTAGAGGGGCAAATCACAATAGCACTGAAAAGGTTAAAAAATTTACTTATCTCTCTCCTACTCTCTTTCGGATTTCTACTCCGATAAATAATCTCCTCTCAGTCAGTAGCTTACCTGCACTGATTTCTCTAGCTACAGGTAAAAGATCCTAATCCTGTCCCATATCTTTTCTGGAAAAAAAGAAAGTTTCTGGCGCAGGTATTCACCCGTGCCCATTTCAAAAGCAGCGTCCGCTGTGTTGGTAGGCAAACCCTTGTTTAGGTACAATCACAAATCTAAATAAGGCTCATTATTATTAAGTGTGGGCTTGGGTTTATTTTTGAGAATTAATCTCTCATCATTTGTCTATTGTCACTTACATTGCTCTTCCACTGACCTCTTCATTTTTTGCTCACACACAAATCTGGCTCACCAAACTCTCGTTTGGTGAGCCAGATTTGTGTGTGAGCAAAAAAGGGCACTTTTCTCCGAACCTCCCGCCCACAGGCCAAAGGCCAACCTCGCGGAGAAAAGAAGCCCAACGCACCTACACGACCATTCGTTATTTAAGTTGTCTTTGCTCTCTTTGTGACATTTATTATTCTTTCTCAATAGCATTTTTTACTCAAAATTCGGGATAAGTCATATGTAGGTCCGAACGGACGTTCGAACCAGCACTTCCTTTTTCAGTCCTTCATTTTCAGAAAAGATATAGGACACGATAAGGGTAGAACGTACATATCGCAGGCAAGTCCTCCATCCTCTTCAAAAAATCTTTTAAAAATAATTCAACTTCTTTTAAGGGGTGGCTAACGGTTTCCTGTCTTATGGCAAATTCTAGCATAAGCCTTACCATTCTATGTCGAAACTCTACCTAGCCTATTTAGTAATCCCCCTTTGTATCGTATCCCTGTTCTGTCCAACTGCTCAGGCTCAGAACGTTACCTTTTATGAAAACTTTGACAATACCAAAATAGGCGAATTGCCTACCGGATGGACGTATTATCAGTCGGGAGGGAGTAATCCAGATAGTCACTGGATGGTCTCGACCAAAGACATGTTCGGATCTAAATTAGCCTGGAGTAACTGGGGAGATGATGCGCTGGCAGGCGATATTGATGAAGATTGGCTCATTACCCCTAAAATCACTCCTAAAAACGGCGATTTTCTCATCTTTGACGCTTCTCAGGTATTTGTCGACACAGTTTTCGGATCAAAATACCATGTATTACTATCTACAAAATCCAATGCACCGGGAGATTTTACAGATACACTGGCCAGTTATACAGAAGAGGAATTTCCGGGATATGAGGAAACATTATACCTGGACCTGAAAGGATATTACAACAAGCCCATTTACATAGCTTTTGTGCATGAAAACAGTTCCACAGACTGGCATAATGTAGATGACTGGTACCTAGACAATGTCTGGGTCCGCCCCAGACAACGGGCCGGATTTTATCAGCAGGAAATCTATAGCCAAACCACTGACGTGCTACCCTTAAAATATACGGCAACAGGTGTGATGATCGGTATTAAACTAACCATTATCGGCGATTACGATCTGGCCAACCTTACCTCGCTGACGTTCGCTAAAAAAGGCACGATTGATCCTTCACAAATCACCAGTGCCTCTCTATATTCTACTGGGCAGGATTCGTTTATTGCCACCAATGATGAGGAAAACAGTATCCAGGGGGAGCTTTTTGGAACCGTGTCTACGCCTGACAGTACATTTGAGATCAAAGGCAATATGCAGCTACCTGTGGGAGACAACTATTTCTGGCTGTTCTACAAGATCAACCCGGCGTATGCCCCCAGCTATCCTTACGAGGACGCAAGTGCTGCCTTTACAAAGGTGGAGGTTAATGGTCAGCAACATGCCCTTACGCCCCCGGAAAAAACGGTGGCAAGGCCTATCGTAGAGTCGTGGCCTGCAAACGACAGTATCCAGCACGCCATAGAACTGTTGCCCGTTGGCGGCAGATATGGTTCGTACAATACGCGGGCCCAACCGGAACCTGCTTTCGAAAGCTTAGCCTATTGTGCACCGGAAGGGTATTTTGATGTGGCCAATTCCATCTGGTGGTATTTTAAAGCCCTTTCTGACGGCTATATGACAGTTGACCTTTCGGAGACTGATTTTAATACCATCTTATTGATTCTGGATAAGAATTTTGATCAGTTTGCCTGCAACGATAATATCTCACAGGAACAACTACAATCTAAAATTGTCGGTTACGAAGTCAAAGCAGGCCAGGAGTTGTACATTCGGGTAACCGGTGCAGGTACACCCAATGATCCGAATGGGCCGTCTGGTATAGTGGTATTGGATTTCAACTTTACCAACGCTCCCCTGGGAACCGATGATTCGCATTACAACTGGGGTACACTTTCTGCTCCCTATCCTAATCCCTCTCATGGTAAAACCTATATCGATTTTGACGTAAAACAGCCTTCCAAAATCAGTTTTGAAGTCGTAAATCTGGTAGGGGCATCGGTTTGGACTAGCAAGGAAAATACGTATGCGCCAGGAGTCAAACACACCGTACCGATAGACACGGTTGCCTTGCCTGCTGGCACCTACATTTTGCATATCAAAGGAGATTCCATTCACGCAAGCCGAAAGCTGATTATAACCCGCTAACGAGATTATAGTCTGATAACTAACAGATTGATGCAAGAAAACGAACAAGAACAGAAGTGGTATCTGGCAGCCAAATACCTAACTAGCGGTTTAGACCAAGAAGACCAACCGGAATGGGAGGCGTTGAAAGACGATGCCCAGTTTCAGGAAGATTTTGCCAAGCTTCGCAAACACTGGCATACCTTCGAAACCCTGCCCTATCAGCAGATTGACATTGCAGAGGGATGGGATGCGGTTTGGAATCGGGTGAAAGAAAAAGAAAAACCGCAAAGAAAGTTTTCAGTCCCTGCCTTCGTACGCTATGCAGCCGTGATTGTGCTTACACTGGTTTCATCCTTTTTGCTTTGGCAATGGATAGGAAATACCCAATCGCAATCGGGAGCAGAGGATGTATTGACTACGATTGAAGCACCAACCGGATCAACCTCGGTAGTCACCTTACCGGATCACTCAAAAGTATGGTTGAATGCAGGTAGCAAGATCTCCTTTACTAAAAATTACGGCATCACCAACCGCAATATAAACCTGGAGGGAGAAGCCTTTTTCGATGTGATCAAAAGAGAAGTTGCCTTTCAGGTACATACACAGGCCCAGGATATTACCGTCTTAGGTACCGCCTTCAATGTAAAGGCCTATAGTGATGATCCAAAGGTGGTTACCACACTGGTCAGAGGCTCCCTGAAAGTAAAGCCTAAAGCAAGTGCGGCGAAAGAATACCTGTTGAAACCAGGGGAAAAGCTGGCTATATGGAAAGACAAACTACGCATGGGCTTACCCGCTGGCGAACTTCAAACGCAAATCGACACAGAAGTCGAAACCGGCTGGAAAGACGGATGGCTGGCTGTACGGGGTGAATCACTGGATGAGCTGGCCCGAAAGATTGAACGACTGCATGATGTAAAGATTATTTTTGAAACAGAACAGCTCAAGCAGTACCGGTTTAGTGGCAGAATTAAACAGTTAAGCCTGGAGCAGGTATTAAAAGCCATGGCGTTAACTTCCCCCATTAATTTTGTGATTCAGGAAAAAACCGTAACCCTCAAAGAAAATACGTCCACCCGATCCAAATATCGTTCACTGGAAAATGTGCAAACCAAATAATTACCTAAACTCAATGCCTATGATCAAAGCTTACTTTCTGACTATCTGACTCTTTGAATAAAAAAAGGCTCAAAAGATGGGGCAACATCTTCTGAGCCAAATGGACTGTAAACAGTCTGCCTCTTGCACACAGCAAGAACAGAATTCCTATTGTTTAACCCATCCTCCTAAAAATATGAAAAAAATAAAATACGACCAAGCATTGGGCTGGTCAGTATTGCATAAACTACGCGTATTTATGAAACTCTGGTTCTTTTTGCTGACTCCTTTAGGAATCCTTCTTGCCTCGCCTGCCAAGACGCAAACACTTACGATGGAGCTGAAAAATGTGCCGCTTCGGCAAGCACTCCTCCAGGTGGAAAAGAAAAGTGGCTACTCGTTTTTCTATAACGATTCCTTTGCAGACCTGGATAAACCCATCTCCATTCAGGTACAAAATGAATCCATCAAAAACGTACTGGAAATCCTGTTGACGCCCACCAACCTTTCGTACAAGTTTATGGACGGCAAGCTGATCGTGATTGCCCCAAAAAGCTTGATTACCCCCAAAAGTTCGCTGGAAAAGGTTACGATAAAAGGCGTGGTCACCGGTGCAAGCGACAAACAACCATTACCCGCTGTGACCGTCTCCATCAAGGGACAGCCCAAAGGAACCACGACCAATGCCAACGGGGAATATACCATTGAAGCAGAGACAGGCCAGACGCTTGTGTTTTCATTTATCGGATACAATACCCAGGAAGTACTGGTTGGCAATAAAACCCAAATTGACATTGCACTGGAAGCCGCTACGACTCTGTTAAATGAGGTTACGGTGGTTTCTACTGGCTACCAGGATATTGAAAAAAGACTTTTTACCGGATCGGTAGTCAAACTCGACGGAGCGGAGGTAAAGACAGCCGGCACAACGGATGTAGGCAGAATGCTACAGGGACGGGCAGCAGGCGTTTCAGTACAGAATGTGTCAGGAACGTTCGGCGCAGCCCCCAAAATACGCGTCAGAGGGGCCACTTCCATTAATGGCGATAATAAGCCCTTGTGGGTAATTGACGGAGTTATTCTGGAAGATGTGGTAAATGTATCCACCGAACAGTTGACTACCGGTGACGCAAGCACCTTGATTGGCTCCTCCGTGGCAGGCTTAAATTCAGATGATATCGAAAGTATCAGTATTCTGAAAGATGCCTCTGCCACTGCCCTATACGGGGCCAGAGCCAAAGATGGGGTAATTGTCATCAAAACCAAAAAAGGTCAGACCGGCAAACCTCAGTTTACCTATACCGGAAATTTTTCTACGTATCTGAAACCCACCTATAACAGTTTCAACATCATGAACTCAGTAGATCAGATGTCGGTCTATGCAGAGATGGAACGTAAAGGTCTGCTCAATCACTCCGATCTTTCTAAAATTCCCAATGGTGGGGTATACAAGAAAATGTATGATATCATCAACCAGAATTACGACGAAACCACCGGGGAATACGAACTGATTAACGACGATGCCTCCCGAAGAAAATTCCTCCAGCGATATGCATTGGCTAATACAGACTGGTTTGATGTGTTGTTCAAGAATTCATTTGTACAGGAACACTCCCTGGGATTTTCGTCCGGAACCGAAGCCGCACAATTTTATTTTTCAGGAAGTTATTACGATGACAAAGGCTGGACCATCGCTGACCAGGTAAAACGATACACGGCCAATGCCCGGGGCATGTTCAAACTAAGTGACAAGCTCACTATTGGCATTATTACGTCCGGATCTGTACGTGATCAGCATGCACCGGGTACAGTTACCCGCCTGGCCAACATGGTTGAAGGTAGCTACGACCGGGATTTTGACATTAACCCGTTTAGCTATGCCATCAACACTAGTCGTGTCCTTACCCCTTACAATCAGAAAGGCCAACTGGAATATTTTACCCGCAACTATGCACCTTTCAACATTATCAATGAGATCAATCAGAATTACATTGACCTCAACCAGCTGGACATGCGGATACAGGGAGAACTCGGATACAAGCTAGGCAAAGGAGTGAAATACGATTTTTTAGGGGCGGTCCGCTACGTTAAAAACACGACAGAGCATAAGGTGGAAGAAAATTCCAATATGGCCGAAGCCTACCGGGCAAACGGTTCGCAATCGATCCGTATCGGCAATAAATTTTTATACTACAACCCGGATTATCCCAATCTGGACCCGGTCATTGTTCTTCCTCAAGGAGGTTTTTACAACCGGACTGATGATCAGATGGTCAGCTATTATTTTAAAAATCAATTCAGCTGGAGCTATGTTTTTAACACCCTTCATACGATAAACATGGTGGCAGGTCAGGAGATCCGGCAGGTGGACCGACAGAATTCCTTTAATAACGGCTATGGCTATCAGTACGGAAAAGGCGGCGTTGCCTATACCGATTATCTGGCCATTAAACAGCTTCTGGAGGGGAATTTCAACTACTATGGTATGAGCAATACCTACGATCGGTATGCGAGTTTTTATGCGGGTGGCACCTACTCATTCAAAGAAAAATACATTGCAAACGGAACGATCCGGATGGATGGCTCCAATAAACTCGGTGCCTCTAAAACCGCACGGTGGCTGCCTACATGGAATATCAGTGGGGCATGGAATCTGGATACAGAGGATTTCCTGCACGACCTTACAGCGATCAACGTGCTGACCCTGAAAGCGGGCTATGGCCTTACAGCAAATGCCGGAAATGCGACCAACTCTTCGGTGGTTTACCGAAGTGGCACCACCCGGAGACCTTACCTGAACGAAACCGAATCCCAGATTGGGATTGAAAGTCTGGAGAATTCGGACCTTACCTGGGAAAAACAATATGAAACGAATATAGGTCTGAATCTTGGACTCTTCAACAGGCTTACTATCACTGCCGATTATTACAGGAGAAGACAATTTGATCTGATTGGTGTCATCAAAACATCCGGCATAGGTGGAGAAGCGTATAAGGCAGTCAATTATGCCGATATGAAATCGCATGGGGTGGATCTGTCTGTAGGTGGCACGGTACTGAAGGGAAGCCACTGGAGCTGGAACAGTACGTTTATTTTCAGTCAGAATAAGAATAAGATTACCGACCTTAAAAATCAACCCCGGATCATCGACCTGGTCTTTCCGGATGGAGGAGCCAAAGAGGGATATCCGGTCAGAAGTTTGTTCTCAGTGGATTTTAAAGGATTAGATCCCAACTCCGGCATTCCGCTATTTACGGATCATACCGGAGAAAAAAGTTCGAATGTGTATCTGCAAAGTACGTCTACCCAATACCTGAAATACGAAGGTCCCATTGATCCACCCATTACGGGAGGGTTTTCAAACATCTTTACGTATAAAAACCTGACGTTAAACGTATTCCTGGCTTACCAAACCGGCAATAAGATCCGGCTTAATCCGGCTTTTAAAAGCTACTATACAGATCTGGATGCCACACCAAAGGAATTCAACGACCGGTGGCTTGTACCAGGTGATGAGCAGGTTACTCCTATTCCTTCTATCCTGGATGCGGTTACATTACAACAACTTGGCGCGGTTTATCCTTACAATACCTATAACTATTCCACCGCACGAACAGCGGATGGTACCTTTATCCGATTACGCACGGTGTCGCTGATGTATACGCTTCCAGAGCGGTTACTGCGGGGATTTTCTATAAAAAATGCTTCCCTGGGAATAACTGGAACCAATTTGTTGCTTCTCTATTCGGACAAAAAACTATATGGACAAGACCCTGAATTCTTTGCCTCCGGTGGCGTGGCCCTGCCGGTAGCCAAACAAATAACCGCTACACTTAAATTGAGTTTTTAATCAGTATCCAGACATGATAGTGTACAC
The DNA here is from genome assembly GCF_030068605.1 of Xanthocytophaga agilis. NCBI lineage: Bacteria > Pseudomonadati > Bacteroidota > Cytophagia > Cytophagales > Rhodocytophagaceae > Xanthocytophaga > Xanthocytophaga agilis. The sequence goes on from NZ_JASJOU010000003.1 coordinate 137,028, forward strand.
GAAATGACATTGAAAAGTAAACCTGTACAAAAAAGCAAAAGACAGAAACAGACGTCCCTGAAAGCTTGCTGTACATCGTATAGTTCACATACCATGCAACAATATATCTCATGCAACGATATTTAGGATTTATTTTTACTCTACTTCTTCTGACGGGTTGCGAAGATTTTCTTTCGAAAGAACCCGACAACCGGGCTAACCTGGATTCAAAAGAGAAAATAGCAGAACTGCTGGTGACAGCCTATCCGGAAGCAAACTATGCCGCCTTTTGTGAGGCTATGTCTGACAATGCGGAGGACAATCCCCAGGGCCAGATACAACCCATCAATGCAGACGCTTACTTCTGGCGGGATCACTCGACAACAGATCAGGATTCTCCGGAATATTACTGGAATGCCTGTTATGCAGCTATTGCAGCCTCCAATCATGCTTTACGGGCCATCCAGACGGCTCCGGATTCTATGGCTATGCAGGCATTAAAGGGAGAAGCCTTAGTGGCAAGAGCCTATTCTCATTTTATGCTGGTGAATTTGTTTGCTCAGACCTATGATTCTGCTACGGCCTCAACCAACCCAGGCATCCCATATGTAACAGAACCTGAAACGGTATCTTTTAAAACCTATAAGAGAGCTAGCGTAAAGGAGGTATATAACCGGATTGAAAGAGATCTGCTGGATGGATTGCCGCTGATTAATGATCAGGCCTATCAGACAAACGGCGGATCAAGCTCGGGTGTACCGAAATATCATTTTACAAAGGCCGCTTCCCACGCGTTTGCTTCCCGGTTTTATCTGTTCAAAAAGGAGTATACGAAAGTTATTGAGCATGCCAATCAGGTATTCATACAACAAGATATCAAAACATTGTTAAGACCCTGGAATTCAACCTATAGAGGATACTCAGCCCAGGAGCTGTCCCTCAACTATACCAAATCCAGTGAAAAGGCAAATCTTCTATTGTGTGAGACAGCTTCTAACTGGGCAAGATCCTTCCTGGGAAACAGATATTCTACAGGCCTTCAGAGATACCGGGAAATATTCAACACACAAAGTATGGTGGGCATGTATTCTTATTCTGTTTTGCGCTCTTCTTCTCAAGCCTATATTATTAATAAATTCAGGGAGCATTTTGTCAGAGTGGGCACCAATGCCAACACAGGCTTCATTTATACGATGCTTCCCCTTATTTCTGCCGAAGAGGTGTTGTTCAACCGGGCTGAAGCTCATGCCATGCTTTTTCATTTCAATGAATCACTGGCCGACATCAATATATGGGTCAGTACAAGGGTAACCAATTATGATCCTGCGGTACATAATGTAACGTTCAATAAGCTATACAATTACTACCAGAAAAATGTAAACCAGCAAGCTATTGTAGCGGGTATCCTGGATTTTCGCAGGGTAGAATTCCTCCACGAAGGGCTGCGGTGGTTTGATGTGTTGCGACACAAGCTTCCGGTCAGGCACACCACTGCGGATGGGCAAATCCTTGAGCTTTCTCCAACGGATCCCAGAAGAGTAATTCAGCTTCCTGTACAAGCCATCGCTTCAGGCGGTTTAGAACCCAATCCAAGATAAGTTCATTCAAAAAATTCAATCACCTGACGTATGCGTTATAGAAATAGTATTTTCCTGGTCCTCTTCCTTTTTATTGTTTCCTGCAATAAAGCAGATAAGCTTGACCCTTCCAGAGCTGATTATGTCACCAACGATCAAACCAATCCTCCTACCGAACTGGATACCTGGTTGTATAATTCGTTTACACTACCCTATAATATTCAGGTAAAGTACAGGTGGGATGCCTCTGAAACTCCTATTAGTAAGATTCTGGTTCCACCCGCTCCCACTAAAGTGTTGCCGGTCATGGATGTCGTAAAAAAGGTCTGGATTGATCCGTATGTAAGCATTGCCGGTGAAAACTTTATTAAAAAGTACTGCCCCAAGCAGTTTGTGTTAACCGGAAGTGCCAGCTACAACCCGGATGGCACCTTTACGCTGGGCACAGCCGAAGGAGGCCGGAAGATTGTTTTATATGTGGTGAATGATTTTGTAAAGACTGATCATTACTCGGTAACGGAAATGATCCATACCATTGAACATGAGTTTGCACACATCCTGCATCAGAACATTTCGTATCCCGGAGAATTCAAAGAATTAACCACCGGACTATATACGCCTAACTGGGGATTTGTTTCACTCAGTCAGGCAAGAGCACAGGGATTTATCACCAGCTATGCTATGTTGTCTCCGGATGAGGATTTTGTGGAAATGATTTCGATGATGCTGGTGGAAGGAAAAAAAGGATATGAAAGCATTCTGGATTGCCAGACTACGGCGGCCTCCAAGCAAATCCTTCGAAAGAAAGAAGAGCTGGTTGTCAGGTATTTCAGAGAGGCATATAACATTGATTTTTACCAGCTTCAAACCAAAGTACAGGAGGCCATACAAGCCATTGCCCCGCCAGAGAACGAAGGCGAAGAGCTGCCACCTGTATTTGATATCTGGGGACTGGACAAACAGAATAAGGCGATCCGGTTTGACCTGACGACGATGAACGAACCTGCTTCGTTTGTCAGCCGGTATACGTATGACAATGCCCGGCTCCACGCGGTAGGCTTAAACCTGGATTACTCCTTTAAGCTGGTGTATATAGGGGAAGAGGAAGTAGCCCTGAAGCTGTATTACTCTAAACCCGATAGTGAACCACGGGAATACTTTGAAGCCACCTTCTATTTCTTTGTTACTAAAAAGCCGAACAGCACAGTCACACTGGAGTTTTATAACTCGGATGAAAATGGAGCATATCTCAATGAGCAACTGGGCGCATATGCTATTCTTGGCTTTTTTGCCAATCAGACCTTTACCATTAACTGGTTGCCTTCCTGTGGCACAACCCAGTATGTAGGGTTTTATCCTGTAAACTCGCCTGCCAACTATAGCTTTGGTGTTCCCGGTAATTAATTAACCTTAGACATAACATCATGATTCATAAGCGCTCTCTTTTATTCCACATATTCCTTACAGTTTGTCTATGTGGATTTTTGCTCTCGTGCGAGAAAGAATATAACTCTATCTACGATCAATCGCCCGATGAACGGTTACGAAAGACATTGGATGCCTACAATGATTTACTCTTATCGGCTCCATATGGCTGGAAAGGCACCCTGAAGACCAAGCTCGGACCCGTGTTTTTTTATTACTTCGACTTCCACAATGAAGGCAAAGTAACTATGTTAGCTGATTTTAACCAGACTACTGCCGGCACGGCAAAAGAAGGGACTTGGGTAATAAAAGCTTTACAACGCCCAACCCTTAGCTTTGATACGTACTCGTATATTCACTTGCCGGCAGATCCCAACGGGAACGTCAATGGAGGAGAGAACGGATCAGGCTTGCTGTCTGACTTTCAGTTTGCCATAGCCAGCACTGCCGGAGACAGCATTGTATTGGAAGGGATACAGAATAAATCCAGCATCACCCTTACCAAGGTGACCCAGCCGGAGGTAACCCAGCTAACCAGTGGGCAGATGAAAAACATGCTTCAATACGTGGCAAGCCATAAAGGTCTGCGTTTGACGCTGCCCGATAAGACAACGATTCCGTTAGCGATCAGTACCCTGACTAAAACGATAGCTTCCCAATACCTCTCCGCAGATGAATCAGAGATAGAGGAGTTTACTACGCCATTTACCTTTTCCCCATCCGGTATTACCTTAACAACTGCGTTTACCATAGCCGGAGCTAGTTTCAAAGAACTACACTGGGACGTGGATAAACAGGAATTTTATGTAGATGCCACCCGACGGATCATTAATGATAACTCGCTTTTCATTCTTACTCCCAGCATTCCCCTTTCGAGCACGCTGGGATCGAAGTATGCTTTTTTGCAAGTTCCTGAAAATACCGATTTCTATCCGTTACTGGGGCAGTCGAATGAGTTTCTATCGCTGTACAGTCAGGCCAGAGAAAGTATGCTTGCCGGTGATTATAAACTGACGCTCAAGCAGATGGACTTTGTATTTAAACCCTCCACGCATACACTGCTGATAGATGTTTATGTCACGCAAAATGGAAACCTGTTTTTGGGTCAGTATATGTATACATATGAGTTGAATGAGGCGGGTATTTTCAAGTTTACGTTTAATCAGGCAAACGATGTTGCGTGGGCTATTCAGGGTGATCTGTCAGGGTTACTCAGTTATATTGACAATGATACTTTCACTGTGAAATATATTGGCGGTGCCCATCAGTTGCTGGGAGGAATGTTTAGTCAGGAAAATACGAATTTCTCTTTCTCAGGGTACTTAGGTAACTAACATGGGTTATCCTGAATGTTGGATGTGAATTTGTTTTACAAAACCAGCGTCTATTCTTTTGAAAAGAGTATAGGCGCTGGTTTATTTTTAAGCAATCTCTCTACTTTTTTTCAATGCTTGCCTTTCCCTAGCTTGGTTTATTGTCTCTTACATCACTCTTCTTGTGGCCTCTTACTTTTTTGCTTGTCCAAAAAAGTAAGCAAAAAAGGACACTTTTCTCCGATCCTCCCCCCCACTGGCCAAAGGCCAACCTCGCGGAGAAAAGATTGCCAGCGCACCTACACTGCCACACACGATTAAAGTTTCCTTTGCTCTCTTTGTAGCTTTTTTCTTTGATATTAGTCATCCTTTACTTTACTATCCAATATCTTTCTTCCCTTACCTGCTCTTACTCCCTTTTGTCCTCCTGAAAGGACCTCGTGACAAGACCGGCGGCCTTTCCGATTGGAGAGTAATTCTCTCAGGAAGGAAAAATGTCTCTATTTGTCACAAGATTCTTTCAGAAGGACAGCAAGGGGGATTCCTTTCAGGAGAACAGAACGTGGATGTTCCTCTAAGGAGGACAGGGAGAGTGTTTTGTTTTCCCATCGTCGACATCTTTCCGATCGTTCATCCCGTCGTTGGTGTTATTCACCAACGACCACTTTCCCACCGTTCATGTTGGTAATAACACGCAACCTGGGAGGAATAACATCTTTCGCTTAAAATCCAGCCTGACCATGTATCTGGATAAGTACCTATTATTCGGCCTTCACCTAGTCTGATTGTGCCATAGCCCCATTATATAGTGCTCTCGGGTAATCGGCGTAGCCGTTTTCTCCACCCGTATAATACGTTTCCTGATTGCCTTCCGCTAGTGGCAGGTTATGCTGAAAGCGTTCTACCAGATCCGGGTTGGCAATAAAGGGAGTACCAAAAGATACCAGGTCGGCTGTGCCTTCCCTTACAATGGCATTGCCACTTTCCTGTGTAAAACCCAGGTTCACCATGAGTCTGCCCCTGTAGTTCCGACGAAAATGACTGAAATAATCATCCTGTAATATCGCTACGGGTGTACCAGTTAAATCTTCTGCCGGACCCACAATCTGCAGATAAGCCAGGTTGTACTCACTTAGCTTTCTGAGGATATACTGAAATATGGGTATCGTTTCTTCATCTGGCGTGATGATGCCCACATGGCTGAGTGCTACAGGCGTAAACTTAATGGCTACGCGTGTGCTATCCCAAACTTCCAGAATGGCATCCAGAATCTCAAAAATAATACGGGCACGGTTTTCAATGCTGCCCCCATATGCATCGGTACGCTGGTTAGTAGCCAGACTTAAAAATTGCGGAATCAGCATTCCTACCTGTGCGTGAATCTCGACCCCATCAAATCCAGCTTCCTTCGCATTTTTAGCTGCCTGCTTATAATCCTGTATCGTCTGTTTGATTTCCGCAACGGTGAACTCGCGGGGTGTGAGTGAGTCTTTGAAGCCATCAGGCGTAAACGAACGGGTTTGCGGGTTAATGGCCGAAGGTCCGGCAGGCAACTCACCCCCAAAGAAATCCGGGTGGGACACCGAGCCAACATGTCCGAGCTGGGAGAAGATCAAACCACCGTTGGCGTGTACGGCCTGGGTAACCAGCTTCCATCCTTCAACTTGCTCCTGTGTATAGATACCGGGTACATTGATAAAACCGATAGACTTGGCACTCACCCAGGTGCCTTCACTTAGAATTAACCCTGCGGATGCACGCTGGGCATAATACTCGGCCATGAGAGGCGTAGGAACAAGGCCTGCATTGGTGGCACGCCCACGGGTGAGTGAGGCCATTACGACCCGGTTCTTCAATGTCAAGTCACCCAGCTGGTATTCTTCTAACAGAGGTTGTGCTGTATTTTTCATTATCTTTTCCGTTGTTTTTTTAAGCAAACTTCGGACTTAGGCAGCAGCAGCACAATATGGGAGAAACTTATGCTATAGGGATAAATTTATCCCCTATACTCAATTGAGATATAATCCTTATTTTTGAGTAAAGTTAACACCCTACGTAAAGATCCCATGTACGAAAGAAAGATTCCTTTAACGATAGATTGTGGCCTGCACCTGACCCGAGAGGTGCTGAATGGCAAATGGAAACCGGCCCTTTTGAAAGCTATTTCGCTGGATATAAAGCGGCCAAGTCAGATGCTGCGCCTGTTACCCGATGCCACCCGCAGGGTGCTGAATGTACAGCTTAAGGAACTGGAGATGCATGGTATGGTAGAGAAAAAGATTTTCCCTCAATTACCGCCTAAGGTAGAGTATTCCTTAACAGAAATTGAAGCGTATCTGCTTCGTACAATGACAATTTATCGAACAAACTTTAAAGAAAAAACCCAAGCTAAACATTCTTTACGCTCAGTAGCCAATAAATGGTTACGACCGGTTTGTTGACAGGAGAATAAGCGACAGCCATTATTTGTCAAAGCTGTTTGTTGTATGCCATTCATTTCGTTTTGAATTTTACTTCATAAGGTCGTAGCGGATATCCTTCGGTAGACTTAAAGCTCTTGTCTGTGATTATAAACTCGTACTCATGATCAGGCTTCATATCCAGCATGAGTGTAAAACAAGTGCCATCTTCTGAGAAACCTTCTACCCCTGCCATGGGTGCGTACTCTCTGCCTCTTTCACTGAGGTTGATTGAATATCCTTGTTTACTCATCGGGACAGAAAAAACAATTTTTAGTTCTTTGATTTTGGCATCTACCAATGTGTCGCCGTTGGAAAAGGGTTCCAGCCTTACAACAAAAGGCTGCTTAGCTTTAAAACGCTGTACCAGTTCTTGTTTATTGATGGGTTCGGTATAGTATTTTGATTTGGCAAGGAAACTTTCAACAGCAGCCGTATCAGCATAATTCAGTTCAATAATACTCTTGATAGCCTGCTTTTTGTCATTAGAATGAGTATAGTAGGACTTACAGATATCATACCCCATAAAATATCCCAGATCAGCCATCACCTTTGCATTGGAGCCGTTGTACAGCCAATTGCCAGAAGCTGAAGTAAACATATCCAGCTTAAACTGCTCTTTCAATTCATTGCGATGTTCTCTCCCATACACGATATAGTTATTCTGTAAGGGCTTGCCCATAACCAGTTCCGTGATAAAGTCGCAGGCTCCTTCTTTGAGGGACTGCCCTAAGAGAGTTTCGGGTTCTCCTTTTTGCTGGGTGTGAACATATTCATGAATGTTCAATGAAACGATGTTGTTCGTTTTCTGGTTTTTAAATACCCCCTCTAACCATTTACTGGAAAACTCGGACACATCAGTGGAAGGATCTCCGGTAGCGATTTCTGCTCCAATCAAGACCATATCATCGGTAGTAGTCCCACCGGAACGAAGTCCACCAATGGTAAAATACATTTTGGCTTCTTTCAGCTCGGGATAGAGCTTTCTTAGTTTTTGAATGCTTGATTCAATTTCCTTCGCCTTTGACTTGGCAGCCAGCGTATTAGGTCGGATGGAATTCCAGAATCTGGGTAATCGACGGATAAGGCTTACCCATCGTTCGGCTGAATAATCCCTGGCTTTCATGAAAGCTTTTAGTCCTTCTGTGCCTTTGTCGATGTAGAGGGTTTGAATGTAGTGGAGTTGTTGAAGACTATCTGTTGTTGTTCTGCAACTGTCATAGGCGCTCCAGAAGTTGTCAATGTCGGAAATAAAAACCTTTTGATTTTTGTTTTGTCCTACAGCTATATATGATAGCGTCAGGAAAACAAAAACCATTACAAGAAATCTCTGCATCATTTAGTTTGGTATGGTTTTGCCATAGTATACAATGAATCAACTTCAATTGTATACGATTGAATTGTGGTAAGGTACTGTGTGCTATGCTAAGGTTATCAGCGTTTATTCGTATGTTGTAAGCAATGGTTCATCTTTCTCACCTGTTTGAATAAATTCATACAAAGAAACAGGCATAGGATAACTTATTTTTAGTTCTGTTGCTTACAACACAGGAATGAACGCAATTAACTGAATAGTTGCATTTATTCCTACACTATGTACCACACTTTCTTTGTAACCTACCTTTGGTAACCTATCCTACACAGGAGCATCTGCAATGTGAAGAGGTAACTTTGTATAAAACAATCAAACTATGACTTATAACTTTTCACCTTGATTCGTGTGGAAAAATAACAGGGGCAGCATCCATTAAGCGAACAGTAAAGTAAACTGTATTTCCCAACAAATTACGTATACCGCCCCTGTTATGAAAACACTAGTACTGACAAAGGTATTCTTACTTCTTCCTGTCCTGTTGTTTGCCCAATCGCTGAAAATAAAAGGGGTTGTGCTTAGTGCCTCAGATCATACCCGGCTATCAGGTGTAACTATTTTAGAAAAAGGTACTACAAATGGGACTTATACAGATTCCCACGGCCATTTTTCCCTTTTGACAAAGAAGGCAAACACACGTTTGGTTATTTCCTATATTGGGTATGTGACCGAAGAAATTAAGGTTGTCAAAGAAGATTCTTTGATAATACGTCTCAAGGAAGATACAAAAGTGCTTTCAGAGGTCGTAGTAGTAGGATATTCAACGACACATAAAAAAGAGGTAACAGGAGCTGTAGCTGTCCTATCAGGTAGAGTAGCTGGTTTAGACATTGGAGTTAGTACAAAGAGTACAGATGCAAGTGGTTTTTCAAGTACCCGTGTTTCTGATAAAGTCCTCTCAGCGAAACCTCAGTTGAGCGGTGGCGTGCTGACTGCGGGTGAATTAAATGATTTTAGCAAATGGAAGCTTTGGTCAGACATCACCAAAAACGAGTTGAGTGAATGGAAACGGCAATGGCAGATTAATCCTGTAGAACGTTACACAGCCCAACTGATCACAGAAGAAGGATTTCCAGTGGTAGGCGCCACCGTATTCTTAAAAGATAGGCAGGGTGCTCTGATCTGGGAAGCAAAAAGTGATAACACCGGAAAATGTGAATTGTGGAATAATTTGTTTTCCACTTCGAAAACGACAAAAGTTCATTTGCTGGAGACTATCGTTGACGGACAACCATACCAGATACAACAGCCCCGCCTTTTTCAGGAAGGAATCAATAGTATTCGTATCAGGCAGGCATGCACAGTACCGTCAATCGTTGACATTGCTTTTGTTGTAGATGCGACAGGGTCAATGGGAGATGAAATCAGGTATCTTCAGGCTGAGCTTCAGGATGTAATGACCAGAGTAAAAGATAGTCTGGTATCCAGTAAGGTTCGTTTGGGAAGTGTCTTTTACAGAGATCACACAGATGAATACCTGACCAGAAAAACAAACCTGAGTACTGATTTTAACACTACGACTCGTTTTATACAGGATCAAAGGGCTGATGGAGGGGGCGACTTTCCGGAAGCGGTGGATGAAGCCTTGAAAGTTGCTATTGAAGATCTTTCCTGGACAGAAGAGGCAACAGCCAGGCTGTTGTTCTTAATTCTGGATGCACCTCCTCACGGCGACTCTGCATCCATTGCCAGGATTCAGCAATTGACAAAAAAAGCGGCCGCTAAAGGGATTCGGATCATTCCTGTTACAGCCAGTGGCATTGACAAGAGTACAGAATATCTGTTTCGATCTATAGCGCTGGCCAGCAATGGAACGTATGTATTTCTGACAGATGATAGTGGTATAGGAAATGCTCACATAAAGCCTACTACAGATCACTATGAAGTGGAGTTACTCAATACGTTGCTGGTTAAACTGATTACAAAATACACACAAGTAGCTGACTGTAAAGCGCAGAGCGCCAGCCTGAGTAGAACTACGCTGAATAGTAAAACAGACACGCTTTCAGGAGCTTATCAATCCACTTCGGATTCATTAACAGCCTCAACCGGGCATACTCCCAATACAAATACCTTCAAATGGAAATGTTTTCCCAATCCTACCTCTGATGTGCTTCATGTCGAATTGGAAGGAGATCTCAAAGAGTTGTTTGTAACCGACATGACAGGAAAAATTCTCATCAGATCAGTTCCCGTTGACCAGAAGGTCGCTCTCAGCATGAGAAATTTTCCATCAGGGGTTTATTTTCTGAAGTTCTTCACAGGAACTAAATGGGAAGTAAGTCGATTCGTGGTCACGCAAATCTAACTAGATTTGATTAACTGTTACATCCGATCTAAACAAAAGCGCTTTTGCCGTAAAATCGAAAGAATCTGTTTCTACATGGTATCCATTGATTAATCTTTCACCAGTAGTTCCAATCCTGTAAAATCACCTTTGATAAGCCATTGGGGAATATATTCAGAACTAACCGTTTGTAGGCTCATGCCTCTGTCATAACCATAGGCACAAGCTGCTAAAATTGGTATAGCTATAAACCCTTCAGGTTCTGTACTGTAGTCTATATGTTGTCCTCTTTCATCGGTGAAATTCATCTGATAATATTCCTTCCATTTTAAGAGAGCATCATGCACATACTGTTCGTATTTTTCCTGATTGTTTGATAGCACCGCATAATAGATTCGGAGCACAGGCAAAAACTTGTAGGATACAGTCCAGGAGCGATATTTGAACATAAACCGGAAGTCTGCTTCTGAGAAATTTTTGTCTATATATTTCCTGTATTCTTCCCAATCAAGCAACCCTTCTAGTTCTTTATGTGCATGTGCAGCTTCCACAGGCTTAGCAGATCCTTCAATCAACATTTGATGAAAGAAAAACATGATTTCAGTAAGGATATCCTGCATTCCATCAGCTTGTTCTGTGAATTCTAAAGGAATGGTTGCATAAAATTTCAAAGCTTCTGTATCTCTTAGTACAGATGCAGTCAAAATACCTACTAGTAGCTGATCAATATCAATGCCGCTTTGAGAGAATTTCCCAATAGTTTCAATCTGACGGTCAGCAATGTGGACAGTAACAGGCTTACCATCGTTCATGGTATAAGTAAACCACGCCCTAACCAACTGATTAGTATAATATAGATAGTTGTACACATAGGTTGGTGTACCATACATGGAAGACCGCCCAATATTGCGCCAGTAATCCTGAGCTGCATAGATTATTTTATAAGAAGGAAACTTATTTTTTGCATTTCTAATATATTCTATCTCATTACTAATCATACTTGAATATTGCAAGCTAGCTTGTTCTTTCGCAGTTGGATAGGGTTCGTGTCTTTCTACTATTCTCATAATTGATTCGTTAGCTTTGGGTATAATTTATTCTAGCCCAAAGTTTCATATTCTTCAAAGAAAATCATACTAAACTACTTCTTACCTTCAATCTTCCAGAAGGCCTAAATGCCATACTCTGTTTTTTTCTCTTGTACATACTGCCCAAACTCTGATAGATCCACAGTAAAGCCAAAAAAATGAAAGGAACTACCTTGGTCTGTCACAAAGAAATACGTTTTATTATTTTTTAACTTCATTCTGTAAGCTGGAGGTAAAACAAACTTTAGTTGCTGAATACTTTCAACTTCATTCCAGTCAATTTGTATAGTCTTCTTTCCGGGATTTATATAAATCAGATCATCTGAAAATACTATATTTTTTACAAGACTAAAGAGAACTCCCAAACCTGCAAACACCAAAACCACCAGCGTAACCATTATTTTGACCCAAAGCGGTGCTTCGTATATATCACTACCTGGAACAAACAAATAGTCATATATTCCTTCACCAAATAGGTAAGCTCCAAAAAACATAAAAAATATAACTGAGTACGATGGTTTTTCACATATATACACACGTTGCTCTTCCGACATATAGGATAGTTAATCAGGTTATTTTTTTACTTTAAAGGAATTTGTTATTTCTTCAAAAATGCTGCTATACATCAGAAAATCACCAGCTTTCTCATTCAAAGAAGCACCATCAAGTATGTATATAGTATTTCCTGCATGGATAAAGGTGGTACTATTCCCTAAAATCAGACCATTGGTATCACTGATATATTTTATCTGATAAGCCTCCAGAGAATCAATTTGTAAGGGTGAATTTTCAACTAGTTGTACAGAAGATCTTTGACTCAATGCTTGAATAGCATTTTGCAAATACTCTTCAAAAGTCATGCTACCAATACTGTCTTTTGTGACAACCAATGTTGGACAAAATTTAGTTTGTTTTGGGCAATCTTTTCTTGAAGTTAATATAACACCCCGCGCAACCGATAAAAGCTTGGTATCCCATTGAACAGGTATAGATAAGGTAGCCAGGTTATTATCCAGGTTTACAATCTTTTGTGAAGCAAAATCTTCTTTATCAAGCGTATGAACAATAGTATCATTGTAATACAATACTACTTTGCTTAGTGATTCATTATCTGTGTAAAACTTCCAGACACCATATTTAAGGCTATCTACCATATTTCCGGTATACTTATACTTGCCATTTTCATAAAAACCAGCACATCTCCCGGTGAATTTCCCCTGTTTCAGATCGATTATAGTCGATTTGGTTCCGTTTTTAAAATAGCTTACATACACTGTATCCTGCCCGATAACTTCATACTCATGCTTTTTCTCAGATGTGCATGCAGAAAACAAGATTGTAATTATCGATACTATAAAGATGTGGGTTAATTTCATTGTTGGCTTACTTTTATTCTATTACTTAGTTACACATTCTTCTCCAAAACCAAGTTCTTTTACTTGCTATCCGGGAAGAGTCATTATAAATGATTACACACCTATGTTAGTTGTAATGAGGTTATTGTTTTCTTATTCTTCTGAAGATGAAGATCCCAATAAGTACAATTATCCCTACCATAAACAATCGGAAGGCGATATATCCGATTTTATAAGCTATGGCATCTATGGAATCACCGGCTATGGGTTTAGAAGATGAGGATGGAATTTCAGTAGTAGCAGAGTCTATAGCATTCAGTTGAAAGGAATCAAAGAAATGTTTTCTGGTAGCTTCTATACTTTTATTATCCTCCAGATCAGGAAAAGTCATTACTTCATACCCTATCAGATAATTTTTGTATTTTATAGCCCGAAGATATCTGCTACTTCTATTTCTTTGCATTGGATTGGAAGGACTGGTATGGTAGATTTCAATACCCGCTTGTCCATTTACTGTAAAATTGGTTTCCCGGATAGATTTAGCTTGCTCAGCTCGCAAATGTCCATCAATAAATGACCGCAGTACAGATATATCATCTGACCCTTCTTTTTTAGGATCACGATCCGCTGGCAGTTCGGCAAACATAACTATAAAGCTGAGACTATCATTGTAGCCACCTATGGCATATTGGCCATTGGCATCAACTGTTTGAGTAGACAACGGAAATTCGATTGTGGCTACTTCTTTAATAGGCGTTTTATTCCAGGTTTGAGCAGTCAGAAAATGAACAGATACACAACAAAGCAAACACGCTGCTAAAATTTTTTTCATGAATGAGTGAGGATGTCTTCTTTTATCAGAGGTGGATAAATTGATTAAGCTTTTTTGTATAAATACGTTACATCTTATCATTGGTAAATGCACATTCAGCTAACGACACCCGATCTAAACAAAAGCCTTCTAGGGAAGAAATACCAGGAACGAATCCATTAATTGTTTTATAATTCCTGCATAAGATCGGCAAGGACAAAGTTATGTCATTATCTTTTATAAGTCTATACATAAAAGATCACCAGATAAGAAAACTACAGCATGCAGGACTTTAGGTGTACATAATTATAAAATCTAGCAGGATACTTAGTTATTAGTTATTTAAAGTTAATACTCTTTTGAAATCTCAAATACATATTCAGTAAAGGAATCTGCTGCTTTGATCACACCTCTGGGAAGTCCCCATTCACTCGCTCCCGAAATATAATTATTCCCATACCAAAATAAAGCTATATCATACTTGTATACAGGTGGATTGTCCCCATCTGTTAAATAAAAGAACCAAAACTGATCTTCAGAGTAATGTGCAAACGGAAAGTAGTTCCGCAAGTCGGCTCCATCTTCTTCTACGATTCGCTTCATTGAAGATATAATACTGCCTATGACCTTGAATTGGGTATACAACCCTCCCCCATACCAAACATCGAGAAAGACATCTCCTCCTCTGGAAACAAATTCTTTATAGGCTGCAGGAAGATGAAGTTGATACGTATGCTCAAAATACTCAAGCTCATTTTGTCTTGTTTTACTTATCTCTGTCAATTTGTGATATCCTTCAAAATACAGCTTTTCCATAGCTTACCTCTTTCAATTAAATCCTGGAAAACTTTTTCACTAGTAGGAAACTAACACTCCTGTATAGTAATCTCATCGAGTAACTACCTATTGATTAATCTTTCACCAGTAGTTCCAATCCTGTAAAATCACCTTTGATAAGCCATTCGGGGATATAATCAGAACTAACCGTTTGCAGGCTCATGCCTCTGTCATACGCATAGGCACAGGCTGCCAGAATGGGTAAGGCAATGAATCCGTTAGGTTCTGTACTATGATCTCGTTTTTCATTACCGGTATCGGTATAGGTGAGGGTATAGTATTCCTTCCATTGAAGAAGTGCGTTATACACGGCACTTTCGTACTCTTCCTGCTTTTTTGCCAGTACCGCATAATAAATTTTTAGTACAGGAAGAAAAATATACCTCACTACCCAGGATCGGTATTTGAACATATACTGAAACTCATATTCAGAAAACTTGTCATCTATGTACTGACGATACTGATCCCAATCCAGTAGCTCTATTAACCGATTATGTATATCAGCGGCTTCGTTTGGATTATCTGTACCCCGGATCAGTACCTGATAAAACAACAACATACATTCATACAGAATATCTTCCATACCCTGTACCCGTTCGGTAAACTCAAGGGGTATTTGTGCATAAAATGCTAACGCATCTTTATCTCGCATTACAGACGCTGTCCAGATACCTTCCAGTACTTCATACACACCGATATCTCTATTGGAAAATTTCCCAGTAGTTTCAATCTGACGATCCGCAATCTGAATAGTGACAGGTTTTTCATCGTTCATGGTATAGGTAAACCATGCTCGGATTAACTGGTTAGTGTAGTAAATATAATTATACACAAAGTTAGAAGAGCTGTATCTTGCTGAGTACCCTATATTACGCCAATAACTTCTTGCTACTCCATCTATTGAGTATGCCCTTACATTATCCTTCAATTTTATTATATACTGTAATTCCGACAAAACTCTCTGCGAAAATATAGATGCTCTTTCCTCCTTAGGTATTGTACTAGAAGATTCGTGCCAAATAACATTCATAAATATTCGAAATTATAAGTAGTCAGAAATAGAGTAACTTTTCCACCCAACACATTGATAGGCTGAAAAATATTGTATACAGATACCGGGAAATTAGATTTTTTGTATCCGATGTCCTATCAGGAATAAGTATCTTCAACTTTACGTTCCTGAATAAAAGTTTTTAGTTTGGTTAGTACATAGCTTATCCCCTGCTCAGGTTTTGAATAATACCATAGATACGCCTGCTCTATTCCTCCTAATCCGGTAGGCAAATGTAATTCTTTTAAGATGCTATCATAAAACTCAACTCTGTTTTTAAAGAAGAAATGATATTCCGGATCTTCCTTACCATAATCGTAACAAGCCATACCATAACCTACTTCAAAAGGCGTCAACTGCTTGATATGATCTAACTTAGGTTGTATCTCATCCACTAATACCAGAAAAGAAACCTTTCCGTCCGGATTGCCTAATGCGAATGGCTGTCCCATATCATTTATAGGGCTGGCATACGTAAACTGTGCCTGCTCTACAAACTTGTCAAAGGTAGATTGAAACAGCCTTAGCGAATCTTTGTCTGATTGGGAGTAGTACCGGAGTAAGATACCCCAGTTTCGGTTATGGGGTTGAGTGATATTCCATTGCTTACAAAGAAAGTCGCCATAGTCGCTTACAATGGATTGCACACCTAACCCTTTGGCAATAGGTCCATCTCCAAAGCAATAGCCGAGAAATATCCAGTACAGCTCTTCGGAAGAGGTAACGCTAAACATTCCAGGGCGGGTTAAGATTTGATCGGTTCGTGTTTTTAGGATCATCGGGTGGTGATAGTGTGGTGTTATATGGTGTTTCAGTTCATTGCCTCCTCTTATGGCGGCTGTGCAACAACCAATCTAGTATGTTTATTTACTTAGGAGTGAGTGATAGTACTACTACATTGATATACTATGATTTAGCTCCCCATGACCAGCTTTTTAAATAGCCTTTCGACTTCGTCCCGCGCAATCTCAACCATATACAGGTTCTCTCCAAACCCTGCTTTTACTCTTTTCACTACCTCTTCCTTTGTTTTAAATCGCCGATCTATACCTATGACCTTGTCATTTGTTACCTCATATATATAATAGCCAAAAAGATCAGAAAATTCAATGAGATACAGAGTATCAGCAATTACACTAGTGTACTCATCCGAGTTAAGCTTAAATAACTGCCTGGTTTCTGCTTGACGAGCTTCATAAAAGGCTCTATTCTCAGGTTGTATACTTACTTTGGTAATAGCAATCGGAATCAGGCGTTTAAAATCCTCCAATACCTGATAAAACACATCCAGTGCCCGTGCTTCATTGCCTTCACATTCCTGTAAGATAATGTGGCTCCATCCAGCAGTAGCCTCATACCAGTTGAACCGATGGGCTGCCCATTCATGAAACATATGAAATGGTGGCATTTCGGGATTATCTATACCCAGACTATGGAAGGCATAGTCGTATCCTCCAATAAACTGGGCTAACGCACTAATGCTACCTTTTCCCAGATACATACCAGGACGAGGTTTTATTTTATCTAATAATTGGTAAATGTCTTCCATGAATGTATAAATGCTTTACTAAATAGTACTATCCACTCCCTCAACAGAGTTAGGGTAACCAACGGATAAAGTTGTCGTTATCCCTGCTCTTCCACTTCTGGTTGTAAGATAATCTCACAATTAAGTAGTCACTTTTATACGTTCAAAACACAATGGCAAAGACCTGATCAGTACTCTCTCCGTTTCTGGTACTTTCATATAATTGAGTGTACGTTCAGAAATAGTTTTCCGATACAATTCAAACTCATCTGTTTCCATGTCCAGCAATCTGGAAAATAAACCTTCTTTTAAGAAATAGTCTACGTCCCAGCTGATAGGTTTAAATACGGATTGACTAGCAGATATGTCTATCGGTGTATACAAGACAAAGAAACCAAATAAGGTTTGTTCGCCCAGGTGCTTACCATATAGGGTAATACTCTCCAGTAGCTCCTTCCAGTTTTCCAGTGAAAAGTCATGTAGTATACCTACAATTTGTATAAGCAGCTCATGCCCTACTGATCCTCCATATCGTCCAAGCGTATAGGCTATAAAATTTATCCTCTCGGAAGGTGACCAACCTGGTAAAACCTCAGTTATATGAATTGGAGGATTGGCATACATACCTTTGAGTAAGGGGTCGTATTCTTTCATTATTCTTTGGTTTCACTGGGTTGATTTAAAGGAGAGTTAGCCGGATCGTCCAGATCAAAGGCTAAGAACTCAGACAGCCATTCAAAAAGGATGTCTGTAGCTTTTTGTTCATCTTTCTTTGCTATATCAATAAGTATATAGGACGACCAGGAAACCGCAAATCTGCGCTTTTGTCTGGTATATATCCAGTTCTGAAAGTCTGAAAACATATCTACTTGGCAAACATCCCGAAGGGCTAGTCCATACCCTTCGAGAAAGCTGACGAGTGGGAGATAGCCTTCTGCCACATACATGCCTCGTCTGTATTTCAAATGCCAGATAATTGTCTGGAAGTTTTTAATTGCATTCATTTTACAACATTGTCAAATAATAAATATTCTCCATAGGTAAATAACTTTTTATATTCATTAATATTCATTCCTTCAGGTCCAGTGATGCGATCATAAATCATTTCACCTTTTCTGACTGCATAATGGAATTTCCATCCACGTTCTTTAGTAATAAGTTTTCCTGTCTTAGTATAAACATTACCAATTTCTGGAGCTCCATATTTATCAATAATATGAATAATATCACCACCTATTGCTTCTTGGATCTTTTTTGCAGCTTTATCACAAGTACCTGCATTTTCCATTAATTCGGCTATACTTGCTGTAGTTTTTTTCCAAGGCCAAGCTGAAACCACTTTATTTACAACAATCGGGATACCTGAACCAAAAACAGGTACTACTGCGTATTGAGACACTTTCTTAACTACAGCTTTAAGCACGGGCTTTCCTACATAAGCACCAGCCTTTCCTAAACCTGCGGTTGCTGCTGAAGTAACAATATCTTTCCCTATTTTTCCTGCACTATTTTGCACAATAGTTTTGGCTTCACCACTAGCCCACTTAACAGTTCCTTCTGTTGTATGCAAATTAGCCTCTTCTCCTCCCTTATAACCAAAGCCTTGAGGAATATAAACAGTTGCAGCATTATAGACTCCAGTGCCATAGGTGGAGGCTAGATTGGCAATACTTTTGCCTGTACTTACCATGTCATCCTTAACTTCCATAGCAAAATGACCTACCCATTCCGCTGTATTAATGAGCCACTCTGGTTCTGCCCCATCTATATCACGGCATAAAACAGGCATGTTACCAGCAAACTGATAAGGAGAATAAAAAGGATAACTAGCAGTTAATGGATCAACAGACAAAAACTTACCAACCGCCGGATTATAAATCCTAAACCCATAATCATAGTTGTTCGCAAAATCCTTATCCTTCTCCTTACCATTGTATCCATAGCGATAGGCATTGTAGTTCATACCTGGCATCTCCAACCCAAAAGCATAGTAGTTAGCATAGCTTTTTAAGGCTACCTGTAAGGTATTACCACTCCGATAATCGCCTACCACAGCCCGCACGTTACCCAGATGGTCTGTTAGTTCATAGTCTTTCTGACCAAGCATTCGGGTAAAAGCATTGGTAGTGTTTAGGCTGCGTGCTGCATTTAGATTAAATACACCCAGACGGCTGGAACCGTAGAGGAAGATCTCTTTTTGTAATGGGTTAGAAACTGTGTTGCTGGTAGTACTTACAGCTTCATAGACTGAGAGCACATTGCCTTGGGCATCGCGTACATAATAGGTCGTTTTTGCATCAGTTAGCTTGCCTGTATTGTCTCTGGTTTCAGTGACTTTTACTGTTCGGTTGCCAGATGCATCATACTGATAAGTAATCAGAGCAGTATTATCATTTTTCTTAACAGATTCTACCTTACCATACACATTCCAGGTAATTTTAATATTATCCTGTTTGTCTTCAATCAGGTTGCCTATTGGATCATAATCATAGTTATTTGCATCAGCTTGATCAATCGCGCCTAGTCCTTTCGTTGCAGTTGGCGCATTATCCACTACCTGACGCAGACGGTTATTAGTTAGATTTTGTTCATTAGCCAGATCCTGCCAGTTATATTCATAGTGTAACTGGTCTATAGTATTACCATCTTTGTCTTTCCGTGTCAGATCCAACAGGTTGCCGTTCGGATCATATTTATAGCTGGTTCCAAAGGCACTGGTAGGGTTGCCTGCCGCCTGGAAGGAGCTGGAAGTAATTCGGTTTAACTCATCGTAGGTATAATTCTCCCCTGTCACCTGCCCTTCAAAAGCCATGTTTGCGACTCCACTTGGGGCAATCTGACGCGTCCAGGCTGAGATATTTCCGTTATAGAGACTACGTCCAGCAGCAGGAGCGATCAGAGTCGTATTTCCAGCTTCAAATTTAGAACCGGTGTGGGTGTAGTCTCCACTGTAATAAGTCAAGGCCATACCAAAGGCATCGGTAGGCGTTACCTTGCCTGTACCTCCATCCTGTCCCGGATCATCTGTTGCTGTCAGGGTTGGATGGTTAATGGCTTTGAGCCAGCCGTGAACCGTATAGGTATAGTCTATCCCCTGAATCTTATCTTCACCCAGCTCCATGCGTTTGAGTGGTCCATGCAGGTAGTAGCTGTAAGTAGCATCCTTGTCCCAGATCACCCCATCGGCAGAGGTCTCTACCTGAGTCAAACGGTTGTCTTCGTCATAGCCATAGCGGTGATAGAATTGCTCAGAGGTGTTTTCCTGGTAGTTTACCCGAAGCACTTTGCCTGAGATCAGATCATATTCATAGCGCACATACTTGCGTCCAAGCGTTGGCAGTTCCTGTACCAGCCACTCTACGTTTCCATGTGGATCGTAGCTGTAGTAGGTACGGTGGCGGTCAGCTACAGTACCATCGTTTCCGTCGGCATCAATGGTGACATAGCTTACCCTGTTTTGCAGGTAACGCTGAGGGCTACCAGAGGCACTGTTGCCTGTTGGGGTATAGGTCACATCTGAAGCTGGTAATGAGTACACCGTAGAGGTACGCTGACGCAAGCCTGAAGTAGGGAAACTCATGTTCTCTACCTGAGCAGTCAGTACAGCAGGATCTTTTGTCTGGTTACTTTCACCTACCTCCACTACACGGCCAAGGCCATCATATTTGGTATAGGAGAAGAAACCATCTGCTACCTGTTTGGCATTTTGGGAATAACGTAGCTGACTCTTGTTGTTATAATAGAAGTTGGTTGTTCCACCATCCGGCGTATTCTGACTTACCAGTTGACTTAGTGAGTTATAGGTATAGGTTGTTTTGAGCCGGTGTGTAGGCAGACCATTGCGTGTGCCGGTAGCCAGGAAGCTCTTGTCTACCCCTTCTGGTGGAACCGTAGCAATCAGGCGACCTGCTCTATCATAGTAATAGAGGGTAAAGTGATGATAGCCCTGAGTATAGGTATAGCTAAAGTTTTCGACCAATCCTTCCTGTGCCACACAGACTCTCTGGTACTGGTTACGGTATTCGGTTAGTTTCTGTTGGGTAAAGCTTTCCAGTTGGCTACGTACCGAAGCGGCAATAGAGGCAGCCCGTGACTGTTCGCAGGTTTCTTTGGGTATATCAATGATATAGACAGGGTCCATACCCTCTGGAAGCTGGATGGAATCAGTTGCAATAGAGGTAGTTTTGTACTTAAAGCAGATTTTCGGAGCAGGACGGCAAGCGGTACAGTTTCCGCTTACAATAGCCTGCGTAGTATTGTAGATATAGCCTACCTCCAGATCGGTCAATGCTCGTTTGTAAAGCTGTACTTCATCGAGCTGACCATTGGGTGGTATAGGAACTGTACCATTAAATCCAGGTTGAGAAAGATAGAATCTATACCAGGATTTAGGTAATGTCATACCTGTCTTAGTGGCCAGCAGCACTCCATTTTTATAGAGCTTGCCTGTACCATTGTCAAAAGTAAAGGCAAAATGCTGCCATTGATTGGCAACTACTGTTCCATTGCCAAGATTCATATAGGTAGCTACATCAGTACCTACCACAACAAAACCACCCGGTCCGGTATGCCACAAAAAATAACCCCAGTCTGCTCCTACCGAATGGGTAGAATTCAGGGTAACCGGATTAATCCAGAATCCGACAGAAAAAGCAGTAGGCTGCTGCCAATTTATAGCCGTTGTTAAACTATTGGTGCTTGTCCCGTCAGACACAATAGATTGTCCAATCTTTCCACTAGCGGAGCGTGTCCATCCTCCAGTAAAAGTAGCATCATAGCCATTACAGGAAGCATCCTTGACGATGTTACCAGAACTCTCTTCAAAATTCCAGTATATCAGCAAGGCATCTTTATAGGAACTACCTGCCATTGCGCCAATTTCAGAGCTTCCCAATGCCCGGTTATAGACACGGATTTCATCGAGTTGTCCATCAAACTGGTCTCCTACTGACGAAGACGAAGCTGAAGCTGGACGGCCACCAATCAGAAAAGGAGCTGTGTTGGTAAACGAACCATTAATGGTAGTTCCATTTAGAGATGAGAAGGGTTGTACTACCCCATCCACATACAGTACATTTCCATTCAAGTTTCCATTACCGTTATATGTCCAGGCTACATGATGCCATTTGCCATCATTAAATCTATTGTCAGTACCTGCAGCTATCCGGTCATTATCAATATTATTGATCATAGCAAACCGGATCTTTCCATCAAACATAGCCAAATGATATCCTACCTGGGGAGAAACATACCCTGTAGATTTGGAAACTATCATGTATACAACATCTGTACGGGTAGCAGCTGTTTTAAACCAGGCTGTAATAGTAAAAGGTTTGTTCGGATACAGATCCAGTGATCGTTTATCCCCTACAGATACATAGGTAGTGGTACTGTTAGTAAATGCAGCCCCTACTTTTCCACTCGTTGTCCAGCCACCACTTCCTACAATAGTACCATTGTTTCCATTACCGGAAGCATCCGATACCACTGTTCCCTGTCCTTCATCAAACTTCCAGTAAGCCAGCAATCCATTGGAGGTATTCATTCCTAAGGTGTAATAGCCTGTTTTTAACTGGTCATTTGATAAGGCAAACGAAATACGATTGTTGTCATTTAAAATAGGTGAAGTAGAAGCAATAGTGAAAGCATCTGTAGGAGTAGCCCGATACAACAAATTATAGGTATAGACTGCTGTAGTCAGGTTACCAGGAATAGTGATTCCACCTGCTGCAAAGTCAAACGTTAGTTGAGCATCTACATTGTTAGTTTTCTGGATATACCAATCGCGTTGCCAGTATTTATCGATGCTGGGGGCAGCGCCTCCTGTGTTGGTTACATAGGCATTGGTAGCAGACGCATGCCCAGCAAATACATATTCATTGGCAGCATTGAGTGAACCGTTCAGTTCAGATAGGATTAATCCTTTGCCATTAGCTGCCTGAGAGTGTTTATCTGTTCCATCTACCGTTCCGATCCCTTGTACATCCAGATGATAAGCTGCTACTGGGTTTGTATAGTAGTCGTATTCAATCGTTAAGGCATATTTGGCCGCCAGATAATTTTCTACAATAATACGTTGGCTGCTATTCAAATTTGTCTTATAGAGAATTACCTCTGCAATGGTTGAATTGGTAGATGAATATCCATCTCCCCGTCTTCCTATTGTGTATTTATAGCCACTTCCCCCTGATGTTCGGGAGCCTGTTAAGACAACACCCTTTTTCCCATTTAGAGCGGCATATCCAGATAAAGAACTTTCATTGTGTACTCCGGAAAGAAGCAAAAAGGTATTTAATGGATAATAATCAGTCGTAACAGCTTTATAACCTGTTGAACTCTGAAAGCTTTTTCCTACATAGAAACTATTTGTATACGACCCTGTACCAAAAGGTATTATACCTGTATAATCTGCAAAACTCTCATTAGTAGGAGTCCCAACCAAAAATTGTCGCATGTCAGAAGGTACGGAGGGGGCAGAAGGATTACCATCCAGAGAAGCAACAGTAAAAATAGAAACACTGGCATTATCTACCTGCCCTAAAGTAGTTAAATAAGGAGCTGCATTGAATTTAATGGCTGGCTTGCCGTTAAGTGCACTGATTTTGAAGGTAGGCTGATAAGTAGCATTTGTTTGAGTAGCATGATTATTATTACCAGAAACATCTGTCCATGAAGAGAATTTCGCGCCATTAGCAATTCCTGTAAGCCTGCTTGCATCTAACCAGAAAGCATTGGTAGAACTATTTCCTACCCCTGCCGGACCTGTCTGAGTCACAGCCAAGTTTACTGGAGTAGCAACTACATCAGTACCTGTCCCTCCACTACCCGCTATGTTTGATGGATCAATGATCTCAAACGAAGAACCACAGCTACCTCCGATCTTAATATCAAATCCATGCAGTAAGATATTTTCTATTTTCTGATATGCAGCTTTGCCTGCCAGTGTGTTCTGCCCTGCCAGTTGAATCATCTCTGGCGTAATACCCTGCTGGCAATAGGCTACCATGGCATCAGCCATCGCCTCTACCTGACAAACCTGATAGGAGTTAAGGGCACTAAATGTATAGCCTGTTAAGGGAGCTCCCGCAGCTACCATCAGCGGATAGGTTGAATTATCGATTGTCAGAGTTACACCTGCATTCTCTACCAGTTCATTCTGATCCAATCCTTCAATCAGTTTTTTATCCACACTATGAATGGTCTGGATGATCTGCTGACGATACGTTTCCCGGTTGGCCGCACACGACTCATTGACCTTACCTGTCACAGCTGTCAGCAGTTCGTTTTTTACCTGGGTAGCCGCCTCGTCTGTAAGGGTAGCCGGACTATATTTTAAACACAGATACAGGTTATTCTTTTTATCTACACTGGCATCCGCTCCATAGGCCTCCCAACACTTTGCATACGCCCGATGCGTCTGATCCAGGTAAAAAAACTTGTAGGCATGTAGTACATGTTCTTCGGTACGTTCCTGTGTATAATACTCTGTCTTTTTGGCACCTGAACACAGGAAAAACTGATCCAGCAGTCCATTGTACTGGTAGTTGCCAGTGAGCTGATTATCCAGATTATTGGATAAACCCGGAATCGGACTGGTTGGATTACCTGTCGGATTCTGCTGCTTTTGCAGATACTGATCCACCACTGTCTGCCAGCAATTCCAGACGGTCTCACACGAGTAGAGAAGGGTTTGCTGTTGTGGTTCTCTCTCATTGAGCATGTTGGCAATCATCTGATCAAATACACCTGCTTCTGTAAAACCGGCATTGACAAACTCAGGCAAAGCACTCAATGGTGTCCTGGCAGCATTCAGACTATGATTCTGATAGTAGGCTTCAAACGAGTTGGTGGAAAGATTACAGCTAATCTCTTCACAGGCAATCACAGGTAAGTGAATCTGCAGACTTTCACAACTAGTGTTGGGTAAAGCTACCGGCACAATATAATAAGGTGTTTCGCTGTTTTCGGTCACAGGTGTTCCCAGTGCAGGTACGCGGCTATAACCTGGAGTATTGGCCTGGATTTTCTGATCCAGCAGTGCATACACTTCCTTGGCTTTACCCACCGATAACCAGTCCATAATCTGTTTCCAGTCTCCACTACCCATCAGATTGGCTTCACTGTAGCTGGTTTCTAGCTGGGTTAGCTGGGCTTCCAGGTATGTAGAGCTAGCTCCACTAGCCCGGTTGTGGGCAGTCACCGTCTTTTCAATCACATAGGTAGCCGGACCAGGCAGGGTCACCGACACATTGGTCAGGGTACGTGCCGTCAGCGAAGCACAACTGCCCGGCGCAATCACAATCGAATCGCCAATCATTTTTACAATGGTTGGATCTTCCTGATTAATGACCCGGATCTTGACTGTATAATCACAGGTAGTACAATAGTTCTGACATAGATCCCCTATCGTTTCCGGTGTGATTGAATAGCTAAAAGTCACTTTTGTGCTGTCTTCTGTGAGCACCAGCGGTTTACGGCTGGTTGTTCCAATGCCATTGAAAGGACTCTTCTCAGTAATCGTTTCATTGATTTCCTGAAATGGCGTGCCATCTACCAGCGCATCCAGATTGGGAGCTTTGCTGTCTCCCCCGATCAGAGCGGTAGCAATGGTTTTGCCATCTTTGCTCTGATAAGTTACCGAAGCTGTTCCGTTTGGATCATAGGTAATGGTTTTGTGCAGGTTAGCTGCTTTAGGAGCTTCTTCGCCAAAGAGCTTCACTACCTCATCTTCGGCTACAGCTGAGTAATAACTTCTCACCGTATGCCCGCTACCCAGTGTATGTGTAGCTCCTACTCCTCCCTGCTCTTTGACCCGATTGGTACCATCGGTAGTAAATACGGTACGTGTATACGGATACTCCTCGGCAGAGGCTACCCCCTGATTAATACCATTATCTGTTCCTGAATAATACCCATCGCCAGTTCTGGCTTTTGCAGGGGTTTTCCAGGTATCATTTCCATCAAACTTTTCTTTGATATACGCATTGTTGCCTGCATCGAGCAGCATATTTTTTATATATCCCAAACGGGCTTTTTCTTTTACCGGTACAGGTAATGTCTGCAAGGCATCGCGTCCTACATAATCCTGTTTGGTCTGAGCTACTAACACTTGGTTCTGCGACTGGATGCGGGTTTGTGACTGAGCAATCTGCCCTAACCCGTTGGCAAAACTCATCTTTTCAGACAAGCGTCCTCCTTCAGTCATTGTCCGGCTGTAAATCCAGTTGGTCCCATTGGCGTTTACCTCATCGGGCTGGGTAAAGGTAAATTCGATGGCTGAACTCCACTCTCCCCAGTTCAACGGATTGGCAATGCCGCCGGGCAGATTTCCAATAGCCCGTACCCGCCACAGGTACTTGCCACTGCCTTCGGCAATGGTTAATGTCATATAAGTAGCTGCTTTTTCGGTCTCAATCGATAAGGCTTTCGACCATTCAGTATCGGGAGATTCTGCTACTCCTGTCTTTTCATCAATAAATAATCTGAGTAACTGAAATTGGTAGTTAGCTACTTTGGGACAGTTACTCTGCCAGTTGAAGGTACGTTCATAATCCAGTGTAGCCGGATCATTGCTGCTCATAGTCAGATTACTAACCGTGATCGCTCCTGCCGGATAGGTAAAAGCTTCCTCATAACCCACTTTCAAACGAATGGCTTGTGCAAATGCGGAACTAGTAGCAGGTCCCGAGTAGGTCAGGGGTTCAATGGTAAAATGAGTCAGGTAAACAGGTTGTGAAGCAGAAATAGCCTGTTGGGTATGTTGGGCGGTAAAGTCAAGAATTAGGGTTTGTTCTGGTTTGTCTTTTCCAATCGTCAGTGACAGATTCGGCTGTGTAAACACCACCTGTTCCTGTTCATTATACCCTGTAACTTTAAAGGTAACGGTTGTAGCAAAATCAGCAGCGGAGGAAGCGGCATCAAACAAATGTATATCGCCTGTGCTCAAAGTGGCTTTCAGCACCGCTTTCTGAATCGTGCGTCCATTACACAGATTCACATCGACCTGGTTACAGGTATTGAGAAGAAGCTCTTTAGCCACTTTACTGGGAGCAGAAAGATCACTGACAGAGAATATCTGGCTTTCAATGGCGGTTAGTTCACGCGGTTTCACCACAATAGGTGCACTCTGAACAGGTGTCGTATTACACTCTCCATTGACAGTGACCGTAATCGATGCCGGAGTCGGGTTACCCGAAGCATTAGTGGGAAAGGCACTGTCGGTAAAATGCACTTTGACAGCAGACGTATTCTGTCCGCTTTCTACCACTACACCAGCGGGTAGATTCCACTGATAACTAGCCCCTGTAATAGCAGGAATGCTGTAGGTATAACTCACATTGGCACATACACTCACAGGGCCACTGATGGTACCTGCGCTAAGAGGTGAAATGACCTGTAAGGGAAATTCCAGTGAAGTACCCGTACCACAGCTATTTTCGGCAATGACGCGAACCGATCCACTGTTGGCGTTGGCACTAAACGTAATGGTAGCGGACTTGCCATCACTCCCTTCCACTACACTACTGGCTCCTCCAGTGACGGTACTGCCGTCGGGTGCTACCCAGTGATAGGCACTTGCCCAGTTAAATGAACCATTTAAGGTAAAGGTGTAGGATTTACCCGCACATATCTGAGCAGGGCCGGTAATCTGAGTGCCTGCTGCCAAGACGGGGGGCGGCAAAAACGAATAGGAGGCAGATACATAATTACTTACGGCACTGGGACAGTCATTTCTTTTAGTACGTACCCGCACTGTTCCTGTTGCAGAGGTAGTTCCTGTTAACTGATTCCATTGCACCTGTATCGTTCTGGTGCCATTTCCGCTTACAATCGTACCATTGGTAGTCGGGATTTCCCACTCATAGCTAACATTGAGTTGCGAAGAAACACTATAGGTATAGGTTTGGGTGGGTGAAATACAGACAGTACCACTGCTGGCATGCGAGGCAGTAAGGTTGGTGGGTATAGAAGGAAGAGACAGAATGGTATAATTATCTTCAGACTGAAACAATTGCCAGTTTCCACCAGAAGATGTCTTATACTGCCCATCTACAGTTAGAGTAACATTGCTTACAGTGCCACTCCAGGCAACCTGAGCATAGGCATTTCCATCAGAACCTATAAAGCTATTGAGAACCTGTCCCTGTGAAGCTGGACTAATTGTCCATTTTATATTCTGATAGTTACCTTTATATTCAGCTGAAAGCTGATAGGTGATAGTGGTAGAGGGACAATAAACATTATTACTGTTTGGCCCATAGATAATAGGTTGTGCTTGAGCAGACAAAGCATATCCTGCAAACACAACAAAAAAAGCAATGATTCTCAAAAAAACGTTGGCAAACCAAGGTGTAGATACTCTACCCATAACTATGTCTACTCTAAAGTGATAGTATATTTTCAATGAATTAGCTATAATGATTATTTGCTGGTCTGGACAATCTCATATCCCTTCCAGACAGGCAGTAGTGTGCCTTTGCTATCCCATACCAGCGCAGAAGCGGAAACAGGTACAGGAGCTGAATCTACTTTTATTCGCTTGGGTACAGAAAAAGACATACGGGTCTTTTCAATCGTGCTTCCTGTTGGATATACCATCTCCATTTGTCGGGTAATTTTACTGTCTGCATCTACCCATATAATCAGCTCTCGCATACCCAGCAGGATTTGTCGCTGAGGGAAAATAGAAAAGACCAGTTTATACACTGGTATTCCTTCCAGCAGTTCCGATTTACACTCTGTGATAGTCGCACAGGTTAGCAAGGTATCCCGCACTATCTTTCTCCATTGTCCATCGATACTGGCTTTTCTGGCAGCCGTATTGGTTTTACCCACCAGAATCCGGTGGGAATCGGGAAAAATGCTGATCGTCTGTTTTTTATCCTGCATACAGGTTATATCCGAACTCGAATAATACACTTTGTCTTTCCCAACATATACTTCAAGCTGTGTACCTGATTGTTGCAAGGCCCCTTTAGCATCTTCCCGAAAAAAAGTCATGGCCTGATAGGTTGTATGCACGAGTTCATTGTCTGCCAACGAATCATTTTGCTGAAGCACCTGACATACCTCCCGGAAAATAGTTTCTCCCTGAGAGTTATTCTGAGCCATAACCTGTCCTGTGGCTACCCATAACACAGCTAAAAGACAACCTACCAGCCACACTTTCATTTGTTTTTTATACCGCCAGTTCATTGTAGTAAAATTTATTTCAAGCAAAACCTTAGCATCTGTAGTACAGTTGCAGATACACTACCAACAGCAGGATGATGCTATAAAATCTGTATGATTTATTGTATAAGAGTTATAGGATCTTAGCAATTCAGGTTATCTGTCAACTTTGGGAATGTTATACTGAGTCTCCTGCACCATCTTCATCCCCCGTTCGGTTTCAATCAGTTTGCGAATCAGCTTGCCTTCCGAATTGTACTGGTAATACATGCCAAAGTGCTGATCATCGAAAGTCGCTACTGGTCTGAGGCTCTCGTCATACACATAACAGATCATCTGTGCATCCGCAGGCTGAATTCGCACATCATCAATGAATACACTCTCACTGCCACTATAAACCAGTGTGGGTGTAAACGTCTGCCCTGCAGCAATACTGCCTAGTTGGGAAGGCTGAATCAATGCTTCACACAGCGACCATTTGCCAACCTGTGCTACCACCTGTACAGGTACGGATGTGCTCCCATTCAGCTGCCATTGCAGTTGATCTGCCTGTTGTTGCATGGCTGCCAGGTCTTTGTCTTTGCCTGTGCCTACTCGTATCCATACCTTACACCAGATACCTCCATTTTTAAGTTTATCAGTCATCACAAAAGGACGCGTAGCAAAACTGCCATTCAGTTGCAAACTCTGTCTGCCTGAATGAGCTTCTGGTACAAGAGTACCCTGTATGGCTACTTTATCTTCCAGCACTGTATTTGTATAGGTATTTTCAAAGCTTTCAAACAAAACACTATTGTTAGTAGCATTTTGGGCTACCAGATAGGGCACACTGCCTCCATAGCCAAACTTGGCTGCGCTATAGTTGCCCAGTACATCACGTTCTTCAGCAGCCTCTCCATTCTGGGAGTACTGTGTCACAGTTGTAGCAGCCACCCAGCTTTGGGGATTAGACTCTGATGTCCAGCTAAAAGGATTAGCGGTGAAAGTTCCTACAATATAATTTCGGTTTCGGTTACCGGTTTCCTGTGTCAATGAGGTATTATAGGCATAGGTAGTCTTCGCCCGCCACTTGCCTGCATACCCATCCTGATAGGGATTGGCCCCTGCATACTCAGCCGGCGTCCAGCTATGATCAAAGGTGGTGGCTGCCGTAGCGACTACCCGGCTTTGAACAGAATTCCCCCCGGAAAGACAACTGAATGAGCCCACCGGACACATATTGGAAGGCCCAAAGACAATTGTCCCTGTGTTATCAGCAGAGAAGGTGCTGGCAGGATTTAACAGGTTTTCGCACAAAGGATCTGTGAGTGCAGAAACGATAACATCTAAAGCGGAAGAAGCGGAAGAACAACTATTGGAAGCCATTACTGACACATGAGCCATGCCTGCAAAATCAGCATTCCAGGTTACGAGTCCATTGCTGATAGATCCTGCCGATGAAGGAGAAAGAGTCCATACCACGGAAGTGGGAGATCCGGTAATCGTGCTGGTGTAAAAAGTTGTCCCTTCACCCTGTGTACGAGAATTAGGTCCTGATGGTCGTGTCACAGTAAGTGCCCCAGCACTAGGAGATGTAATTCTGATGTAAGCCTTGGTTGTAGAAATGGCACTAGTATTGTTGGATGCACTTATTTCCATATAATGAAGACCAGGCTCAAGTGTGATAGTAAATTCGTCAGCTATATTGGAAGAAGAGGTGGCATAATTGTTTTGATCAAGACTTACTGATGCAGTTCCAGTTGAAACTCCATTAAGTGAAGCCCTTAAAATATATGTTACAGTTATTTGTCTTCTTGAAGTCAACTCAATACTTGCTGTCTTATCCAGAGGAGGTTCAGAAGTAGAGACCTCAGCATTCAATTCAATATTTATAGGATCACAAGGAGTAAAAGTTCCACTTACTTGTGCAAACACCGCACTACAATTTAGAAACGCCAGCAAGCCCAGTAGTATGGTTCGTGTTCCAAGTTTTCTCGTTATATAAATAGTATCAGGCAATGACATCTGTACAGTTAGATTTATGGATGATAGCTAAGAGAATAGTTTTCTGGTTTAAGAGATTTACACTTTAACACCTAGTGTAAGCTACCGGGTACTATTCTCTCAGCTATATCTGTTCAGTTGGTGAAGTACACTAGTTTTGAATCGTTATTTTTGTCTCACCACAGGTGATCATAAATGAAATCAGTTGCAGCGAAATCTTATCCCCTACTTTTTTAAAGCGGAAGTTGATATTGCTAATCTCAGCCGACTCAGGATTGATCTGACAACCAGCCGGAATTTTAGCTGCATACGCACTAATATTCATATTGGCATAGGAAGGATGCTGATTTACGGCAAATACACCAGAGCTGGATGATTCAATAGTCTGATATCTGGCACTTAAATCATCCGCAAACGTCCCAACTCCTGTTAGGGAAGAAGTATTGGCACTGACAGGAATGCTAAACGGATACGGATTGGCATTACCGGAAGCATTGGTAGCCCTGGTGCGATAAGTGATAAATCCGTTTGTATCTCGTATTAAATCCCAGCTTGCATCCGGATTGTGATAGGTGGTAGAGCCAGCAGGTATAGTTAGTTCATTGCTTCGTCCGGTATGTACAATCGTAATTTGAGAAATAGTTCCATCTGCAGGCAGAGTGCCTGTGGTCAATTTAGATGAGGGATAAATCCGGATACGGCGATTGAAATAATCCGGCGCATCGGTATTGTAATACACATTGGGACTGATCTCGATCAGATCACCGGGTACAAACTGCTGGAGTTGTGTACAGATCGCCCCCATATCACTGCCTGCAAAGTTGAGGTATTCTCCCTGACCACTTCCCAGGTTTTGATAACTAACCGAAGAGACAGCCATCTTTCGGTTCTCTGACAGATATTTTGCCCGCATCCCCGGATAGTGCCACGCTGCCATCTGTGTGTGACTGGCATAAGCTCCTCCCTGTGTTTTTTCACTGGCAAGCACAACTGCTCCTGCGGGTGGTGAACTACTAGAGGGTGTAGTGCCAGGGATAGCGGCAAACTCATCATAGGATTTACTCCATACGGGCTGTCCGGTATTGGGATCAAAGGCCAGGTATTCATCTGTATGGTAGATACCATCCGCATAGGTGCGCTGCTTGCGCAACATACACGTCTGACGAACTATCTTTGTAGTAGTATGTACATATGTCTCATTCTGAATAGCAGTGGTAGTCGGTAACACAATAGGGAAAGGAAATGGAAAGATCCCAACTACTAACGTGGTAAAGTCTCCTACTGCTCCTGCCTGAGTCTTTTTCTCACTAACCTTTTTCTGTCCATAGGTTACATCCACTTCTGTCCCCAGTTTAGCTAAGGTAATCTTACCTGTTGTTTCGTCTACAACAGGAACAGCCTCACCAGGAGCAAAATAGTCATACTTCTGTTCTGTAACCAAAACAGCTTTTACCAGATCATCGGTTTCATTCTCACTGTATACACCTGCATAGGTAGCATCCCGTTTGGGTTTACCATGCATATCATTGATATAAAAACTAAATCCCTGAGTAAGCCAGGCACTGTTGATATATTTATTTACTAATAATAAAGGCAGGCTTAGTTTCTGAGTGGCAGCTTCAATACCTGTCATATCTGACCAGAAGGCATAGGTACTGTTTGTAGTACTATTGCCAGTAAGCTGACCTGCCCGTTGCTCAACCTTCTGGTTAGCGGTATAAAATTCTTTTACCGCAAAACCCGGATTGGTTTTCCCTGAGTGAATATTACGGATAATGATTCTGGAATATCCCACTGAAGGACCTGGTAATAAACTCTCCCCTAATGGTCCCTCGGCTTGTTTTTTATCAATACCAGCCACTGCTTTAGAAAGAAAGTTCTGCTTAAAACGTGGCATAAAGCCTACCAATGCATTTTCCTCCCGAATGGTAGAAGGTTCATTGGCGGCAACCCCGCTACTACGCAGTTGGTTATTACGGTTAGGATCTGGTGCTTTGTATATAAACTCACTACCATATAACACTTTTTCCCCATCCACACCCTTATCAAAGGTCAGTAGCCGTTTTACCCGTACTCCACCTCCTTTTTTATCTTTGGCGGCAGGCACTTTCAGATATGAAAGGGAGGTATTCATGGTGGCACACAGGCTTCCACCCAAATTGATGCGAGCCATGTTAACAAGTTTTTTCACGATCCCTACCGCTGCATTTTCTGTTGCTTTACCCAGATCTGTTGCATCTTCCATTACAGGATTGGTAAAAGAAGAAATTCCCACACAACTAACTCCTGTGGTTAGCTTTCCAACCCGTTGACTTTGCACAAAATCTACACATACCTGATTAGGTAGTTCATGCTGGGTACCATTCTGGGTACTGCCCAGATCAATATATACTTTGCCGTTCTGCACGCCGACATCCATAATATCGACATATCCGGAAATATATTCAGCATTACAATCTCCTATTTGAGGTGTAGAAGAAGTGCCCAGTAAGCGGTATAAGAATTTGAAATACAGTTTATTCTTTTTATTGCCATACTGATCCCTGATAGCCTGAGCCATGGTCTGCAATTCACTATCTGTTTCTCCTTCCCTCTGCAGAAAGTATCTTCGTCCGGTAACAGAATCAATGCTTCGCATGACATGAGCAGGCTGATCCTGTACATAGGCATAATCATCCTGTTCATACTGCACATGGATTTCTCCACCCGAAGGCAATGTGATTACCTTCAGATGCCAGGCAGCCGGATCAAAACCCGTTTGAGATTGCTGATTCACCCAAGGCTGCATATTAGTAAAACGAGTCAGTCCATTAGCCTGGTAATTGCCCCAGGCATCCTGAAGAAAATAGGAAAAAGTCGGATTCTGCTGGGCAGCAGTAAATTGATAATTAGTACCCAGAGACTGATACATTGCCGGGTAAGGATTGGCGTTTGCAAAATCCGGATAGCTATACTCAAACACGTACGGACTGATTTTACCACCTGTATTGCGCACACCGTAGTATTCAAACCATACTTTTTTCAGGGTTAGTTTGCCACCATTGGAAGAGGAGTTTTTTACCCCCTGACACAACGAATAGTCGTAAGTAAAAAATACGGATTTGATTGGACGGGCATTGTCTCCATTTTTAGTGTATTCACTGATGGTATACAAATCGATCCGATCCAGTTTCTCAAGAGTATGCCCCCCTTTTGTATCTTTTTGCATAGCTGCATCCTTTGCGGGAGCATCCAATCCATCCTGACGGGCACTAGTCCGAAATACAGCCACATGGGTTTTGGTCTCTATCTTTTTGACCAGATAGATTTCTTTCTCCCCGTCTGAAAGTGCTCCTCTGTCATCTATCGGATCAGACAAGGTACCACGCTGATAGAGCATTCCCGTGTAAGGCAAACGCCATTTATACCATTCATTGGTATTGTTGTTTTTATCGTTGTTCTCACCATATAGTTTTGTATAATGAAACAAGGTATATCCACCCGGATCTGTCGCATCAGGACCATCAAGGTTAATATCGGTAAAATCAGGTGTAGTGATCTGGGTTAACAGATAGGTAGTAGCATAGGCACTCTCATACGGGTCTGAACCGGAATTTAGCCGTTCTTCCCCTAGTTTGACAGGATTGGAATCCTTGTCAATCTTGTCCCCATAGATCAAATAATTGCTTTCAGGAAAAAGACCTCCGACCCCAAACTGCAAATGACGTTCATTACGTGAATAGACTGGCAAGGCATAGGTATACTGCATACCCGATGTATTGTAAACACTAAATTCTCCAATCCGATCTGCATTACTGGTATTCGTTCGGTTAGCCTGATTATTTATATCAATCCGACGGGAATAGGCACGGGCAGTAAACTTCCCTGCAGAAAACATACTGGCGTTGGTGTTGTAGCCTATAAAGGAAGCCCTACGATTACGTTCAGTAAGAAAATTGGGAACAGCATTGGGGGTAGTAGGCAGAATCGGGTTTCGATTACGGGAAATAGTAGCCTGAACTGGCAGATCCACACTCATCGAATAATTCAATACCCCTCCCTGATCGTTGTTAAACCGGAAAAAGATATCCTCATCATTGGAATCATTGGTAGCCCCAGCAGGCGTAGTGAAAGAGCTAATACCTTTATCCCATTCCGATTCGGTTAGCGTTTGTGTACCTGCTTCCCCAGTTCCACCCACGCCAAAGGGATTTCCCACATGCAAATCGACCCCTCCGTTGGTAAAAGCAGTTCTACTTTCCGAAAAAGTAGGATAAAACTGACCAATATTTTTGTGATATAACCGAAATCCACCACCTACTCCTTCTCCGTTTACCACAAAATTATCGGCATTGTTAAAGGCCATTCCCAGAAACTTATCCCGTCGGATGTACGAGGTTTCTTTCTCAGTATAATAATCACTTACAAGCCCATCCTGATTCGTATTTGGAGCCCCATCAGCGGATGACGCATACATATACCCATAGGATCGAGAGGTTCTATTTCGATCATTACGTTGTACGCTCAGGCTTCCGGAAATACGTAATTCTGCTCCTGCAGGTATAGCAATATTCCCTTCTAACCCCACATTGACATCTGTAGAAAATCCTGTATAAGGGGTAACCGACAGAGGCCGCACCATTTCTGAAAAAGAAAATAATCCATGATTTCCACTTAAACTTAACACAGCACCTGAACTCCCTAGATGTCCTTTGGCAGCTGCATCTTTCTTAAACTCTCCTTTCTCAGCAGAGATATAATTTAAAAATGTATACGGATTATAACTTGCTCCAAAAGTTAGTCCATCGGGAGATTCATTCAGGGAAAGATTTAAACTCCCCGCCAAACTCTTATAAGGACTTACTCCTACAGAAAAACTTCGGCCAGATTCCGAACCACTTAGTCCTAAGCTTACATTGGTCGCTCCATTAAATAGTTTTGTACTCATGCCTACATAGGTGTTGTAGCCAAACCCATTATAATTATTGTATCGTATTCCTACATCGGCTGAAACAGGAAGTTCTTTACTAAATACCTCTCCAGAAGCGCCTCCTCCAGCAGAAACTGTCCAGTTAATAGGCATTTTATTCCAGTATTTAACCTTATTTCCCTTATCATCATCTGGAATACCCCGCATATTGCGATTTATTGAACCAGGAGTCAGGGACCAACCATATCCTACCCAGGATGCTTCCTCCTCTGAGGACACTCCGCTATGATAAGCCAACGTAAGTGGATAGGAACTTCCCTGTGGTCCCGGAACGGTCAGTAATGGTAAGTTATAGGTAAAATCTCCTGTAAAGGGATTGACCATCTCACTGGTTGAGACCGATTCAAAACCTGAAAACTCGGGCTGTGAAGGACCACTGGTCAAAGCCAGTACAGTAGTGGGGGCAACAATCTGAAACAGAAAACAAAACAGGAGAACAAAGGCAATGCAGCGATAAAGTGACCGGGGTCGGGTAAACATAAATTTATTTTTAAATCTGTATCCTAAATACAATAATAGAAAAAAATGTAAATATCTTTCTAAAACTTACATATTCATTACATAAGTATGCAATACGTATCTATGTGTTACTCACGTACTTGAGGAGTTACTTTTAAATTTGAAACTGAGAAAGCAAAATCACTTTGCTGAAAGAAATGGTCTTTGCAGATGAATGTAGAAAACCCGAAATTATTTTTTCTGACTTTAGAATAAAATAAAGAATAGTACAGATTAACAATAATACTTTGAACCATAAACTACTATCTCTGCTATCAGATATTCAATATAAAGTAACACATATAAAGTCTGCAAAACAACATTAGTTCGCATTGATAATTGTTGTACTCTTGCCATTCTTTCATACACTGTAACAGTAATACTAAAAATAAATAAAAGAGAATAGATGAATGTATGAAGAAGTATAGAAATGATAAATTACACGTATACTATTGCAGAATTTATCTTATTTAAACATTCCCAGAAAAGTATCTGTTCTATCTTTAAGAGAGGGAAATGAAAAAGATTCACGCATTCTTTAATATGCTGTATCTTTCTTACACGATAAAAATTTTAATCTATTTCTGCATTCTGAGCAAATTCTAGTTTATCTATAATTTATACAAAAAACATTTAGTTTATAACAGGAGTAAAAGATCCTGGAGAAGGAGATTATCTATAACGTTAGAAAAGAGTAAAATACTAATGTAACCATGCAGTTCCAAAGCAGGTATACAGCAAAAAAAGACTGGATCACACCTCTGAACCTTTTTGCTTTGTGCTTTATGGTTTTATACTCTATAAATTGCCTCAGACAGAAAATCTATCAGTAACTTATTCTCTACTGCACCACAACCCGCTGAGTAGAAGCACCCTGATTGTTCTGAACATACCGATTTATGCTTTTTCTTTGTAAAGCAGGCTTAGCCCATGAGCTAATCTATGAGAAGAATCCTTTTATTCTTCACTCTTGTGAGGGGAAGGAATAACAGGATCAGCTTTAGTAAACATCTTTACTATACTACCTCTTTCCATAGGAGAAAGAGTGGCTGGCGTTTCAATCCGGATAATTTCTTCTATCTCTCCTTGTATATCTGTCAGATGAATTCTGAGTATATCCCCATTGTCAAATAAGATAAACGTCCCATTATAAAAAGAAGACCGAATCTGATTAATTACAAGCTTTTTCTTCCAAATACCTAATTTTTTTGGCGTAATCTATTCTTGTATACTCTTCCTTTATGATATTTCCAGTTTCATACCAGATCTCATTATATCCTTCTACATGGATACTTTCTTGTTTTAAAGAATTATAGAAAACTACTTCCAGATATCCTTCATACAGTCTGGATGCGCTGAAATAGATATCTGAAACCTCAAAATTCAACATAGATATATTATTATTTTCGTATAGAAGTCCTACAGGGAGAAAGTAAAATCAAAAACTACTTTTGTTGTTTCTTCAGCCAAAATATTACCAGTAGAGCCCTCATCTACGTATCATTTCATTAGGATGATTCGTGTTACTATAATTTATGAGAAATTTATGAGAAGTTAGCCAGAAGCTAACAACTGAAGGTATTTTGAGTTTACCTAAAAGGAGATCGTTATGGCTTCTGTATCCCTAAAAATCCAAAGTCAGACTGTACAATCTGACTTTGGCAAGTGTAAGGTATCATTTAGTAAATCTATCTTAAAATTTCCGTCAGAAGAAATACCATTCCTAGTCCCCTTTGTAAAGTTTCCCCAATGGATTCATAGAGTATATGGAGTTTTTCAATCTCATGATCTGTTCTTAACAGTTTTGAACAAAGATGTACTTCTTCACCTAAAATCAGTACAGGTTCATACTCTAAGAACCAATCTGAGGGTCTGATCACTAACTGTTCCCGTAACCATTTTTCTATTGTTTGCTGAAGCAGAAAAAGCTCTTCTCCCTCAAAACGTAACTGCTTTTCAGTCATCAACACAGTTTGAAGATTTGCATCAAGCATAATCATTAAGAATTCAAGAAGGTAATAACTATCACAGTGAAAGTAGAGTATATAATTTTCATACGGGTCCGGATCTCTACCAATTACTACTTCAAACATATAGTGTTAATTTAAATAATAAGCTCATCGTGTTTTCACCAAACCTTTCCCTATAAGATCAACGTTATTTATCATTACAGCAGATGTTACTGTGCAAACTATAGCACAGGACTCGGTAGATTTGCAGTATCGGGGTGAACAAAAATATTTCAAACGATAGCCTCTTTGCAAGACAATCATATTCTCTCCCAGAACTAATAGGGATGGAAGCCTATTCAGAAAGCCCATTTACTTTCCTGAACTTCAATATTCCATCTCTGGAAAGGCTAGTACTTCGTATCGAAAAGTTAATGATCAGACTTTCATTATCTATCTGATACGATTTAGTGGACAGCATCATTCTATAAAATTCACCTCTGTCTACTGCATCTGAATGGCACTCTTCGGACGCATCTACCCATACTGAACTTACCCTGGAATTGATAACACTAAACTTTCGATCTTTTACCCGGTAATAGCCCAATGACAGATGCTTTGTGTTTACCATAGTTCGCATCACACCCTTATCCAGAAATTCCACTTCAAATTTATGCGTACACCCCGTCAGGTATGCTGTAGGATCTATCACTTCTGTGATACCAGAAACAGGATGGGTAAACTCAGTTAGCACCCATTTCTTTCCTCTTAGTTCATCTGGAGTCTTGTCAAACACATACTGCAAACGGCAGGAGCTGCATATACCCCCTATCAGTAAAAGAAGATAAAATCTTACTAACCTGTTTGTACTACCCAAACGCATATTACCTGTTATTTGATTATATACCAACCTGACGAAATTACAACAACACTCGTTTAAATCGTAACCATCCCCAATCTCCAGGATCATTACTAAAATGCAGCTCTATAGTTTTATCCCTTATCAGCAGGATAAAAGCACTTATCATATCCGAGTAAAAATGAGAGAAATAGGTATCAAAGAGTTTGGGTTTCTTCGCTGCCCAACCGGGAGTATACCGTCTGACTGCCTTACCTGGCTCAATATCATAACATCTCCTTTTATTTCTTTTATAATACCCAGTCCCTATTACTACTCCGTCTACATAAAATTCTATACATCCTTTTTCACAGAAGGCAATCATATATTGTGGATCTGGCGCTTTTAATTTCACTGAATCATCCACACGCTTATAGGTATTAAGTATCCACTTAGTATTAACCAATGTCATAATATCATCACAGGCCCACTGAGCCTTTGCACGTATACTTGTTACTAGAAACAAAATAACCAAAGCAAGTTTTCGCATATAACTAAACGTCTATCGTTTTTCAAACTACTACCGAGCAGTCTTAACAAAATATATGTATACGTCCGAGCCAAGCCGTCTTTACTCGGAACAGGTAGGAGGTTAGCTTTGCAGAATGACAGACAACTTACCTTTACAAGCTCGAAGGTTTCGGATCTACCAACGTTTCAAGCAAAGCAATCTAACCCGAGCTGCTTACTGTCGGCAAGAAGGCATTACAGCAGCCCAGTTCATCTATTGGTGTAAACGCTTTGAACAAGAAAGCAATCCTACTGAATCCTCTAGTACTCTTGCCCAAGTAAGCACTCCTATACAAAGCTAACAAATACAGTCAAACCGATGAAACTACCTTAAGGGTACAGGATGCAAACAAGAAAGGAGCTTGTCATTTAGGCTACTTATGGGCTTACCATGCTCCTGTTGCAGACCTTGTATTGTGTGACATCAAACTGAGAGAGGACAAAAGGGCCTTGCTCAATTGCTTACCAACTGCCAGGGCATGCTTCAGACAGATGGGTATGAAGTATACAATGACAAACTCAAAATCTATTTGCAAGAGCAGTACACAAAGGTATTACCTGGTAGTCCCATTGGGAAAGCGATTGCCTATACGTTCGGGATTTGAGATAAACTCACCGTCTATCTCTATCACGGTCATCTTCAAATCGACAACAATGCAGTCGAGTACATAATCCGCCCTATTGCTTTAGGTCGTAAAAATCACCTTTTTGCAGGCTCATATCTGGCTGCTCAAAACGCAGCTATACTGTATTCATTTTTAGGATCTTGCCAACGTAATAACCTTAATCCGCATGCATGGCTAAGTGACGTACTAGCGAAACTCAACAGTTCAGACTATGAAGGTAAGTTCTCCAATTTACTCCCTAATCGATGGAAAAAGTAAGGGTAAGCCTTTTCACGGTACTCAGGTGGACGGGTACAATTCAAAAGCAGCAGAGGCTGTTGCTACAAAGGCAACAACTAATTTAAATAATCAAAGTGAGACAGTGTTAAAATAAAATATGGAGCGTAAAATCAAAGTAGTGTTTTTTTTAATAATTATATCTTCGATCGTTGCATGGATTGATTTTAAAATTAAGTCATCCGATCTTTCTTATTATCAAGGAAAGGATGGAGGATTATCTATTAGATTATATTCTATTGTTTTATCGAGTGCACTTTTTTTTATGATCATTAGTAAAAAAAACAGAATTATATCTTCATTATATGGTTTTTTTGTTGGGATCGCATCGAGTATTCTGAGCTATATAATATGGATACATATTCTAGGAGATACCAGTTTGCCGTTCCATATAACAAGTATCTTACTGTTTATAGTAACTTTTTTTTTAATTGAAAAGCGAAAAACATGAAAGCTAAATTGGATCTTCGCTAGCCCAGATTGGCACCGGTCTTCGGACTGGTGCTGTTGGATAAAATTGGATAAGAGTAAGTCAGTGATTTGTATCTATTCGAGTGAGGACATGTATTTGCCCGGATGCATACGGATCACTAACTCATCAGCCTTTATATAATTAATAAGCAGGCAAAGTATTCTATTTAGGTTAACTGGCAAACACATTGCTGGTCGAAGGCTTACTTTATACGCAATTGTAAGCTATCTGAAATGGTTTCTGTATCCCTAAAAAGCAAAAGTCAGACACTGAGCTTGACTTTTACACTAGTTCTGGGTGGAATAAAGTGAGTTAATGCCAGACGAACCACAAGATCCCGAATAACAAGGTTTAGCCTGTCTACTTAGTTGAGAGTCATCAGTCCTCTATTTTTTACTGAGAGTATACACCATCACGCCTGTACGAGGACTTGTACAATACACATCCCCATTTTTTCCTAAAGCAAAACTGAGAGGATTGTTCATAGCAACATCTATTTTCAATAAAAATTTTCCAGTAGCATCCAGCTTCTGAATACGAAAATAATCTAAATCTGATATCCAAATATTGTCCTCCTGATCTATTTTAATACTAGCAGGAAAACGAAACTGTCCATCACTAAGGCCTAAAGCTTGAATGACCAATAAAAACTGACCATTGGCATCAAACTTTTGTAAACGTTGATTGTTCTTATCTACAACCCACATATTTCCCTGACTATCTGTTGCGATATCCAATGGATCACTAAATTTCCCCTCTTTGTTTCCATTTGATCCAATCCTTAACAAAAACTTTCCATTAGCATCAAACTTCCGGATACAATTATTTGCAACATCAGATACCCAGATATTACCCTGACGGTCTATGTTTATACCTGCTGGAGAAGTGAACTGGTCATCTCCACTTCCCTTCGATCCAAACTTTAACAGGAATTTACCATTGGTATCAAACTTTTTTACACAGTAATTTTTTGAGTCAGTTACCCATACATTTCCCTGACTATCGGTAGTGATGCCAGTTGGACTATTCAATTGAGTATCTTCGGCACCTAATGAGCCTAGTGTAAAAAGGTATTTCCCGTTTGAATCAAACTTTTGAATACGATTATTTCCACTATCTACAATCCATAGGTTTCCTTTCGTGTCAACTGCAACTTCTTGCGGATTGTTAAACTGGTCATTCGCTGATCCTGGATCGCCATATTTTCCAACATACTTTCCATTCTTATCAAATTTCTGTAAACGATAGTTATAACAATCTGCTATCCAAACAATTCCTTTAGAGTCAACGGTTAGTCCCATTGGCGTATTTAATTGACCATCATTTGATCCATAGGCTCCGCATGCCAGTAAAAATGTCCCATTCTTGTCAAACTTCTGGATGCGGTTATTTCCTTTATCTGCCACCCAGATAGCATTTTCACTATCTGTTACTATACTCCAGGGTAACACAAATTCTCCCTTACCAATACTATTAATGCCAAATTTCAGCAAAAACTTTCCATTGGAATCAAACTTCTGAATACGGTGGTTTTCAGTATCTGCAACCCATACATTTCCATCGCG
This sequence comes from Xanthocytophaga agilis, assembly GCF_030068605.1. Classification (NCBI taxonomy): domain Bacteria; kingdom Pseudomonadati; phylum Bacteroidota; class Cytophagia; order Cytophagales; family Rhodocytophagaceae; genus Xanthocytophaga; species Xanthocytophaga agilis. The sequence goes on from NZ_JASJOU010000003.1 coordinate 180,027, forward strand.
ATCTATTGTCACATCCTGAGGATATACAAATTGTTCATCCTCTTTTCCTTTTGAGCCAAATTGAAGCAAGAAATTACCATTCTTATCAAATTTTTGAATACGATGATTTTCACAATCGGCAATCCAGCTATTGCCCTTACTATCTACAGCTATTCCCGTGGGACTATTAAACTGTCCATCGCCTTTCCCTTTCGAACCAAATTGAAGTAGCACATCGCCACGTGAATTAAATTTGGTAATCTGATTTTTGTCGTTGTCAGCAGCCCACAGATTACCTTCTTTATCCAGCGTAATGTGTTTTGTTTGATAGGGAAAATTTGGTTTCGAAACTGCAGAGGCAAAAACGGATTGATAGAAGCCATTGGGGTCCAGTTTTATAATAGCTCCATTCCGACTGGAAACATACACAGAACCTTGTTTGTCTACGGCAACATCAGAAGGGTAATCCAGATTGGTTTTCCCGATAGTTCGTTTAAAGGTATACTGCTGGCTCCAGCCAGAAACAGAGAAGAGGATAGTAACAAGTATAGATAAAAGACCTAACTGTTTTTTCATAAGAACAGATATTGAAATATAGCTATGAAATGATTTTACAGATTTTTCCACCGTTCAGGTTAGTAATACTATCAACTGAGGGATGATGTTACTCGCAAAAATAGCTCCCGGCAGGAAATAAATACAGGTTTTACCCAATTGTCCAACATTACTTAGGCAGTATAGCGAACTCTATTACTTTTTCGCTTTTGGTACAGTACTGCTGATGTAGAGGGTCATTGGGAGGTATAAAAGAGTAGTTGATCAGTTCTTCAACACTGTCAAAACATGGTTAATATCCCACACATAGAAAAGTCCACGATCATATATCATTTTTGTCAATGCATACCGATCATATGATTCTATTTGACTCTTACCCTCAAATATATGTGTCCAGACCACCTTTGCCTGATCTGTATCATATGCAATAAGTTGAGGTAGTCGCTTCCGAAAACCATCTGTAAAATAATAGATATACGGACCTTCTTTGTACCAATTAGAGTGTACCAGTTCCATTCTTGTATCTGTAAGGTGTGTATAGTCGTTCAGTACTTTTATCGCTGTACCTGTACGGGCATCGATCTCAATATAGATACCCTGATAAAAGGAAGTGAGAACTCCGGTTATGGGGTCTAGTTTGAACTCACTTGCGGATGGCAGCCGCGGGTTATTTTGCAAATATAGAGGAATGGCACCTGTTACGGAATCTATCTGCCATCGTTTATTGCCAGTCCTTACATCAAATGCCATGAGATGTTCACCTGTAACCGCTACTACCACAATATCTTCATATCTTCCTAAAATTCTATGGATTTCACCTGAATGGATACTATCTCGCCTACTAAAATCCTGATAGGCTCCTTCTTTTCTGGCATCATATTCCCATTGATATTCTCCCGTAGTCCGGTCAAAACATTGCAGTATTTCTTTTTTCTCGTTTTTAAATGTTGTCTGAAAAATATAGTCGCTAAAACACATGCGTTCAACCCCTTTCGGAAACACTGTCCGGGAAATCTCCTGTCCATCTGTCACTCTTATCGTAACGTACTCTTCATTATCAAGAAATAAACCGATACCATCTACATAAGAGCGCCACAAATACCGCTTATTGATAAAACGTTGTGACCCATCACGTAGATCATATACATAAGTACTCCCACCTTTTTTTACATAGAAAAGAACATCTGTATAAAGTTCATAATCAGATCCGGGAAGATCATCTGTGATCAGGGTGTTATTCCAATAAAGGTGTCGATTACTAAAATACAGGAGTAAGTTTCCCCCCTTTACACTGTATCCCTTAACATCTGTATAGACTTGTATTACTTCTTTCATGATAGGAGGCAACTAAACTTTGGTTATGAAATTCGGGTCAATGCCATAGAGCATCTTTTACTAGTTGAATATAAGTACTAAAAAGCCTTCTGATACGCCTTATTGCAGACAACAACCATCAGGGGATGCTCATCAAATTCAACTGAGTGCATCATAATCTCCCCACACGTTTTCAAACTCTTCAAAGGAGTACAACTTTGATTCAAAGTCGATTACCAGGCTATCTTTGTACCGATTCAGTTGTAAAAAAGGAACTAAATCTTTTATGACTTTCTGCATAAGTTGAGGACCTCTTATCATATTGATGTCAAAACCAATCAAGAAGATGGGCTCTTCAGATGAAATACCTAGGATTCTTTCAATCTTGGCTACTTCAGTTTCATCATACCCAATTATAGGCGCAACAAATGCGTCAAATAAAACATATTGTGCCTCCTCGTGTTGATCATAGTATCCCTCTTTAGTGATTTCACATTATAGATCTCCATCAATATATTTACATTGTACTGTGTAATCTAACGATTTGATATAGTTGATTACCTCTATGCTCAAGTCTGAGAAAATAGGTTTGGTAAGTAAACAAAAATCCTCACTTGTAATAATCATTTCTTTGGATAAAAGTAAAGTTCTAACAATCCTTTAAGTTCTTCTTTAGTAGCAACGACAAACACCTTACTCAGGACATAATCTTGTCAGAAATCAGGTATACTGTTAATCTATCCAAAGCTCGCTTGGCAGCATTACTTATCGCAGGATTAACATGAGTTGCGTACGTATCTATCCACTTACTGTATGAAGGATTTTTTGTGTGCCCCACAACGTCTAATATATAGGGTAGGTGCCATTCATCTGCGTCTTTTAATTTTTCTAATACCCATACATCAAATGGTACTTTAGGGTCAGGAAAATAACTACTCTCAACGCCTGCAATAGCAGCTTGGTGGACTAATTCTAACAATTCCTGATCTTGTTCAGTAAATAACATTCCTAAAGCAGAACGAAATAGCCCTGAAAATTTACTTACTCGTGAATATTTAAAATCCAGTCTCATTTCACGATAAATGATTCTATAAGATTCTATTTGCTCTTCAGTTTCAGAATATATAATTCTCTCACGCCTACCCGCTCCCTCATCCAATAGCTTTTGGGAGAAGTTATCGAATGCAGAAACACTTGTATCTAAATGGTAGTGTAGTAATTGTTTATACAATACGGCTCCAGAGCGAACAGGAAATAACTCATTTGTAAATGAGGCGGATAACCCCTTATCAAGGATTACAGTTTCCTTACTAAGATTACTATCTAAATACTGAAAAAAGAAGGAAATGAATGTATAGAGTGCGGTCTGATCATCAGCTATTTTAACTAAGATATTTTTCAAACTCCTGTAGGATATGTTTTCATAGTAACCCGAATCTACACAGGCAAACATGAACAGAACAAAGTAGTCGGAATCATACTGCTTTAAAGTATAGACAAGCAATTTAGTAAAGGAGTTTCTATCAATCGTATCCAATATTTCCTTTATTGAATCTGGTATGAGAGTCGCTTGCTTGTCTAAAGAAAAAGTATAAAGAATGTGATAGATCCTTTCCGACAACTCTTTTACCTGTTTATTCATACTGTAAGTTTCCCTATAAAGTGAGCTAGTAGTAAGTAGCGCCTGGCTGGTCTTAGTAAATTCAACAGAAGTTATAAAACGCTAATATTTTTTGGGTTATTTCATAAATCTGTCTCAGTATTAGGAGGGAAATAATATACCTTTTCCGTTTTAAAAGATATGTCTTTGGCGGCAACAAAGAATCCAAAATCTTCCTGTTCCTCAAAATATTTTGGGATAATCTTAAATAATGTATAGCCTTCTTCGATCTGATACCTGGCATTCAAATAGAAATTTTCTTCATCAGAGGCCAGCATAAGCATATCTTTTGAGGTATCTGTCATCCACTCATAGTTTATTTCCATAAAAGAAGTAGCAATGAATGTAATTTCGATTGTATGATTTGAACTCAAATCAATACCTCCTACTATTTTCAAGCTTCCATATTCAAAGACAGATACCTGAAAGTCCTGCCAAAGGTCTTTTCTGACAAAAGTATTTATTTCAAGAATTGTTTGTTCCAGCTTGTCCATAAGAAGCAATCAGGTCTCAATACGATATAGGTTTATAGAATAAATCCTGGTTAAGATACAAATCCTTTTTCTTTATAATTTGTAACCACTGGTTATTCTATACTGGATAATCTATCCATTCATTAGGATGATAAGTATTACTATGATTTTTGAGAAATATACAAGAGAGCTGACAAGTGAAAAGCTATCTGAAATAGTTTCTGTATCTCTAAAAAGCAGAAGTCAGACAGTACTGCCTGACTTTTGCAAGATTATTGAAGATGTCATTTCTTAACCTGTAGTAGAACTCGACTTAAATAGCCAGGTTGTTGGGCTGATAAATATTCCATCATTTCTAGTATAACTTCCTTAGTAATCGCTTTCACAAAAAATAAGGTCGGGGAGCAATGAAAAGATAACCTTCTAGCTTCTCCTACTGCATTCTTTCCTACATCTCATTCACAATGTATAAATTCACTCTCATATTCGTTTCAGGATACTTTACTAAAACGGGTCTGGAGTCCTACTTAAGATACAATTCCACTTTTTTATACACCTCATGTCTAGAATTGTTAATATAAGCAAATAAACTAACAGGATAGTAACAATCAGCCTGAAAAGAATCGAACCGAACGTCTAATGCCTTAAGATAAGGTATACCCTTAATCTTATCAATTAGCAAAAATGCTAAATCCCCAACTAATAAATTTTTATCAAAAGGGCATACCCTGGCAGGTGTTATAGTTGTGTCCAGTATAAGCTTAATAGTGCTATGTTGTTTTGTAGAAAAAGTAGTGATGAGTGAACGATACAAACTATCATCTACAATTCTGGAGCATTCATTGTCCCAATTAAAAGAAACGCCATTCGGTAATTCTATCAAGATAATACCATTCACTATTTCTACTTGATATCCTGTATCTACATTGACACTATCCGTTGAAATGTCAGATCTTGACGAAGAGCAAGACATAAAAAGGGCAAACATACTAGTATATAGTATTTTTTTCATATTATCTATGAGTATTTACTTATTTAGAAGGATTTACCTGAGTTTTCTCCTTCTGTATCACAACTGTTTTTCCTCTTACCAGACTGTCGATCGCATTTTCTGAAATCCGATTATCTAAAGAATAGATAAGACTATCACAAACTAATTCTTTCGTATCAGTTGTTGTTTTCACATCCATATATCCGGAAAACAACCATAACAAGGTGATACTATTTAGGCTTCTCCACATTATATTTATCAAGTGCAGATTCAAGTAGATTAAATTTATCACTATCCAATAAGGAATTAATTGTTTTGATTGATGAATATGTAGGTCAGATATATACTAAGATTGAGGTGTTTGTATATTTAATAAGACGGAAATGAACTTTTTATACTTTTCCCCTCCAGCCTTTTGTGAAAGTTCTTCTAACAGAAATTCCTCTTTTTGAAGAGTATATCTCTTTCCCAAGAGTTCATTAGTATTGATTTCTGCATATGAAATTATCACTTCCAGAAAAGATGAAGCATTTTGAGCACAATAGAATCTAATTGCAGGATACTGACCAGGTTCTAATAAAAATATATCATCTGGAAGTACTACAATTATTTCATCAGAGTCCTTATCTAGTAGTACCAGATCTTCTTGAAAAAGAGCAAAGTGTATAAACCCATTGATAGTTGAAAGTTCTTGTATAAAACCAATAAATCCGAGAGATATTTGACTCTTGTAATTTGTAATAAGCTCAATAATGGGATTTGTATTTTCCTGATAACTCTCATTTTTAGGTAAACACGTATATTCTTTTATTATAACTGGTGCTATCTCACTTCCTACACTCGCGATTAGTAAGTCTATATCCGGAGTTTTTGCTTTTAATTGTTCTGTAAATTCTTTTGCTGTCATCTTATAGTAAGTTGGGTCTGATTTTCATCAAGATACTTAGTACATAACTTTTTCATCCGGATCTCTCTACCGACAAATGTGGTCACTCTTACAACGGAGCATATTCTCAAACCAGATTTTGTGAGACTAGTGGGTGCTCTTATAACCGTTTATAAAGGATACTACAACCTCAACAAGAAATAATGTTAGTATACACTGGTAATATATGATATTAGGCCGCCAGTTATGAATAAGGATATAGTTAATGAAACCTTTTGCATTGGGAGTATTAATGATTATATCAAAAGGAAGAAAAGCAAAAACAAATGATACTACTAATCGTACTAACAGATAGAAAAACAATCCATATATTCTTTTTTTGAACCAATTGCAAAGCTCAGAGTCAATACTATAGATTGCACCACCAAACGTAAGGCACTCAAGTAATAACCTCATTCCTTGAGGATATCCCAATAGAAACTTTGCCGAAAGAGGATTAGTATGTACAAAGACAAGAGTTAATAACAGTATACAAAAATAAATTAGATATTTCAGGTTTCTTTTCATTGGTAGTTCCAAAGTCTCCAGTCTCTTTTTGATAATCATAGTTTTCCTATAAAGTGAGCTAGTTATAGTTAGAGCCTAGGTGGTCTTGGCAAATTCAACAGGAGCTATAAAACGCTAAGATTCTATTTCACAGAAAGCTATCTGGTATTTTAGCTAACTATAATTTAATTAACTGTGCTTCATCAGATATAAACTTAAATCCTCCTCCTTTTTCAGTGAGTATAGGAGTTGAGCTTGCGTGGGGAAGCATTAAGCAGAGTGTCCTTTTTTGGTTGCTTTTATTTTCTTTGAGAAACGAAATTATATTTAAATACTTCCTTATAGAATATTTTCTTTTTATCTACTGTAATAATTACCTCTATCTTCTGTATTAATCCATGTGTATAATAGTATTTCCTTTCAATAACTGTATCTTCAAATACAAACTTATCATCTAATAATAAATTACTTTCAGTGTAAGAAACTTACATTCTTTTTAGAAAAGTTTCGTTTGAAATACCATATTGTGAAAATAATTCAGTGCGACAATTTGTGCTATAAGAATCGATTAATACTGCTACCGAATCTCTTTTTAGCTTTCTTGAATCTTTCTTGTAGGCATTATTAACTATTATGTCTATTTCTCCTATCTCTTTTTCAAGAAGTTTTAAAGGATCTTTAAATAGAAGAGTGGGAAAAATTGGCTCGTATAATTTAACAGTATTAAAATTGCCCTTTATATCTATTAAGGAGTTCCTTTCATTATAGATATAACTAATTTCATTTGCTTTTTCATACTGTGTATTTACCCTTTTTCCTTGATTTATAGGCAAATACTCAATTTGAGTGATTAAATTATTTTTACTATCATAGGTAAAGACTATTGAATCTAATACACTGTTATTATAAATATTAAATTCAACAAGATTTTCCAACAACCTTTTTTGGTTATATGTCCGTTTTTCAGAAAGGTATGTGTGACCATTTGCCTTGCTACATCTTATAACTTGCAATATCTCAGTATTGTGTTGAGGCAAGTCCTTGACATTTACTAAAATCAAGAGAAAAACAATTATTGGTAATTGTTTCTTTAAAGTTACCATATGAAGCCACGGGGATTAGTTGTTCCATTTCTGGGAATTGATATATCTGTAAGCTCCCCTATAAAGCGAGCCAGTCATAGTTAGCGCCTAGCTAACATTGGCAAATTCAACTGGAGCTATAAAACTTTAAGATTTTATTTCACAGAAAGCTAACTGGTATTTTGGCTAATTATAATTTAATTAACTGTGCTTCATCAGATGGTAGTATAGTAGAGTTTGTTGTGGCTGCTAACATTACGACCATAAATTTTTCCAAATAACGTAAGAGTTTGTGAACAGCAGATTGAAGAGTAAAATAAGAAACTGAGTAACGTAATAATTCGCATACGTAGTAAAGTTTAAAACGGGTTTTGAGTGCAATTTACCTCTTTCCGATACAGTAGCTTGCCTTTTTACGAAAAATTTCCACACTGTTTCTTTTCCGGATAATAACAGAGCAGTAAAAAATCAGTTTAATTTGCATTCATGATTAAGCTACAAGACCTGAAAGGATTTACTATAAACAAGATAAAAGACCTGTTATGGGATCAGAGAAATATATTATGGACACGAGATTCGAAAACATTTTTTATATCCATTCCCAAGACAACCCAATGGCCTATTCATTCAAAGGCTGAAATTGCATCTGATTATCTCAACCTGGCTTTTTGTGGTCAAGAAATATGGGAGATTGCTAAAGATAATGGGGACGATTTTGAAAGTGATTTTCAATATCAACCTGTTCCTATTGAAGAAGACGGGAGTGTATTATTCACTGTTTCATTCAAAAATACGGAATGGGCAATGAGTGAGTTGGCGGATGCTATTTGTTTACTTGCATTCCTATATCGTTATACTGATGATACCGGATTTCATGACAATATAGATTGGTCAGAATATGAGAATAATTTGGACTTGCTTCGTTTAGACATGATCAAAGGATTTAAAGAAGATATGGAATGGCATGAATTCTATCCAGCCTGCCCCTATTTTCTTGAAGTTTATCATAATTTTAGCAAGGAATAAGAGAATACTGAATATTCAGAAAGAACATCCCACTGTCTCCGAATTCATTGCGGGTATGCGTTCATTGTTGTCAAATAGTATTGAAAGATGTACCTCCATCTGTTCCTTTATATCCAAAAGAGTCTCAATAAAACAAAATGACTGTTGGACTGGCAAATAGTAGTCTGAAAGGTTCTACAATTTTGAAATAATACTACTTATCCCTACTATTACTTAAACAACAGAAATAGTGTTAATCGAACTCAAATATAAATTTTGATAAACCTAAATTAAAGGTTCCGATAAGTAGGAAATAGACGAAGTTCGTAAACACAGATGTTGGCAGTCATTGTAAAAATCAAAACCATAGACAGTAACAGACAACAAAAGACAATGGAAAAAGAACTTGAAAATATAATTGAAAAGACAAAAATTAGCGACTTGCACATTCGCTATTTCAGAGCTATTGACGAAAAAACACTTGATAAAAGCATCGTTGCAGACACTTTTACCGCAGACGGACAAATTGTAAAACCAAACGGTGCAGTTTCTATTGGACACCACAACATACTCGACGGACAACTAAAAAGTTTTGCACGTTTCCAAGCGACACAACACACGACAAGCGACTTTATCATAGAACTTAACAACGACAAAGCGACAATTAGAATAAACTTGACGGCAATGCACGTTTGGGGCGACGTTGACGAAAATCCGACACTTAAAGGGAAACATTTTCACGCAGGTGGGGTTTTGACAACAAAAGCCATTAAGACAGACAATCAATGGAAAATAAGTGAATGGATTTTTCGCAATGTTTGGAGGACAGGCGAAGGAATGAATGAAATGGCGAAATTTGCAAGACCAACAGAATGAAAAAACAACAAACTGCCAATCGGGTAGACGGCTCTGCCGTATCCGCCTGAGCTGTAGTAGTTAGCTGTAAGCTACAAGGCATCAATCCCTATGAATAGTTACAAGATATACCAGAGCGATTACCTAATCATCCTAGTAATCAGTTCGGCCAATTAATCCCTTCCCATGGAAGCCTACTGCTTCCTAAATGGCTACTTTAGCGAATAGATATACACTTTTACGGGGAAACTCCATTCGCTTTCTGCCATCTTTAATGAAACGATTGTCTGAACTCCAAAGGCGAAACATTTGTCTTTGTCTTGAAAAGTTTGCTAAACGATTGTGAATGTTCAAAACCTAATTCATACGCAATCTCTGAAACGGAAAGATTTGTCATTGATAATTTTTCTTTGGCTTTTTCTATGATGGCGTTCTGAATGTATTGTTGGGTATTGAGTCCCGTCAGTGAACGCAACATATCACTCAAATAACGCTGCGATAGCTTTAATTCTGCGCTGATATATTTCACGGATGGTAAACCGTTTCTCAAACTGTTTTCTTCTTCAAAATAGTTTTCTAAAAGTTTATCCAAAGAAGCTATGATGTCATGATTGACCGCTTTTCTCGTAATGAATTGGCGATTGTAAAAACGATTGCTGTAATTGAGCAGTAATTCTAGTTGTGATACCAGAACATCCTGGCTGAAACCGTCAATATTGTTGGCTAACTCGTGGGCTATTGTCGTAAATAAATTGGCTATAATTTCTTTTTCTTTCGCCGACAAAAACAAGGCTTCTGAAACATTGTAAGAGAAAAAGCCATACTTATGTATCGTATTTCCTAATGAATAATTTCGTAAAAAGTCAGAATGAAAATACAAAGCAAAACCTTCATAATTTTCTGTTTCTGTTGGTGAAAAAACGATTTGCCTAGGCTTCAAAAATGCCAATCCGCCTTCTTCAAAATCATAATGTCCCTGTCCGTATTTTATCTGTCCCTTAAATGTAGACTTAAAGGAAATTTTATAAAAATCAAGACTTATTTTTTGTCCTTTCGGAAACTTTTCAATCGAAACCTTATTGTAATCCACCAACCCAACCAATGGGTGCAAAGGTGCAGGAAGTTCCAATTCCCGCATCAGTTGCGATATGCTCTTAATATGCTTGATGTCAGCTTGTCTTTCCATTTTTCAGATTACGAATTTAATCAATTTTGTTTTGACGGACGAATAACGATGTCTCCGCTCCTTCATTTTTTGCTTGCCCAAAAAAGGACAACAAATGAGAATTTGTTGGGCCAGCATTGTGTGTTGGACAAAAGAAAAAGACACTTTTCTCCGATCCTCCCCCACACAGGCCAAAGGCCAACCCTTACCATGTCCCATAAATTTTTCAATTTTGAGAATTTTAGGAAAAAAATCTCTTTTTTTTTTACCCTCTCAACTCCCTCTCTGTCCTCCTGTAAGGATCACATGGCAAGACCGGCGGCCTTTCCAACTAGAGATAATTGTGTGCCCGTTGTTGGTGTTATCACCAACAACCACTTTCCCATCGTTCAGGTTGTTGATAACACCAACCTGGGGACGAATATTTCATAAACCAAACGCAACTCTATTTGTCACAAGATCCTTACAGGAGGACAGGAAAGGTTGCTTTTCCTTTATTTACAAATCATGTTTCCAGAAAAGTTATGGAACACGATAAGGGGCTTTATCCATTCCACTGCTTGCACCTGTAACAACTATTACTTTCCTTTAAGAGGTTGCATTACTGCAAGCTTTTATTTGTCTATTTGTTTTGCCAAAAACTCGGGATAGCGGTCGCCCACAAGTGTAATTCCGTTTACCGTGGTGTCGATTTTTGCAAGCTCATACGCTGTGAACACAACATTTGTACTGCCAATGTTTTCTTCTAAACGATACAACTTTGTAGTTCCTGGTATTGGCGAAATGAAAGATTTTTGAGCCAGGAGCCAGGCCAGTGACAATTGTCCCAGTGTGATGTTTTTTTGTTTGGCAATTTCAGAAAGTGCATCCACTAAAACCATGTTGGCTTTTATGTTTTCTTCACTGAAACGAGGAAGGATATTTCTGCGGTCTACAGCCTCCAATTTTCCGTTGATGATACCCGTGAGGAAACCTTTGCCCAGAGGACTGAACGGCACAAAGCCAATTCCCAACTCTTCCAATGTGGGTATAATTTCTGCTTCGGGTTCACGCCAAAATAAAGAATATTCGCTTTGCAATGCCGATACAGGCTGAATGGAATGTGCTTTGCGAATGGTTTTCCCACTGGCTTCCGATAAACCAAAATATTTTACTTTGCCCTCTTGGATCAGGTCTTTTACTGTTCCTGCAACATCTTCTATCGGAACATTGGGATCAACCCTATGCTGATAAAACAAATCAATGCAGTCTGTTCTTAATCTTTTTAAAGATGCTTCGGCTACTGCTCTGATCGTTTCGGGTCTGCTGTCCAGACCTACAGCCGGACTGGCATTTTTACAACCAAATTTTGTTGCGATGACTACCTCTTTACGCAACGGTTGAAGTGCTTCGCCAACAATTTCTTCATTGGTGTAAGGTCCGTAGGCTTCTGCGGTATCGAAAAATGTGATGCCTCTTTCAACTGCATTGCGGAGTAATGCTATGGCTTCTTTTTTCTCTATTCCTTTGCCATCCAAAAAGTTTAAACCCATACAGCCAAAGCCCAATGCGGAAACTTCTAATCCGCTATTTCCTAATTTTCTTTTTTGCATATTTTTTTATTGTTTTTAAAACTGAATAACTTTCAAGTACAAAATTCTGTATTGCAGTCCAATGAAATGTATCTCAATTGGTATTTGTTGTAGTCAGATTGTATATGTGGGTGGGCTTCTCTGTTTATTTTGTCATGCCAATTGGGTGTAGTGCGACCATTACTAACCTTATATGGTCTGCCACTATCAGACAGATTCACCCGGATTTAGGCGTATTGTTCAGTAGGTATACTACCGATTACCTATATAGGGCATCGCGGATAGATAGGATGTTTCAATCCTCATTAGGATGGAATTAGCATTCGAAGAGCGGACAATATAAGCAAGGCTGTTCATTGCATGCTTACATTAAAGCTGTACCGGAAGGACATTCCTCAAACAAGTTCGTTTAATTTACTGGCTATGAGCAGGGCAAATCCCATCCAGCAGGACACTCGCCTACTTATATTCAATACCGTCCGAGCCACACCATATTTTCGGAGAGCAGTCAAGTTGATATCGTTGCGGAATGAAAGCCACCTTACCTTTACAAGCTCGAATGTTTCGGATCTACCAACGTTTCAAGCAAAGCAATCTAATCAGAGCAGCTTCCTAGCCGTTGGAAAAAGTAAGGTAACGCCATTTAAAGGTCTTATTCGGACGCTTAGATTGTTTGCTCTTACGAACTGATAAAAGATAATTAAGTATGTACTATTTCTGAGAGAATATATGATTATATATCCTACATATCAAAAAGCAAGAAAATACTACAGAGTTTTGGAAAGGCACTTAGATGAGATAATCAACTAATTATATAACTTCTATACTCAACTCTTTTTCGCATTAAGATTTTATGATTTTAGATAAATTATTGTTTTCTTTTATTCTTACTATGGGGCTTTCTTTAGGAAAGATAGCCGAACCTATATTACTAAAAACGCCTATGGCATATATAATAGAGTTTTTAGACCATCACTCCTCTCTTAATTCATTGGCTGTTGATGATTACGGGAATACTTATGTTACAGGCTATTATACAGAAAGTGCAATATTTGATACAATAAGGCTAAACTCTAAAGGGGATAGGGATGCTTTTATCGCAAAATATAATTCTGAAGGAAGAGTAGTTTGGGCAAAAACGATAGGTAATAAAAATCAGGATGAAGGACAGCAAGTGGTTGTAGATGATGCGGGTAATGTCTATGTAACAGGCTATTTTACAAAATCTATCTTAGTAGAAGATACAGTATTACATTCGTATATGTCTATTTACGATATATATATGGGAGAAAATAATGTCTTTGTGATTAAATATAACAGCAAAGGAAAGTTAGTATGGGCTCGAACTGCCGTTGAGGGAAAAAAGATACAAGGAAAGGGTATTGCTGTAGATAAAGAAGAGAATGTGTATGTATTGGGTGAATTTTATAATTCAGCGACTTTTGATACAACCACTTTAAATGTTAATACATATTCAGATATTTTTATTGTGAAATATACGCATGAGGGGAAGGTGGCTTGGGCAAAAAATATAGGAGGATCAAAATCTGTATCCCCTTTTCAACTAAAAGTAAGTCAAAAGGGAAGTATATACATACTGGGAGGTTTTGAGTCTTTGATCATAGGAAATGATAGTTTGACAGCAGATTATATGGAAGGTTATTTTATTGCAAAATATTCTAATTCAGGAAAGGCACTTTGGGGAAGAAGTATAGAGGGAGGCGATACCTCCAGGCTGGATGTTGTATCTGTTGAAGCGATTGATGTAGATGCTGAAGACAATCTATATTTAACAGGATGGGTGGACGGAGTAGTCAAACTAGATCACATAACACTATGGCCTTTTGCGAATAGAAAAGGTGTAGATTTTTGTGCCAAATACAATGAAAAAGGAGATATTCAATGGGCAAAGCACTCCAGTGAAAAAATACATGATACAATGGCAATGGCGTTAGGGACTGGGAGTGACTTTTATATCACAGGTTCTTCTTATTCTATTTTACCAACAGATTGGAATGCATTAACCGGAGAGGAAAAAGATGATATGTATATTGGTAAGTATAATCCTTCTGGTGAGCTGTTATGGGAAAAGGAGGTAGGAGGAAATAAATCACAATCTGCTCCTTTTATTGCTCTAAACCATACCAATACTATATATGTGGCAGGAGATATTTATGGAGAAATTTCCCTTGGGGATACAACGTTTACCAGCAATGGATTTGGAGTTTTTGTTTGGAAATTACCATAGATTTTAGGAGAGAATATACGTAAGCATCCGAGCCGTACGTATGCATAATTGCACCTTATATAGCGAGTAAGGTCGCTTGTCTTTTGGATAGTTGTAGTTGTTTTCAGTTTTCAATAAATATAAACACATCTCAACACAAAGAGTCTTTGCTAAGTTTATGTAACCATTCGCTCTACACCAGAGGCAGTTAGCAGAAGGCGAACTTATTAATTACTTTTGTTACCAGCAATCGCTACTCCATCGCATGCTTACTTTCGTATCGTTCGGAAATTAGTTACTTCACCGAATGAACGTACCTATCCGGCTTGTTACAGGGAGATTAGTTTAATTTATTCCAATTTCGTCATGCCAGTCATATAGACCAGCAGTATCGAAGACATTTCCTTTGAGAAAGCGCGTAAGAAATTCACTAAGTGAGTTTGTCAAGGCTTTGTCTGGATAGCTGCCATTAAATATTTCGTATTCTCCACTGGATGTAAGTCGCAGTCCCCACATGTCTGAGTAGATCATATACTCCGAAAAATAAAACCAGTTTACTCCATAGTCTTTTGGAAACTGCCTAATGAGAGAAAGCGGAAGCATAGTAAAGATATCCTCATTGCAAGCAAAGCCATTACAGGTTAAATAAAACTCTCTGAAATCGGCTGGCAAAAGAAAGCCAGCTAGTCTTTCAAAGTCTTCAATCTCTGAGAGCTTAGCGGGTGGATTGACATCTATACCGCTTTCCCAATGTTTTTGAGCTATTAACTCGATGAGTTCCTTCATAAGTATTGTCTACTAATTGCGTAGGTATCGTATCTATTCGTCTGGTAACATGTAGGCCGCTTTCTCAACCGTGTTCGATTGGGTAGCAGATTGCTGAACTTACCTTCGAAATTGCAGTCATTCAATTTACTCAATTGTAAGCTATCTGAAATGGTTACTGTATCCTTATAAACCAAAATCAGACAATAACGCCTGACTTTTACAATAGTTCTGGGTGTAATAGTTTGACAACAAACTTTTTTTTATTGTAGAATTGAATCATAAACCAGCGTTTTTCCTGCATCAGTATATACTTTGTATGTCCATTCTGCCTCACTTTTAATTATAAGTTGAACATATTCAGGCGATTCCCAGTTTACATTTGAAAATAAATGTTGTCTGAATCCTTCTTCATCGAAATAATTGTAAGCGCCTATAAACATATTACCTGATAGTTTTTTCCTTCCTCCATACCAGGTAACAAATTCCTCTGGATTTGGCTCATTGATTGATATTAAATTTATGAGTATGCCTCTATACGTAAAAGAATTCACTTCTTTCATTCTTTCTAGTTCATCTTCTATGTCAGGAAAAAGTAAAATAATATTCGTGATAAAGCTCATCTATTTATTCTTTAGCAGGTAGAACATAAGGTTTAGTTGAAATTTTTAGTATTGGATATGGAAGTATTCATTTTCTATGAGCCTGCTAATTACTAATTTAAACTTCTAAATCACTCATTCAGAATGTTTACATTTCAGATGATTGTACTTGTGTGTCTATCATATCCATATCCTCTCTGGGATAGATAGGGTAAACCGATTACTCTGCATCGTCGAAAGCATCTGCCAGGACTGAGTCGTGCTGTTGGATGCCAGAAAAGCCGTTCCTGCTCCCCAGCGTGCATTAATCTTGTCGATCACAGCCATCAAAGTTGGATGGAAAGACGTTCGTCAAACAAGTGTAAGCATCCACTCCGTCACGTATTCTCTCCTATTGCTTGAGTTACCAGGTTTGCAGGATGATAAAACAAACGTATAAATTAGCTTCCTTTAATGAAAGACGGTATGAGTCGGATGCTTACGGTGCATTCCCGCTCCGAGGCCGTTGACAGAGCTTTGAGAAACAAACTAGTCTGAATCAATACATCCATGCGCTTGCAAACCCGCCCGGGTAGGTATTTTTTTGTTTTCCGGTGATACTATCTTCTAACCACACTGTTTTCCAACCACACTATTTTCGGACAGTCAAATACACATGTTCATGTCTTGAATGCCACCCAGCCGTTGGGCTATCTTTGTTGTGTTACCACAAAACCTTCTACCGGGATCTAGGGTAACAGACCAACTGACAAGCATGGGGAGTTGTAAACATTTTTCTTTTTCACTTCTCAAATCTAAATTTTATGAAAACGTTTCAAATCAAAACTATCATCCTTTTTTCTGTTTTAACAGCCCTTGTTCTGTTTTTCAGCTCCTGCCAGCGAGAAAACGACATAGTGCCGCAGCCCAGTGTTACCGACAAATCAGCTAAGCTTGACCTTACTATACCACCCATCCAGATTCAGTCTGCCTATATCTCCAGGATTTCTCTATCGGCTAATGAATTTATACAGTTTTATTACCGGAGTGGCAGTACATTTCCCAGTATGGCAGATGTTACTCGTAAAAATTACTCAGACGGACAATTAGTTACCACTCGTTGGAACTTCAGCTATGATGCCAGTCGGCATCTGACCAAAGTTACCTCTACTGCAGATGGCAGAGTTATCGATGTAACTACCAACTCAGATGGCCTGATTACCGGAGCTAGCTGTCTGATCAATGGTAGCTTTTACCTTGGCCAAACTCTTACCTACAATACATCCAATCAGCTTACTTATTTTCATATTGCATATCCGGGAGCCCATAGCAATTACGCTTTTACCTATCTGGCAGATGGCAACCTGAATACTCTTTACCGGACAGGAGAAAACGGCTCGGCAAACTTCAATATTCAAGCCACCGGGCATGATGGCAAAATAAGCCCTTGGATTTCTGCCAGAGGTAACCTTGCCTTTTGGTTCATGGTGACCATGGTGGGACGTTTAGAAGGTACGCCTGGTCTGTGGCTTTCGTACAAGAACAACGTGACTAGCTATACCATCCAGCAAGGAACACCCTATAGTGCAACAATCAGTTACTCCTATGACAGCGGTTACGGGTATGCGGCAAGTCTGGTGGCTACCTGTACCAATCCAATCTATAATGCGGGCCCTTACGGGATTACCTATTTCTATCAGTAGCAGTGTTTTAGCGCTGATGCCAGAGTACTGATTCCAAGCCGGGTGTTGCCAGTCATGAGGAAACCGCCCGGCTTGCGTTTTGCGCCTTAATAAGTCGGCTCATCCATATATTCTTTAGATACACATCTCTAAAGACAGTCCCAGATCGCTTTGAGAAGCGGAATACTGTTTACTTTTGCTTTTATGGATTCGCTAAATTTTCATTTGGCAAAACAGTTATTCCCAATAATTTTTCATTAGATCCTCTACCCAGGAAGGTTGTTTTAAGCTCCCCTTTGGTTCAAATTCTTTGAATACTGGTTTTATATCTAATACAGGCGTCCCATCAATTGCATCTAAGTATTTGACTTTTAAGGTTCTACCCTTATGTTCCAGAAGTTCGACTGTGGCCAAGCCAATGGCGTTGGGTCTGTCTTTTTTTCGTTGGCCATAAATGCCCACCAAAGGATAAGCGGGATTACCTCTTGGTCGACCTGAAAAAACAATATCTCTATCTTCAACCTGATTGAAGTAGTAAATTATTTCCAGATGAGAGAAATCCGAAATCTGATCAAAGGCTTCAGTAGGAATATGATCTGCCAATTCAATTTCAGAAACAACCCCTTCCCAGTAATCATCTGTTGGGGTTTTTCGTGTGTTTTTTACAATGGCTACTGAATGTAGTTTTATTTCCATTTGATTTTTTTTGTCATAGGGAGTTAATCTAAGCTGAAAATCCTGTTAATGCGTACTAATACGATCATTATTGAGTACTAGTACGTATTGATAGGATTTATTTTTACTTCGTTATTGGGCTATGCT
This sequence comes from Xanthocytophaga agilis, assembly GCF_030068605.1. Taxonomy (NCBI): domain Bacteria; kingdom Pseudomonadati; phylum Bacteroidota; class Cytophagia; order Cytophagales; family Rhodocytophagaceae; genus Xanthocytophaga; species Xanthocytophaga agilis. Next base: position 198,186 of record NZ_JASJOU010000003.1, read on the forward strand.
TTGTAAACATATTCTTCTCTATTTAACGAATGAAAGATGCCAATACGCGACTGAAAGTAGGTGATATTGTTGAAAATATTCTGTCTGGTGCTCAAATGACCATCATTCACATAACGTCTGATAAGGTGTTCAATCAAGAGATTTTCCATTGTGCCTATTTTGACAAAAAGTATTTTATGGAAATAGAAATCTTTCAGCCGGAAGAAATTAGATTCCCTTCTTCATCAAAGGATGTGGAAAGAAAAGAAAGTGATATGAACATAAGCGATATGAACATGCAGGATAGAGTACTATGTAAACATCAGGTGAATTCAGACAAACCAGTTATGAAAGTTACAGGTCTTTACCCGACTAGTATTCCACATGTCATCTGCAAATGGTTAACCCTAGATGGAGAAATACAAACTGAAATTCTTCCCTTGACAGCATTAAAAAAAGCTGAGTACTAAAACTACTTTTCTACGTTTAATCCAAGAAAAATGCACCTTAGAAAAGTGAAAGAAAAATAGGACTTGTCCAGTATCGTAAAATAAAGTGGTTTTATGTGAAGGGATTACTAATTTTTCACTAACTGTCCGATCAAGTCGTGACTAGTTCACTTTTGCAAAACGGCTGTTAGCGGTTCGGGCTTCTTTTGTCTATGGATATTCAAAACCAAATTCAATATAATCGAGTTTATCATTTTTCAGTCTGTAAATTGCATAATAAGTTGGCATATTGTTGCTCGTCAATAGTTTTGTTTTGCTGTCATTTGGAAGCTCAATTCTGTAATTAAGTTCAATACTGATTTTTGTGCTGTCTTTGGCTACATAACAAGTTCCAAGTTTTTTAATGATTTCTTTTTTGCTTATTCCAAGTTTAATTTCTTTTTCAGTCTTAAATTCCTTTGTATTTATTTGTCGGAAGTTCTGTGTAGAGTTGTCCGAATAAGCTATTTTGAAAATACTCACCTGGCTGTAATAGTCTCCTGGATGCACTGTCAGTCCAAGTTTTTGTTTTTTGTCACTCGAATAAAATACATGAGTAGAGTCGCCTTCTAATTTGGTTTGCTTTCCTAAAATAGCTAAAGTGCTTTTTACATCTCCTATTTTAATACCAGCCACAGAAGTGTCTGGGTCAACAAAAGAACATTTGGATTTATTCAATTTTTGTTGTTTTTCATACTCTTCACGTAATTCTTTGTCTGGTCCAAGAACAAGTTCTAGTCTATCGTTTTTGTCAACAGAATTTGACTGCGAATTAGTGTAGTTTGTCAAGAGTAAAATTGTCAATATTGCTACTACTATTCCCTTCATTGTTTGTCGGTTTGTGTCGTTATAGCCTGACCGTTAACTCGTAAATAGACGCATGTTTTGCATTCTTTCGTAACAAATATACCAAAAAGAATGCGCAGGTTGGATAACTATTCCATTGATTATACCTGGAAGCAAACAATGATTAGTTTCCTTAAGAGTCAATACCTCAAATGATGTATTTTTAACAAAAGGTTATCAGTATAAGCGATCATTACTTAGATGATTGACATGCAACCTGTTTTGTTGGACAACGGCAATTTTTAAGGACATCGGGTTAAGGACATTGTGAATTATTCACTAGAAATGGTGCCAGAATGGACGTTTTCTGAATGCTATTTGTATGGGTAAGGGCTGTTTCTTTGCCCCAACCTGTCAAATTAGTGAACTGGCCGTCTGTGCTCATGTCCATCACTGAACACAGCGGATCGCCTCCGCCCGCATTGCCCGGTCCCCATTCCCAAGCCAGCCACCCAATACCTAGCCGTTGAGCTTCACTGATAATGGTCTGGTAATCTACCTTTCCATTGGGTCCGCAAATACTCTCATCCCCTGCGTACGCTCCATAAGCGGCAAACTCACCCACAATAAATGGCAGGCTGGCATTGACAGCCGCTTCAAATTGCTGTCTGATAAATTGTGCATTAGCCCCCAAAGCAATAGGCCAGTAAGTATGTACCGAAAACAGTAGGTTCTTAGCCGGATCGGCCTGTATCAAATCAGCTCCAACACGCACCAGTTGCTCAAGATTTTTTCCCCAATCCGAGCCATCGATCACCAACGGCGTGTGAATACCCGCCTGCCGGAGTTGTTGCACAGCATCTGTGTAGCCTTGTATAAACTGAGCATCGGTCACCTGGTCATCACCACACTCGTTGGCAATATTGACCAGCAGGTACTGCTCGTGTTTTTTAATAAGCTGTACAATATCCGATCGTTTCCAGAATGCAACCATTTGTCCCAGCTTGCTCCACTCACCTGTGGCATCGTGCACTTCGACCATCGGAATCATTTGTTGGGCAACACAAAGCGAAATCAGATTGTCCAGTTCAGCCGCTGAAGTAGGTTGCCCGTTTTCCTCGCGGGCAAGCCAGACAATCCGAACACAATTGGCACCGGTTTTGGCAATCTGGGCGAAGGAGCTCCCCGTTCGGTCGGTCCATACGTTCATCTTGTTGACTCCCCGCAACAGGACCTGGTTGCCACAATGATCATACAGGAACCGCCCCTGTACGTAGAAGCCTGGTCGTTGGGCAGCAGTTGTATCAGGCGTTTGTGAGACAGAGTCCTGTCGCTTACAAGCTCCAGCCAGCAAGCCGATGCCTAGCACTGACAACCAAAACACGAAAAGGATGCATACTTTCATACATTTACTTCAGAAAAGTTTGGAGTCACCAATTTACCTCAATCAGGTCTGTTGAGTCAATAACCTTTTTCACACAAAAGTAATCCGTCACACGACAAGAGGTAATAAACCAGTGGTAATAACTATTTCTCTTGGTTGCCCCTAACGGTCAAGTATAAGCGCAGTGCGGATTTCGGAGCGATTCATTAACCGCCCACAGTAAACTTTGCTAAATGCCAAATCAATTTAGCTATTCAGCCCGCATTACGCTTATACAATGGTAACGATTGGTATTTTCTTCTTTCAAAGATTTAAAATCTCTTTACTATCATTCCATACTTTCTCCATTACTTCATCTTTTTGAGCAAGTTCGGAAGGCAAAGGAAAGGTCATTTTTCCCGCTCTCAATGCAGCATATTCTTTCCCCGCAGGTATACTTATTTTACCAAGTGCAATGTCAGCCAGTGCTTTGCCGGCATCCTCAATACTATTCGATTTTGGAAACACCCGTTTTCTTAAAAATGAAATCGAAAATAGTTTCCAAAGAATGCGACGGACGATACCAAGATTTTGCGTCAGCCCTGTTCCTGGAGTCGGTCCTGGGTCATAAGCAATTCCTTCCCAATTTCCTGTAAGCGTATTGATATACCTTGCAGTTAGCAGATTGCATAATTTAGAAGAAGCATAAGCCCTTTCGGCATTAATTTTATCCTTTTCATCAAGCGTTTCATCCTTTTCGGGGTAGGCTAACCAATAGATGTTTGCGTGTTTTGGTGGAGCAACCCGAGAGCCTTCGTCAGGATTGTGTGTACCACTTGTCGTTAAAATAATTTTAGTAGTATCTGCAAGATTTTGTTTCAGTAAGTCAATCAACAAAAAATGGGCTAAATGATTGACTGCAAATGTTGTTTCAAACCCATCTTCCGTTTTAGTGTCCACAGTTGGAATGCTTATTCCTGCATTACAAATCAGTACGTCAATTTTTTTGTTTTCAATCGTTGAAATTACAGCAGAGGAAAATTCCTTTACCGATCGTACGCTTTTTAAGTTTAAAGGCAAGTGTTCCGCACCTTCAATGCGCTTATTTCTATTGCCTAAAATTAAGTGAGTACCCGGTTCTTGCAGGAGTTTTTTGGAGGTAATAGCACCAAATCCCGAAGTGCCGCCTGTCATTACAATTATCTTTTCAGCCATATAAATATAGTTTTTCACTGCAAAGCTGACTATTGCCTGACTGAAAAAATTGTACACTAGCGACATCTTGCTAAACGGCTGAACTGGTGCGGATTAGTTTATTTAGTTGGCGGTAAAAATCGGCTTTTTCAAAAAAATGGTTTGGTCTATAGTTCGTGAAGAATTTAAAATCTCTTGAAAAATGAGACTGGTCAAAATAGCCCGAATTGTAGCCCACGTCGGTTAGGGTGTTATATTCAAACTGCATTTGCTTAAATGCTTTTTGGAAACGGCTAATTCTTCTGTATGATTGAATATTGACGCCTATCAGTTTTTTGAATGTACGTTCTAATTGTCGATTACTTAATGGAATGGTTTGTTTCAATTCAGTGATCGATAAATCATCATTTAAATCCCATGTATCAACCATATCAAAAATAGCCTGTTCTATGTCTGAAGGCTTTCTGATACGTGCTATTAAAAAATCTTCAATAAGGGATATGTTTTCTTTTAAATTCGTATGAGATAGTAAACAGTTGTTCAATTCGTTTGCTTTGTTACCCCATACAGAATCACTTTCAATAATAGTATTTGCGAATTTATCAATTTGAATAGTGGTAAATCGACTCATTCCATAGGGAGAAAACCTGACAAAAACTCCTTTACCTTTCTCCCATTTCATGGGTAGAGGTTCCGTTTGAATGCCAATCAGAAAATTGCGGTATTGTGAGTTGTGAATAGTAACAGACAAGTTGGTAAGAGCCCAAACCATTCCATTTTTAGGAACAAATTCTTTACGTAGGGGTTGTTCGTTTTCTGTTTCGAGAATCACAAATTCTGTAACAAACCTTCGCAAAAATATATTTTCTGGCTGTATTGAAATATGGTTTATCATTTTTACTTTTTTACTAGTCGCTAACATGTATACACCCGAAACACCTTTACTAGTTCCGTGTATTGCAGCAATAATGTGATTGCACACAACAAAGTGACTTTTTAAAGCTCTTGTCAGGTAGTAAAAAATACCCGAAATAGCTCCTCAGATACCCTCTCACTCAATCACCAAACATCCTTATGTGATCTCCAACAAGATCATACCTCTGGTATTCAAACCTGTATATCTTTCCTGAATCCCAATAGGCAAAAAGCAGAAACAAACATGATTCTTTTTCGTAAACGCATATATATCCTTTCTTCTATGAAATATACTTTCCTTTATCTTCTACTAACACCTCTACTTCTAAGTACTTCATGCAAAAAAGACGACGTTAGTGACTCCAATGCTGACTTATCAGGCATTGAGTTTAAACAGGAGATGCGAAACTTTGTACAAGGTATAAGTACTTATAGCAAAAGTATAAAAGCAGGTATGCTTATTATTCCTCAAAATGGTCATCAGATACTGACCCAAAACGGTGAGCCACAGGGCCCTTTAGCTACTTCATACATCACAGCCATTGATGGCATAGGCCGGGAAGACCTTTTTTATGGGTATGATAATGACAATACACCAACCAAAGCTTCAGATCAGAATGAAATGCTTCCTTTTTTGAACATAGCCAAAGATCATCAGGTAAAGGTACTCGTTACAGACTACTGTTCAACTCAGTCCTACATGGATGATTCCTATACTAAAAATAAAGAGAAGGGATTTATTTCATTTGCGGCAGATCACCGCGAACTGGATCATATTCCAGCCTATCCTGTTAAACCGTATGCCGAAAATAATCAGAATATTACCAATTTATCAGCAGCCCAAAATTTCCTGTATGTATTGAATACGGCGTCATATACCTCTAAAGCTGCATTTCTGGATGCAGTGAAAGCTACTAATTATGATGCCATTATTATGGATTTATTCTTCAATGATATCGCCTTTTCGAATACTGAAATTCAATCTCTAAAGACAAAAGCAAATGGAGGAAAGCGACTTGTTATCTGCTATATGAGTATTGGAGAAGCTGAAGATTATCGCTACTACTGGAATGATACCTGGAAAAGCAACAAACCAGCCTGGCTCGAAAAAGAAAATCCGGAGTGGAAAGGTAATTATAAAGTGTACTACTGGAACAAAGACTGGCAAAACATTATCTATGGAAATGATCAGTCCTATGTAAAAAAGATAACGGATGCCGGATTTGATGGTTTGTATCTCGATATCATAGATGCCTTTGAATATTTTGAAAACAAATAAAATGCTAAACCACCCTCTTTAGTTTTGTCTATAACTTATCCTACATGAAAGACTTTGTTTACTCCTACCAGTGAAGAAGAGCTATGGCTGGCTTCCGCCTGCCATTTACAAATTGTGGCTTACGTGTTTTAAACCCATAGATAAAAGCCGGATGGGATCGAAGCTGATCGTCATTTAGTTCGGTCCGACTCCAGAAGAAAACCCAATCCAGACGATTATTCCAATGGGTGTTACATCCATTGAAGGGGAAACGTATCCCGAGGATTTTGATTATCGATTAGTGGATTTGTTAATGAATGATTTTTGGCCGGTTTTATACCCTGCCAAGAGGGCCAGCAACAACTGTTCTGGCCCTCTTGGCTACCACCCTTTTTGGTCAACATTGATAAGTCCCCCTGAACATCGAGGATAACGAGAAAGGCGGTGGAAATACACTTTGCTCCCCACATCCGGTATATGTTTGCCTTGATTTAGGCTGTATAAACCGTCGTTAGGTGTAGTCTTCTGACTCTGCCGTGGCGGACAGATACGACTTTGCAGGCAGGTAGTCTCTGACTACCCGACGAAGACTAATCAAGGCACTGCCCGCACACTGTAGGCACAAGCCGATGCCTTATCCTGTCCCAGAACTTTTTCAATTTTGAAGGCCTTAGGGAAAACCTCTCTTTTTTGACCTTACACCTTTTTTGTCCTCCTGAAAGGATCTCTTGGCAAGACCGGCGGCCTTTCCGACTGGAGAGTAATTCTCTCAGGAAGGAAAAATGTCTCTATTTGTCACAAGTTTCTTTCAGAAGGACAAAAAAGAAATATGAAAAAAAGAAATAAACTTCCTTAAGTTGACAGCATTGAGCGTCCTCTTTCGCCAGAAAGGGAGGACTATTTACTATCACCACGGGCCAGTCTTCTTGACTTGATAGAAACGAATACCATCAAACCGATAGAGTCCTTGACCAGTACCCCACCACATATTCCCACCTTTATCCTGAAACATACTTTGTACACAGCAATTCAGGCCATCCGCAGGTGTAAAAACCTTAAATGCGTTGGGATTTGGTAAGGGAATCGTTGGGTCGAATCTTGTGGTGCTACCGCGAGCTGTAACCCAAATAATACCGGATTCTTCAATGAGTATTCCCCAAAATTCGGTACCCCCCAAGCCATCTTTTGAAGTATAGGATGTAAACGTTTTACCATCATATTTACAAATACCACTTTTCATTGTAAACCACATATTGCCTGCTTTGTCTTGTGCGATACCGCCTGCGTAGTTTTCGCCTAAATTTTCTTTTTCTTTGAGATGAACAAGACTTTTTTCTCCCTCTGAAGGCTTATATCGAAAAACACCTGCATTTGAAGAAGCAAACCAGATAGTACCCTCTTTGTCTTCCATGATGCCCGCAATATTCACCGCACCTAGTTCTTTGAATAATGAAAAACTTTTTTGGCCTTTCCTATCTGCTACGCGATCATATCGGTAAACTCCTCCATGAGTACCCACCCAGCTATTGCCCGCTTTGTCAAAAAGAATACCTTTCCGGGTTATATCTACATGGGTTAGTCCATCTTTTTGATTATAGTTTTTGAAGGTTTTACCGTCATATTTATAAACTCCCTGGTCTGTCCCAAACCACATATTTCCATCCTTATCTTCATTGATAGCATAAACCGTTTGGTTAGCAAAACCATCGGGGGTAGAAAAGTAAGTCAACGTTTTTACATCGTATTTCACAACTCCGTCGCCTATTGTCCCAAACCATATATTTCCTTTTGAGTCCTGAAAAATACTTCTGATATACTGACTAACTAAGGTTGTGTCAAAATCAGGAGCTAAAGAAGCCGGTTTAAAGTTTCTGATTACGTTAGGAATGGGTTTGGATGCATTTGTTTTGACTTGTCCGTTGCAGGAAGTGCAAAAACCAAACACCAAGAGCAAAGCAAATAGATGTATGTATTTCATCATGTATTTGCTCAGCAGCCGCCTTTGCGAGGGGCACGCTTATACAGTATTTTACTGTCTCGTTCCACATAGTCGCCCGCTACGATCGGATAGGAATACTTGGGTGCGTACGATACAAAACGGCTTCTTATTAGTAGTTTGTCGTTAACTTTCAGGCTATGCAATGGCTGAAATTCAGTAGACTGTTGTAGCCCAAAACTAAGAATGTAATCGTCACCATTAATCCTGACCATCAATCCGAAGCCCAATCGTGAGCCTGGTGGAAGAGCAAGAGAGGTTACAACACCCTCCATAGGAATAGAATCACGTATAGACTTCCTTAGTTTAGCAGCCCCGGCAAGCACTTTTTTACCTTCGGCAGATGCTTCCCATTTTTTGTACTGTATGCCGTCAGGAGTAGCTTCCCATTTTTTCAATGCAGCTTCCCTTTCCGCAGCAGAGAGTGGCTTTGGGGTTGATTTTTCAGAAGTTTCCTTTTTGATTTCGCGATAGGCAAATGCCAGTCCGCTTGCCACAACCAGCGGTATGATCAGAACATAGATAATTTTTTTCATATTTTTCGTAGTTTTAACTAATACAGATCAATCCTCTAACAAATCAGATCCGTTCAAGGTATTTCGGAGTCGGACTTGTATAAATACGTTATTGAATACTAATTGGCCTTATGGAATACGGTCTTCCAGGAACGTACTTTGCCGTATAAGTCTGATTTTGCACTGGCCTGAACAGTGATAGACTTGCCATCATTGCTCAAGTTCCAAACCTCCGTTACGTAAACAATCATTTGTTCGAGCACACTGGTATTGGAAGCAGAGGCAACCCCCAGGTGTACAGTTGAGTTAACCGTCATTGTTTGTCTATCAGCTGACATCTTTACGGTAAACTTCTTTCCTCTTTCCGGGCCATGATTAATTTGGTTTTCTTTACCGTCGAAGGTCAGCTTCTCCTGACTTGTAACCGGCGTTGTACCAGGAAACGAGCTTGATACGGCTATGGTTAAAAAATCTGCATGCTCTGTTATTTTCATTGTTGTAGCAAGCATACGATCACCCGAGTCATAGCAACAAACAATATTTCCGCCCATACTTATCGACTCTTTGGATTTCCATTCGCCAGAAAAGTTAGCATGATGCGTGTCATTTTTTTGCTGTGCCTGTACAGCAAAAAAAATTACTCCTGTTAACAGAATAATCAGGCAGAACAAAACGTTTCTTTTAATTTTCATCTATGTATTTTTGCTTTTTAAGGGTGATGAAGCAATCCTGATTTACCGTGCGGGGTTGGGCAAAATCAGGATAGTTCCTGTCAAAATTGATGCAGCAAATCTACTTTGATATTCTTCGGCTTGAGAAATTTGGATTGTAAATAATACTGTAAACTTTGTAAATATTCTCGTGACAGTATGCTTGTTAAAAGAAATTTCCTGCACATGAAACGTACACACATCAGTGGAGTATTGATTCTGTTGTTCATTTCGGTAATCTGCGTGGCTTTCCGTATGACCGGCAATGATGACTTTGACTCTGCCCGAAGGGAAATCCTGCTTCGCCGGATCGGACACGAACTGCTCCTTCAGTCGGGCGACAGTACCTCACGGGTATTACCGGTAAAAAAGATTGCCGGTAATGAATACCAGATAAGCTTTGAACATGCGTTTGCTTTCCAACCCGGCTCCCTGGTAAATACTACCCAGCGTTTGCTGGCCAAAGATCCGCTCGCAAGTGAGTATGTTGTCAACGTACTCAACTGTGCCGATGCCACCATAGTCTACGGATATATGATATCAAAAAATAAGAAAGATGACATTGTAGCCTGTATCGGAAGACGGCAACCCCTGGCGTGTTACAAGATTAATATTAAATTCAAACCGACCGGAATAATTACCCCAACGAATGGATATGTTCTGGGCAGCCTGACCGTTTTAGCATTTGCTGGATTTATTTTTTTAAGATCTGTTAAGCCACCGAAGGCCTTACCTGACAGTCCTGCTATAGTCACGTTAGGATCAATGTCGTTCGACACAGAGACTGGTAAGCTCCTGACCAATGGAAAGACCATAGATCTGACCAAAACGGAAACCCGTGTACTACGCATTTTCGCGTTGTCTCCTAACGAGGCTATCGAGCGAAGCCGGCTACAAAAAGAGATATGGGAAGATGAAGGTGTTATTGTAGGCCGTAGTCTGGATATGTTCATTTCAAAACTCAGGAAAAAACTGGAATTTGATCCGAACATCAAGATTGTTGTCATACGTGGCAAAGGCTATAAGCTTGAAATCAGTTCTTGAGAAGGAGGCTGCCGGCAACTGGATCAGAAACGGGTACCCAATGACCTGGGTTTCTGTAAAAATTCATTTCCAACCAGAACTCAGTACCTGGTACAATTTTTATAAATTTTACATCATACTTAGTGTGTAGATCAAAATAGCCTTTATCTGATTGGATGGCAATCGAAGAGTCAAAACTAAAGTTTCTTTTCAGTGAAGGTAGCAAGCAAAAGGCCTGAATGCATCTCCAGATCTTTTGTGTTATAAAGTTTATAAGTAGAAAACCATTTGTACTACTTCATCCTACTGCACCACAACACGCTGTATCGAAGTACCCTTGTTGGTCTGAATATAGATCAGATACATACCGCTTAGCCTGCATAATTAGCTGTATAGCCTGATTACTTGTGGATAAAATGGCCATTCGCAGTTGTAGACTCCACTATAAAGTGAGCCAGTCATAGTTAGAGCCTAGCTAACATTGGCAAATTCAACAGGAGCTATAAAACTTTAAGATTTTTTTGGTTATTTCATAAATCTGTGTCAGACTTAGGCGGGAAATGATATACCTTTTCCGTTTTAAAAGATATGTCTTTAGCAGCAACAAAGAATCCAAAATCTTCCTGTTCCTCAAAATACTCTGGGATAATCTTAAATAATGTATAGCCTTCTTCGATCTGATACTTAGCATTCAAATATAAATTTTCTTCATCAGAGGCCAGCATAAGCATATCTTTTGAGGTATCTGTCATCCACGTATAATTTATTTCCATAAAAGAGGTAGCAATGAATGTGATCTCAATTGTATAATTTGAACTCAAGTCAATGCCTCCTATTATTTTCAAGCTTCCATATTCAAAGGCGAGTATTTTAAAGTCTTGCCAAAGGTCTTTCTTAACAAAATTATTTATTTCAAGAATTGTTTGTTTCAGCTTGTCCATAAGAAGCAATCAAGTCTCAATACGATATAGGTTTATAGGATAAATCCTGGTTAAAGTACAATTCTACTTTTTTATACACCTCACTTCTATATTTGTTAATATAAGAAAACAAACCAACAGGATAGTAACAATCAGCCTGAAAAACATCGAACTGAACGTTTAATACCAGGGCATAAGGTATACCCTTAATCTTATCAATCAGCAAAAATGCTAGATCGCCAACCAATAAATTTTTATCAAAAGCGCAAACCCTGGCAGATGTTATAGTTGAGTCCAATATAAGTCTTATAGTGCTATGTTGTTTTGTAGAAAAAGTAGTGACGAGTGAACGATACAAACTATCCTCTACAATTCTGGAGCAATCATTATCCCAATTAAAAGAAACCCCATTCGGTAATTCTATTAAAATAACACCATTCACTATTTTCAATTGATTCCTTGTATGTACATAGACACTATCCACTGAAACGTCAGAGCTTGACGAAGAGCAAGACAATAAAAGAGCCAATACACTAGTATATAGTATGTTTTTCATTCGTATGTTTTTCAGATGATTATTTCATCATGAGACAGTCACTCTCCCAAAAGTGATTGCTCTATTTTATCTAATCTCTTATGAATTGTATTTGTAGGTAAGTCTGTCTTTCTGCGAATACTTGCCCGGCCTCTTAGAAATACAAAACAGCACAAGGCTTGGGGGTTACTCCCAACTGGAAGGTTAATTAATATAAACATCTACCACTTCATTTTTATATTCAATATAGGTTATCTGGACATGAACTGGCAGAAAGAAACAATGCATAAAGTAATCAAAATATATTTCCACACAAGTATTTACTTATCCAGATATACAATAGACCTGGCCGGGTTTTCAACCCAATAGGTCACTTCAAGTGGTTGTCCTTCTCTTAGATTGGGGTAGTTTTTCAGAGAATCAGATCCTATATATTGAATACGTTCATAGTCTTTCCCATCAACAGTATATTCAAACTTAACAGAACCAGACACAGACATTACACTTAGAACCACTCCTGCTGTTTTATGTGTTTTTTCGTCTTCTAAAAAGACAGGTCTATTATAAAATACGTTCAGGTTTTCACAATCTTCACTATCATATTCGGCATAATACCTGTCACCTACCATATGAGATCCTGATAGCGCTAATATGGTACTGCAAGAATCATAGGTAAAAACACCACCGAACCCAGTCGCTAAAGGAACTCTTTTACTAATTAGTGCGATTGTTTGAACAGGTTTTCCTTTAAAAGAAGTATCCATAGAATTATAAGCCGCGAAGACAATACCACCTACGATTAGCAACATAATACTACAGGTTACTATCTTGTCCATTGTACTGCTCATATATATTTCTCTTTAAATGTATGCTTACAGATGATTCTTTTGCTCTTTTTAAGCTAGTCTTACTAATAACAGGAAAGTAAGCCAATGACTACAAACCACAACAAAGGTTCAGACAAACATCCAAACCTTTGTTGATATAACCGTCTGTATCGCTCTTTACAAAATCTTATCGTGTGGCTACTACCCGCAAAGGTACTTCTTTCACCCTTGGATTTGTTCGTCTAACCGCTGCAATCTCTCTTTTCAAATGGGCTATATCGGCTACTTTTAGCAGGAAAATGGCTTCATCCATACTGTGGATAGTCCCCTGCTGGATTGCCATCTCAAAAGCAGGCCGATATTCTTGAGAAGCTTCTCTGGTAAGGGTGAGTATAACCCAGTCTTCGGTATAGGTTAATTGGGCGATCTGACCTTCTGCATATAGCCGCTGAAAGTGTTCAATACTGATGGGTATACCGGGGTCGCGAGGCATACATCCACTCAGGGATAACACCAGTAGTACTGTAATAAAATGTATAGTCCGGAACATAATTTACATCTAAGTTAAAACAATCCATACTTTCCTACTGTACGACAACGCGCTGAATGGAAGTACCTTTATTGGTATGAATATGGAGCAGATACATACCCTTAGGCTTAGCCTGCATATTCAGTTGTACAGCCTGGCTGTCTGTAGCAGAGAGGCTTACAGTCTCTAACTCACCAAGCAGGTTATAGATTTTAACCTGCTCAATACGCAAAGAGGCATCTACCGACTGAATCCATACCTGACTCTGGGTAGGATTCGGATACAGGCTCAGCTTGCCTTTCAGGGCATCCGGTTCAGAAGCCATTACCTTGTCAATAATCGAATCATCCAGTTGATTGGCAGGGTTAATTATCTTAGGCACATCATACATTACGTTCGTTGTTGTATTGGTACGCACCGGATCGTTGTAGTCAAAGAAGATGTCAGCATAATTCTCAATAAGAGTCCTCTCTGGTAGATTAGCTTTTGGTTTGATTGAGAACTGAATAAATCCGTTGCTGCCTGCCTGATCACGGGTGCTATCGGGTAGGTTAATATTATAAAATGTCCAGGTTAGTACAGGTTGTCCTTTGCCACTTACTTTCAGTGAATAGGTATGTGAGGCAGCTCCTATTTGCAGCGTGGCTATATCCAGATTTTCAGACAAGGTATCTACTACCACCACTTTATAGGCATAATCAGTTCCGGTATTCTGGAAATGAATGGTATACTTCAACTCTGTATCTGTTGGTGTATAATGGTCATTGGCAGTTCCTGCCGGACTTACCTGTTTGTCGTTGGGATCAAACGAATCAATGATTGGCATACATTGAATGGCTACCTCGGGCTCGATATCATCCTGTGGCAGTATATCTACCAATCCTTTGCTCACTACATCACTAGTAGAAGCTATACACCCCTCAATAGTGAGATTGGATTGGGATTTACGTGGGTGATCCGGCCGCTGGTCAGCTTCCAGACGAATGGTTTTGCCATTGGCAGGTATTTTTAACACCAAACTATCTCCTGTTATTAACTTATAGTTCTTCCGAAAAGCTAACTGAGCATCCAGCAATATTCTAAACTCAGCACTATCAGCCATTGACTGTCCGATGTTTTTAATCACCATCTGTACCCGACCATTCCCCACGCACTTACCTATTAGTATAATATCCGACTTATCCCATTGTGAATTTGCGGGTAGCGTAGCGGTATACTCATTTGGAGGAGTAATCCAGACTTTGGTACATTGTGTCAGTCCGGTAATATTAGCCACGCATGCTACCGAATCCATGATATAAATACTGCCTGACTGGTTAGGTTTCAGACTATCAATACTAAACACATAGTTGTTATCTGCATCAATAGTATATGGTTTGTTAGCGGACTTAAAAATAACATACTGAGGCAGTTTTACATATACCTTCACATTGGTAGCAGCTATATACCCAGTGTTGGAATAGGTAACAGCCATCATGCTGGTAAAGCATCTTCGGCGACGATCTGAATTTACAGATACTTCCAGATGAGGCACATCAATAACCGTGTTGGCAAAGTTGATACCGGTTACCTGGTCTTTTTCCTTAGCTACTGTAACCGATTCGGATACGTTGCTGGCAGGACACACAGGTTGTAGCAATATCTTGTCTGCATTGAGTACCTGGCTCACTGTATACGTTCCTACAGGCACTGGTATCCGATAGTTGCCTAATTTATCTGTGCTGGCATAATATTTACCAGGATTCGCTACTACTGTAATAGATGGAATCCCTGCATCTGTGTTGTCAAAGCCACAATTCTGATTTCTGTCAGCATAGATTTTACCACTGATATACGATTTTTGATCTGTACTGTACACAAAAACACCTGCTTTAGGATTTGTCCAATAGACATCTCCCTCTTTACTCACAGCAAGCTCAGTAGGCATACAGTGTGGAATATCTATTTTAGATAACAATCTTCCTGTAGAATCCAGCTTTTGAATACGATAGTTATCACTATCAGCAATCCATACATTATCTTCAGAGTCTGTTGTTATTCCTATAGGATAAGAGAACTTTCCATCTGTAATCCCACCTACCTTTAACAAAAAATTGCCATTCGTATCAAATTTTTTGATATTATTTGAAGAATAATTCGTTACCCAAATATTTCCCTGTCTATCTGTTGTAATCCCATAAGGCATCTCTTGCACCTCATCCCCATAATATTTAGTTGCCAGTAAAAACTTGCCAGTCGAATCAAATTTCTGAATTGTAAGATTGGTGAGATCTGTAATCCATACATTTCCCTGAGGGTCTACCGCTATTCCACCTGGAGAATAAAGCTCTCCAATGAGAATTCCTACATGACCTATCCTTTGTAAAAACTTACCATTGGAATCAAATTTTTTAGCACACCAGTTGCCTATATCTGTAATCCATACATTCCCTTGAACGTCTGTTGTGATACCATAAGGATTAGTTAGGTGAAGAGGATAATCACCAGGTGCAACAGGATCAAATGAAAATAAGAAATTACCTTCTACATCAAATTTCTGAATACGATGATTACTACGCTCTACTACCCATGTATTACCTTGTTTATCCACTGCAATCCCCCGTGGAGATATAAAATCGCCATCTTTTGATTTGGGATATATATAGTTGCCAATAAAATTTCCAATATTGTCAAACTTTTGAATACGATTGTAATGATAATCTGCTACCCAGACAGTACCATGA
Source organism: Xanthocytophaga agilis (assembly GCF_030068605.1). Classification (NCBI taxonomy): domain Bacteria; kingdom Pseudomonadati; phylum Bacteroidota; class Cytophagia; order Cytophagales; family Rhodocytophagaceae; genus Xanthocytophaga; species Xanthocytophaga agilis. The sequence continues at coordinate 213,947 of NZ_JASJOU010000003.1, forward strand.
TTATCGATAGTGATTCCACGTGGGTCATAAAATGTATCATTCTGTGAGCCAAAAGATATAACTGTGGATATCACGAAGCCATTTTTGTCAAATTTCTGAATACAATTCCACAATTGATTTATAATCCAGACATTATCTTCCTTATCGATTACTACGCCCCAGGGATCGATTACCCGGTTATTATCCCCTATGAAATTGGTAAGTTTGAGCAGAAATTTACCAGTTGGGTCAAACTTCTGCATACATCTGCTCCCGTAATTTGCTACCCAGACATTTCCCTGACTATCTATGGCCAAGCCGGTTGGAGTGTGTAATTGTCCATCTCCATCTCCATATGAGCCGAATCTTACTAAAAATCTGCCAGTTGGATCAAACTTCTGGATGCATGAGTTTCCTCTATTGATTACCCAAACATTCCCTTCAGAGTCCAGCGTTATTTTGCCTGGGTTGTTTAACTGCCCATTACCATTTCCTTTTGAATCAAGTTTAAGTAATACATTTCCAAGCGCATCCAATTTGGTTATCTGGTTATTATAGCCATCAGTCACCCAAATATTGCCTACTGCATCCAAAGCTATATATTTTATCAAGTCTGTGTATGCATATATCTTTGATGTCTTATTAGCAGCAACAATAGTAGAATAATAACCTCCATCTGGATCCATCTTTACTACAGAACCATTATCACTGGAAACATATACAAAGCCTTGTTTATCTACGGCTATATCATTTGGTGCATCTATAGCCATTTTCCCTATAGTCCGTTTAAATGTATACTCCTGGCCCCATCCTGAAACAGAGAATACAATAGTAACAAGTATAAATAAAAGAGTAACTTGTAAAGTTTTCATCATAGAATAAATACAGCAATTCAATTACAAAAGTAGCTAAACAAATACAACGTTTTATGGCAACTACAATTATTTCCTATTTTTACAGAGAACTTTTGTCTGGAAATAGATAGAAGTGAGTTAACCTGGTAGTGGTGAATGGAAAGAAAGTAGTACGTAGATTTGACGAAAGGTAATTCTGTCGGAATGTATTCACAGGTCCAATGATGATACTATACAAATCAGCGAAGCCCCATCAAACCAATTAAAAGCGATGCATCTGAAAGGATACGTAGTTGTGGAAAGACGGCCAGACTTAATTTGGCTGAATCATCCGATTTCAAGAGGTAAGAATACTGCCTACATGGGATTTGATGGCTTTCGTACTTATCCCAACGTAGATGAGTGGATTGAGTTCTCAAACTCATCCATAGACAGATATAATGAAGATAGCTGGCATTGTATAGAACTTGAAGAAGTACTATCGTATTTCAACTGGTTTGTTCGTACTTACCCAGATCAAACAGTTAATCTACTATATCTGTGTGAAGAATCGGATACCACACTACCAGACCCTCGATTCACTTTTATAGGCTATGATTATGGGGTAGTATATGAAGACTATACGTATCCCTTTTTTTCCTCACTGATCAATGAAGTACGCATAGGTGGAAATCCGCTTTTAACCCAGTTTATAAATATAGTAAATTCATTCTACCTTTTACCAACCCTTGAGGATTGCGTTGCCTATGCCTCAGCCCGACAATTAGCTTTAAAAATAGATACCAGTTGTATGGAAAGTGCGTACGATGGCAGTTCGTTCGCTCCATTCAAAGTATTTTTGTTTCATTACCAGCAGAGCTGATAGGGAAAATAGGAGGTATTGTGAGTGTTATAACGGCACTATGTGTTATTTTCTACTTTATTAGTCTTTTTAACCCATTTTAAAACCAGAAACAAGCAACAGATCTTTACCTGGAAGATTTGCTCGCATGGAGACCTCAGACTATTTAATACTAAGCCATGGCAAAGAAAAGGAAAACCTTACCCAAAAATTTTGAAGAGCTATTAAGCACAGGAGATCTTCAGGCACTGAAAGCAGTGTTTACTACATGTGAGCCAGATGCTCGTGGAGGGTATGCAAAAGCAACAGCACTGGACTTTGATAACTGTCCCCATGAACTGGCTGTATGGTTAGTGCAACAAGGAGCATATTTACAAGCCACAGATACCTGGGGGAACACCCCTCTACACAATCGGTCACGTAGTGTACATGGCAATATAAAAAGTTTGTTGACACTGGGTGCCTATGTACATGCTAAAAACAACCATAAAGATACACCTCTGCATACGGCAGCAAGTGCCCATAACGTTGAGAATACAGAGCTTTTGCTTGCCTATGGAGCATACATACATGCCCTCAATTCCGATGGCAATACTCCTTTGGAACAAGCATTACAAATGTGTCGGAATGCCTATATTGTTAACACTGTAAAACTAGCTAAAATATACCTGCAGGCTGGTGTACAAATAACACCCAAAATGAAAGGATTTGTACACGCTATAGGGAAACAGTTCGAATTCTACCGAGCTGGTTTCAATCAGGAGTATGTGGAAGAGGTAAGTGCAGCTCTGGAAGAATTATACCAGCTATTTGATGTGGAACCTGTGGCAAAACGAATACTGCATGATGGAAAATCTCCTATAACCACTACTACTCAAACCTGGCAACAACAACATACAGAACTTTGGAATCTTTTGGTTCCCTCCAGTGGCCCGGCAGCAACCCTACAAGGTGAGGTGATTCGAATCACAGGACGAATTGCCAATGAAGTACAAGGCAATGGAGGCATAAATTGGGATAGTGAGTATAAGAAAATGGCAGATGCATTCCTTGCTTTCATTAAAGAGGGAAATCCCCTCTCCTCTTCTGAAATTGTGGAGGCACAAGAACTTGTAAGAAAAATTAAACGAAGATCAGGCGATACGTCCAGACTGTGTGAACTGGGTGTACAATGGGTAACCAACAACCCCTTGCCCTTAATTCTTTCACATGTAGAGTACAATCGATAAAATAATAGTAGGCTACCTACCACTACTTGCTATACACCTAGAGAACAATGTATTGTAAAAGAGTTTATTCATTTCTGCAAAAAATAGCCTTAGGGATATGTCTGCTTGCAGGTAGTGGCTGTACAGATTCCAATATAGCTGATACTATTAAAAAAGAACCGCAGAACAAAGAGATAGAGTTAGATGGTATTGTGTATAAAATCATTCATCCGGAAGATAACACGATCGCAGCTATGAATGAAAAGTTGGGAGATAGTGAACGAAAAGGCTTATTTGCCAACTACTATGATAAATATTGCATTCTATCTATTACCAATCAGCTGGATTCAAGCATTGCTGTCTATGCAAATAACAAATGTTTGTTGATAGGAGAGTTTACTATATTTGGACCCTATCTTGGTAGATATAGACAATCACTATATAAAGATGAGAAACGGAAAATATATACAGAAAGTGAATCCCTTCATGTATCATATTTTAGTAGGTTTAAAGGTGATCAGGCCTACGAAATTAAAAAAGGAAAAGAAGAACAGTTTTATCTTCCCTACCGATCGCTTCAGTACTATGAATCACAGGATTCTACTTATAAAGCATTGGGTATTGTGAATCCACCTGTAAAACTCGAACAGCGAATTGATTCTATCTACATATGGGAGGGCTATATGATAGGGACGTCAAGAAAACACAGTATATACTCCTCCTATCTGATGGTAGGAAAGCTTGACTCGAAAGATAACTTTTGTTTGCAAAGGATACGTAAACCGGATAGATTGTAAAACAGAGTGGCAGGGTATCTGACAACCTACAAATCTACTATCCACTCAGCAGATTTCGGATACAACAAAACCGAATTTGACTACATCCCTCTTCCGGATAGTACCGACCTTTGACCCAACAAATACATCAAACATGAAAAAGATTCTGGTCATTGGGGCATCCGGGTTTGTAGGAAGTTATCTAACCCGCCAATTTATCTGTCAGCGAGATTGCCTATCAGCTGGGCTTTGAACATTCCCAATCTTTCAGCAAGCTATTTAAGTCCAAGACTCAGCAGTCGCCACTGGAATTCAGGAAAGCTTTTAATTGAATACTCAAACAAGTTTTCAATTTAGCTTACAACTCATCCCCTGCTTTGTGCAGTAAATTCACCCAAAGCCCCAATCCAACGGATAGTCTTTCGCCAGCCATTCAACCTGTCCTAGCTTTGAATCATCCAATACAGATTTATCCGATCACCTATCCATTTACATTCAGCTGTAAGTTGAACTATGAAACCTAAAATATTCATTTGTATGGGACTTGTATTGTCCCTGCTGATAAGTAGTTGCAGTCCATCTGCGCCAGACAGCAATCCCAACCAGGCCGAAAAAGGAGTGGTAAAAGGTCGTGTCCTGGACAAAGACGGCAAACCCGTTGCCAATGCAGTCATTGTGGCCTCCAGCACTGATTACTACAACAAAAACAGTACTGGTTATTCAGATGCGAGCGGCAACTATTCATTTTCTCTGCCAACAGGCATTGCAGAAGGTTCCTATTCAGTAAGCGGAACAGTCACCTTTCAATATCAGGGGAAGAATTATACGATGGCTTTATATCCTGAACAGGAAGGGGTATTTTCTGCCTATGATGGAGCAGTACGTAACTTTGTCTTTCGCCTCAATGGTCCCCGGTCAACCACTTCCGATGCAGAGGATATGCCACTGGGTGGTACATTGGAAGTACATGCCCAGCCGGATAACGTCAATGATAAAAACCTGGAAATTACGCTTGAACCTATGGGCCCGCTGGTGGATGGCAGTACGGGCAAAACCCTGGTTGTTGGTCTGCCAGAAAATGACTACCGTATCAAGGATATACCTGTAGGTAAATATAAAATTACGGCTCGTGACAAGGTTACCGGTCAGCAGTTGGGAGTTGCCATTAATGGTGCTTTCCAGGACTATGCCCCTGCTGTGGAAGGACTGTTCACAGATAAAGATTTTGAAGGCTCTACGTTCTTTGATCTGGTGATTAATATTAATACATTATAGAATATCAATAGCATCTGTGGAAGGATATATTTACGAAGAGAGCAGTTGCTGAATTTAGTCCAACTTTATATACGGACTAAGTTCAGCAACTGATATAGGCTTTATCCAAACTGGCAGCTTATGCTCGTACCCTGTCTCATATCTTTTGAGGAAATGAGGGTTTTAGGGCAAAAAAGGGACTGGTTTAAATAGAAAGAGGCTGGTTCGAACGTCCGTTAGGACCCAAAATGAAAGCAATGTCTGTTGCGTTGGGACAAAGAGAGCCAAGTTCAGGTTTTCATTTCCGTCGTTGGTGTTATCACCAGCGAGTTGTTTCCCACTAAGGGCTTATAGAACCCATTTTTCTTTTCGAAAATTTCCACCCTGTTTCTTTTCCCAGATAATAACACAGTAGTAAAAAATCAGTTTAATTTGCATTCATGATTAAGCTATAAGACCTGAAAGGATTTACTATAAACAAGATAAAAGACCTGTTATGGGATCAGAGAAATATATTATGGACACGAGATTCGAAAACATTTTTTATATCCATTCCCAAGACAACCCAATGGCCTATTCATTCAAGAGCTGAAATTGCATCTGATTATCTCAACCTGGCTTTTTGTGGTCAAGCAATATGGGAGGTTGCTAAAGATAATGGAGACGATTTTGAAAGTGATTTTCAATATCAATCTGTTCCTATTGAAGAAGACGGGAGTGTATTATTCACTGTTTCATTCAAAAATACGGAATGGGCAATGAGTGAGTTGGCGGATGCTATTTGTTTACTTGCATTCCTATATCGTTATACTGATGATACCGGATTTCATGACAATATAGATTGGTCAGAATATGATAATAATTTGGACTTGCTCCGTTCAGACATGATCAAAGGATTTAAAGAAGATATGGAATGGCATGAATTCTACCCAGCCTGCCCTTATTTTCTTGAAGTTTATAATGATTTTAGTAAGGAATAAGAGAATAATGAATAGTTAGAGAGAACATCCCACTGTTCCTGAATTCATGGCAGGTATGCGTTCATTGTTGACTATTACGTTTATACTCCGATGTCTGCGCAAAATATAACTCTTATAAACCACCACCATTCAGAGCCGGATTGGAAGGGTGTTCCTCAAACAAATTCGTTTACTGGCTATGAGCAGAGTAAATCCCATCCAGCAGGATACCTGCCTTCTTATACTCAATACCTTCTTTATAAATGGCGTTTCCTTAGAACGTGAAGACTGGATGAAGACCGTAAGCACAGAGGCTATTGTTATCTCGGTATGCAGTTTTCAGAAGCCTTGCTGGCATAAGATCTATGAGAAGCTAGCCAGAGAGCTGGTAATCGAAAGACATCTTGAGACTTTACTCTATTTGTCATATCGTCATCTGGAATACCCCGCATATTGCGATTTATCGAACCAGGTGTCAAAACCATCCTTATCCTATCCAGGAAGCTTCTTCAGGAGAGACTCCACTATGATAGGACAGCGTAAGTGAATAGGAACTTTCCTGTGGACACGGAATAGTTAACACAAGCAAACTATAGATAAAGTCTCCTGCAAGGTAAAAATATAAATATCCTCCTAAAATTCACATGTAAACTACATGAGTGTGTACTATGTATCTATGTGTTACTCACGTATTTGAGGAGTTACTTTTAAATCTGAAACTGTAAAAATAAAAGCAAACTCGCTTTGCTGAAAGAAACGGTCTTTCCAGTTCAGTATACATTTTTCGGCTTGTGTGGATGTTAGGTTGACAGGAAAAACAGTCACAAAAGTGATCTTATGATTCAGGCCGGGAGCACTTTCCCGAATACACAAGCTGGGTGTATACGACTGCTTGTCTACCTGCAAGGTAATATCTTCAGGTAATTGCATATCCAACTGATTTAAGGCATCGGAAAGAGTAATCGAAACATCTTTTTGTAAGAATTTTTGCAGATCTACTTTTTCACTCAGGCTTTCGATGGTTAGATAGAACGTAGTATGACCTGCATAGGACTTGAGTGTACTATCGAGCAAAGCAGGAGTAAAAGCCAATCCGGATTTTTGTATGTCTCCATAGGCCAGATAGGCAGCTGGCATATAGTGTACACTCATCTTTAGTTTATCGCCAATAGCGTGAGACTGCACCAATCCATTGGAAGGATTACTCAGATACACTTTGTATTCTTTGGCTGTCAGGATATCTGAACCACAGCCACAAAACGAAAGAAAAATAGATAAGGCAACGAAAGAAAAATAGAAGTATTTTCTTTTGACTTTAACTTTAGAACAAGATGTAGAATAATATAACTCACCACTAGAACTTTGAAGCATAACTCAATATCTCTGTTATCCGGATATTTATTGTAAAGTAACTCCTATATAAGCTCACAAAACAACAGTACATTCTATACAAAATATCTTTATTTTCGCTTTTTTCTATACACAGTAGTAAGACTAGCAAAATCAACTATCACAAAAAAACATAAGAATCTATAAATGCTGAGTTACACGTGTTCTACCATAAATTTTATCATATTTATCACGATCGGGATACAAATCCACTAAATGAGTATATGTAGTAAGCTTATTTTTTGTAAAAAAAAACGATAAAAATACTACCCATCTATCATAATCCTGTAGCTTTCTTACATCAGAAAAATCTTCCTATCTATACATAAAACAGGTGAATTCTGGTTCAAAAACAAAGATTACACTAACGTTTACCCTCGCAAAGAGAAGAAAATAAGTACTGAACATGTGTGCTTTTACCTGGATACAGACAAAAATTGGCTTTGCAAAGCTTCCTTTTTCACAATCATTCTTATACTATATTTATTCTTCGTAATAGCACTCACAAAGCCTTCAAATACACACTCATTAGTATATAGTATTCCACAACAGGTAATGGTTCACTGATATAATTACGGATTGTTATTCAATCTTCCCCTACTCATATGCTTCTCATAATTAATTAAATATGAGCAATTTCATACATTGTTCTTTTTTAATAAAAACCATGTGGTTTCATCATCTAAGATTTTGCTTTTTGCAGAGAAATTCTACAGAAGTAAAATACAAATGAAACCAAGACTCAACGTATTCAAACACAAAACATTACCTGCTTTTACCCTTACAGAATTACTCATTGTACTGGTAATAGTAGGAATTCTCATTTTGCTGGCGTTACCTGTACTGATGCCACTGATTAGTAGGACACGCAGCCTGGAAGCCAAACAGGCACTGAAACATGTATATACTCTTGAGAAAACTTACTTCTACGAACATGCCAAATATAGTTCGAGTGTAGAAGCCATTGGCTTTGAAAGCGAAAAGCTTTCGACAGAAGTAGAGGGGGGCAAAGCAAACTACAGAATAGAAATCGTAGATGCATCGGTAAACGGATTCACAGCTCGTGCTACAGCTGTAGTAGACTTCGATGGAGATGGACAAATGAATGTCTGGGAAATGGATAACAACCAGAATTTACGGGAAGTAACACCTGACTAATCATTGAACACAAATTCTGTAACACCAACTCTGTTCCTTGCTTTCATCCGTTATGACTATTGCCCTGATAGTATTATTACTGCTCACTTTCTGGCAGGATATGCGCAGCCGCATACTTAGTGTATGGCTATGGGCTGTCATGACAGGTATTGTCATAATCATTCGCTTTGCAGATGCAGGAAATGGCGTACTAGCTGTAGGGTATGAGATGGGTATAAATGTTTTGATTATCTTCTGGCAACTCTTCTTTTTAACACTGTATGTATCTGTAAAGAACCGAAAGCTCACGCAACCTGTAGGTCAATTTCTGGGATTGGGCGATGTATTTTTCTGGATCGTACCCACCTTGTTTTTCACACCTGTATCTTTTCTGATTTATTGGGTTTTCAGTTTGCTGTTTGCGCTGGCAGGGCATTTGATTTTTCGTTCGCTGTTGTCAGCAACGTATCCATCTACTGTCCCTTTGGCAGGCATGCAGGCATTGTGTATGGCAGGCTATGTTGGCGTTAGCAAACTTGATCCTACGCCACTCTTTGCTTGTCTTCAGATAGGAGGTCAGCATGCATGAGTCTGTAGACAAACGAGCGGGAGATAGCGGCGTATTTCTCAAAGTTCCGGCAGAGATGATGCAGGTGCTATCTGCTGCACAGGTATGGCATTATCGTATCCTGCCTAAGGAATTACAAGGGTCTACGTTATATATATATGCCGATGAAAGTAGATTTGATTCTTCAACAGAAGAAGAATTAGAGATGGTTTTAGGCCAGTCAATTAAAGCTGAATGTGTAGAAACATCACTGATTGAAGAAGCCTTACAACGATATTTCCCTACTACACAAGTATCTGACGCTAAACAATCCAGAGGCTCTTCGGCTATAACCTCCAAACCCGATACGGAAGGAGAAGCTTTTCTGATGCAACTCATTCGGGAAGCCAAAAGCCTGCGCAGTTCAGATATTCATATCGAATCGTATCAGCAGAGGGCACGTATCCGCATTCGTATTGATGGGATGCTGGTAGAACGGTATCAACTGGAAAAGCATGAATATCCGGCTCTGATTAACCAGATCAAGATTATGTCCAATCTGGATATAGCCGAAAAACGTCTGCCTCAGGATGGACGGATTTTCTATCATCAGGGAGAAGATCGCTTTGACATCCGGGTATCTGTGTTACCTACTTTACATGGAGAAAAGGTGGTAATGCGTATTCTAAGTCAGGATGCTACACGTATAGATATTCAGGTCCTGGGTTTTGAACCACAGGATCTTCGTCGCTATCTGGAAGGGATACGACGACCCACAGGTATGATGCTGATCAGCGGTCCTACAGGTTCAGGAAAAACCACAACCTTGTATGCAACGCTTAAGTTGCTCAACAAGGAAAGCCGTAATATTCTGACCATTGAAGATCCTATTGAGTATACCCTGGAAGGTATCAACCAGGTACAACTTAAGGAAAATATTGGCCTGGGCTTTGCCGCAGCCTTACGGACATTTCTGCGTCAGGACCCGGATGTGATTATGGTGGGTGAGATACGGGATACGGATACTGCCAACATGGCTATTCGGGCTGCTCTTACCGGACACCTGGTGCTCTCTACTATCCACACCAATTCGGCATGGGGCACTGTGTCACGTCTGATCGATATGGGGGTGCCTCCATTTCTGGTAGCCAACACACTGCATACATCCGTAGCTCAGCGACTTGTCAGGTTGCTGTGTCCGGATTGTAAACAAAAAGAATCTTTTGAAGAAAGTATGTATCCTCCTGGTTTTGTAACAAACAAACACATAACACACCACTTTATACCCACAGGCTGCTCCCGGTGTCATCAGACAGGTTTCAAGGGTCGTAAAGCTATTTATGAGGTGATCCCAATGGACCATGAACTGGCAACCTATGTAAAGGAAGGAAAAATGAATGCAGACGATCTATTATCAAATAAACAAGTTAAAACTCTGGCAGAAAATGCCTTTTCGCTTTTTGAAACAGGACAAACCTCTCTGGAAGAGATATACCCGTTGTTATTGAATTACTAATGAAACCAGCGCTATTACCGAAAAAATTGTTTACCCGAAAGTTACTTACTGAAAAATTATATACAGGCATTTTATCCTTATTACTTATTCTGTTATACAGCTTGGTAGCCACATCCCTGCAGGCACAAGACCCAAATAGAATACGACAGGAAAGGGAAAAATATCTTTTTCAGGTAGAAAATCAATTGAGAGCCTTATCAGACTCTCTGGTCCCTGGATTACGGGAAGTTGCCTCTCTGACCGTTTCTGAGGCTTCTCTGGGTGACTTCCTTCGTGGACTTGCACAAACACACCGACTTAATATCAGTGTAGAGCCAGGACTGGACAATAAGGTGACCAACAACTTTACAGGTGTAAAAGTACAGGATCTGCTATTGTTCCTTTGCAGGGAATACAATTTGGATATTCGTTTTACAGGAACGATCATGGCATTTTCACGCTATCAGCCTCCTGCAGAGCCTAAACCCACGCCTCAGGTCAGAATTCCACAGATACAATATGATATTTCAAATGACCGACTTGTGGCAGACCTTGCCAATGATAGCCTTCCTGCCGTAGCCCGACAACTCACCCGGCTTAGTAAGAAAAATGTGGTACTGGCTCCTGGTCTCAATGGAAAAATGGTAAGTAGCTATATCGAAGGAATGCCACTGGAAGCAGGTTTGGATAAGATTGCGTATGCAAACGGATTGCGTCTGGTAAAGACTTCCGATAATGCCTATTTATTGGAAGGCAATGATAGTCCAGCAGCTGCCTCAGGATCACGAAACCGTCTGGGTCAGAACGGACTGGTGTCTGCAGGATATCCGTCTAACCGCCAAGGAAATGGAGGTGGCGGAGGTAACAATGCAGACAATCTGTTTATCGATGTAAAACAAGGTCCTGATGGGAATCAGTGGCTCACGGTAGATGCATCCGGAGTGCCTATTGTAGACATTATCAATGAAGCCTCTTCGCGGTTAAATATAAACTATGTTCTTTTTTCCAATCTTCCAGGCAATACCACTGTGCGACTTCAGAATGTACGATATGATGACCTGCTTAGCTTTTTGCTGCAGGGGACCAGCCATACAATGAAACGGATGGATGGGATCTATCTGATCGGAGAACGCAACCTGGAAGGATTTCGGAATACACGTTTAGTTAAGATGCAATTTCGTCCGGCAGATAAGATAGATGAGGTTATTCCTCCTGAATTGAAAAAGGGAGTTGATATTAAAATCTTTAAAGAACTAAACAGTGTCATCTTATCCGGGGGATTGCCACAAATTGAAGAGATTACCAACTTTCTGAAAGCCATTGACCAGCCTGTACTCAATGTACTGATTGAAGTTATTGTCATGGAGGTCAACAAGTCTTTCTCTGTAGAGACAGGTATCAGTGCATTACTCTCCGATTCGACTAAGAAGACAGGTGGAACAGTATTTCCAGGTCTGGATATGACCATTGGTTCGGGAGCCATTAATAAATTTCTAAGTACCTTGTCTTCCAATGGCCTTGTCAATATTGGCAGGGTTACTCCAAACTTCTATCTTCAGTTGAAAGCGCTTGAGCAAAACAGCAATGTACAGGTGCATTCTACGCCCAAGCTCTCTACACTAAACGGACACGAAGCAACATTAACCATAGGACAGTCGGTTTATTATCTCGAGCAAACACAGAATATTACGGGAAGTGTAACAACAACTACCTCTGTTACACAAAGGTATAATAAGGTGAATGCGGATATGAGTATTAAAATCAATCCAATGGTTTCGGGTGATGAACACATTACACTGGACATAAACGCGGAATTCTCAGACTTTACAGCCCCTACCATAGCAGGTGCTCCTCCTGGTAACGCAACCAGAAAGTTTACCTCTATGATCCGAATTAAAAACGAAGAAATGATTATCCTGGGTGGTCTGGAAGAGGCACGTAAGTCTGCCAGCGGTTCTGGAGTTCCTATCCTTTCTCGTATACCCATCCTGAAATGGTTGTTTAGTTCACGTAAACGTGAAAGAAGTGACAAACGCTTGTTGATATTCATTAAACCGACCCTGATGTATTAAGCAGTTTCGGATTGTAGTCAATTTATTTGTATGAAAAAATTACCAGACATACTCACTCCTCCCCGTCAGGCAGGAGGTATTGCACTGGTCCGTGCAGATGACGGACAATGGATGGGGTATGGCTTAGTATTGCAACAACAGAAGGGCGTCATTACTATTCAGAAACAATGGCAGGGACTGATTCAGGATGTTGCATTTACAGAACAAATGCCTAAATCTGTTGCCTATACACTTTGTGTGGATGGCAAAGGTATTCTGCATAAATCTTTACCTCTTACATCCGGTAAACCTTTACTGGAGCGTATCAAAGAATCCGTTCCAGGTGTTGTAGCCAAGGACTTCTATATACAACTTGCCGAAGGTTCGGGAAAGGATTTTGCCTCACTGATCCGCAAAGATTTACTGGACCCTGTACTTACTCAATGGCAGACAGCAGGCTTTGGCATAACAGGCTTATCATTAGGCCCCTTTGCAGCATCTATTCTGGCCACAATTGTATCTGATTCAGCTAATAACCTGCCTACTGCCTGTCAGGTATTGAACATCCAGGATGGCAGGCCATATGCCTTATATCCTTTAGCACAGGCAGAAGCGACCATTACAATTGGAGAGGATATAATAGGGCGAGAATGGACTACAGCTTATGCAGTCGCCTTTCAGACATTACTGACAGGCAACGTAACCCCTTTTGCTGAGTCAGAGTTTATTTCTGCTCAGCAAAAGCAGTGGAAATACCGAAAACGTTTTGAAACTACAGGTAAAGGTATACTAATAGCTATATTTCTGGGACTTTTACTCAACTTCTTTCTTTTTCAGCATTTTCAACAGGCAGCATCTGTACTCGAAGAACAGGTAGGTCACCAGATGGAATCTTCTGAACGACAGAATGTATTAGTAAAGAACCTGAAAGAAAAGCGAAACTTTCTGGCTACCAGTGGCTGGTTATCCCCTACTCATCATAGCTTCTTTGCAGATACGCTGGCAGCTAGTCTGCCAGGAGGAATACGGCTAACAGAATTAAGCATCTATCCCAGAAACGAAGCCTTATCCCGTCAGGAAAAACGATCTGTGTTTACTCCGGATGTAATCCTGGTAAAAGGAGCCTGTGCAACACCGGAACCACTTCGGGAATGGATGACCATATTGGAACAAGCCTCCTGGGTAAGTCAGGTAAGTCAACCTGGTTATCAGTACGACCAGCAAAACGGTGTAGCGATGTTCACAGTATGGATATACCTGAAACCCTACCAAACTCCATAAATTTCAGAGAGACGATAGCAGATTATATATGTTTGAAAACCTGTTAAACTGGAAATCCTTTTCCTATCAGAAACGCTACCGCCTTTTATGGTTTGTAGTAGTGATCTTTCTATGGATTGCCTATACAATAGCCATCTCTCCTACTATCGAAGCATACCAGCATTATCAGGATCTTGCCCGCAAGGCAGCACAGGGATCTTCCGCACCAGACCAGCTAGCCCGATTACATCAGGAAATGCAGCGTGCCAATGCCTATATGGTTTCGGAAGGAGCAGACAGCAACCGAACCGATCCTCTGCTGGCAGGCCTTACACCTCTTTGCCGCAAGTATGGTGTACGAATAGATGCGTTATTGCCGGCCAAAGAAGAACAAAAAAATAACCATATCATTGTCACCCGCTCAGTAAGACTGCAGGGCGACTACCTTTCACTGGTACAGATTGTTCATCGGCTGGAATACGAATTGGAAACCGGACGGCTAGCCTCTGTTCAGTTTAGTGTACAGGAAGATATCTTCCATCAAAAACGAACCTTATATGCCGAATGCTTTCTGCAACAGATGTACGAACGCAAAAAATCAGTATCTGAGGAAACTCACTAATTACATTGACATCAAGCTTTATCATGAAAAAAACATATAATGCGATTACTTATTTACTGAACTTCCACACTACCTATATACTGCCAGCATTTCTTATAAGCTGTGTATGTATGGTAATGGGTTGTGACGAGATTTTTGAACAGGACATTACCAACAAGAAAGTAGTCTTGATGGCTCCTGCCGATAGTGCAGCCTCCGTTAAAGTAACCCAGACCTTCCGCTGGCAAACATTGGAAGGAGCCCGACAGTATCGTCTGGAAATAGGTTCACCATCCTTGCTTGAGGCCTCTGATTATTTCATAGACACAACAACCTCAGCTACCTCATTGCGTCTCGTACTTCAGCCTGGACGCTTTGAATGGCGCCTTACAGCTTTAAATGCGGGTTATACTTCCCAATCAGCAGAGCGGTATCTTCGCATTGATACATCTTCTGACCTGGGTCAACAAAGTTTCCGTCTGCTTTATCCTGCCAACAACAGTACTCAGGGAAGTAATGCCATTACATTTCAATGGGAAGCGCTACCAATGGCTGATAGATATGTATTTGAACTGGATGGAGAAACTATTGATACCTTATCATCGAATAGATTTATTAAAACCTTTGCTACAGACTCACGCAGTTATTCCTGGCAGGTTACAGCCCTGAACGCTAAATCCAGCAAGGCAGCAGATCAGGCATTTACATTCTCTATCGACATGAGTAATCCAACAGCCCCAACTCTGGTGAGTCCGCTGAGCAATGCAACATTACAAAACCTACCTGTCACACTGAGCTGGCAGCGAGGTGCTACTGCGGTTGTACGGGATAGTGTCTACTTATATACCAATGCACAGACACTTATCACAGGTTATCCCAAAGCGGTTACAACCACATCCTATCAAATCACATCTTCTACTACCAACCTTGGTGCAGGCACCTATTATTGGGCAGTGAAGTCAGTGAGTACCAGTGGTAAAGCCAGTAGTTTGTCAGAAATGCGAAGCTTTACCTTATTATTTTAAACAGGACTTGCCATGAAAAATAAAAAGATGATGTTCGTGCTTCTTCCGGCAGTTATTCTGATATGGGGCCTTATCATTTATCGCATTGTAGATGCTGTACAGGAAAAGGATGTACCTGATACATATTCAGAACCTAACAGAAAACTTCATACTTCTACGACTACTCTTCCAGATACAGTACATTTACTGGTCAACTATCGTGATCCTTTTCTGGGATCAGGACCTGCTAGAATCCGGAGAGAGCCTTCACCCTCTATAACTTCTCATCCAGCACAGGCAACGAGTTCGATCCAGGCAGTACATAGCAGTACACCCACTGTACCTGCCCCCAAAGTAGTTATAGCCTGGCCAACTGTTAAATATGTAGGTATGATTCAAAATGGAAGCTCTCAGATAAAGATTGCTATTTTAAAGATTAATGGTAAAAGCCACCTGATTGCAGAGTCTTGTAGTGAAGCAGATATTACTGTGCAAAATATAGTACAGGACTCAGTAGGCTTGCAGTATCGGGGTGAACACAAATATTTTAAACGGTAGCCTTTATCTATCTAAAATAAATCCTACAACATTCTACTTTCAGGGAAACTTCCATACTAAAAGCCACATATATGTCGAAACTTTTAGTAATAAATGACCACTGCTTGTATCTGAATCCATATGTTCAAAATATAACCTTTGCAACATCTTTGGATATAGTATAGATAAGAGTAGAAATAAAGTGGTTAATTGGTTTTCAGATCAAACCGTCTATCGGTGAAATGAATGGTCTCACAATCAGGTAAGGAAATAATCCTGAATGCAAAAGTACCTGACAGAATTTCAGCCTGATAATCTACAAGAGTCAGTGTAACATTGCCTTGACATATAGCACTGTCATCGCTAAAATACTGGCATTGCTAAACCCAAAATAACCTCAGTTACATGTGTGCTATCCGTCCGACCCATGGGAGAGGCACCAACCGATCCGGCTACATTGGAGAAAAATCTACATACTCTCCCCGCTTTGTATTAGATGCCCGAATCTGAAATACCCCTGAATCTAGATATTTTTCAAATTCGTACACTAGCATAGTATCGTAGTCAACAGGCTTATCTGCTTCAGGTACCCAGGCTTTGCCATTAATGCGGCAACCAAACGTATTGGCTCCAATCTGAGTGACGGCATGTAATTTCATCTCTTCCTCACAACAAACAAACCACTAGTATCTATACTAGATATCAAACAAATAAGACGATGCATCAACAGGTACATGTATCTGAATTTAGATAAGTACTTATTTTTTAGGGAGAGGAGGAAGTAAAGGTATCTACCAAAGATACACTTTCTCTAAAATTCGACAGTAACAAGTAAAACATATGAAACAAACAAGTTATGGGATATTTCTCCTTAATTAACTTAGTAACCTGCATATATAAATTAAATTTAGCAAGCAATTCAGAGCTGAAGGCATGTAATGATCCTATGTGTACCGAAATCACTAAAAGCCTTAGATAGTACCAAACGGCCTGGCCTTATGCGTACCTAAGGAAGGTTTTCTTCTATAGTAGGATCTGCTGGTGAGCTTGTAAATACATCCAAGAGCCAGGAGAAGAGAATAAAAAATTGTAGTAAGGACACAAGACTTAAGAGGATACATGGGATAAATGCAATACCTTTAAGGATCAGATTATTGGTTTTCATCACACAATATACCAGAATACTAGTGAGAGGGAGACTGGAATGAAAAAGAAAGTCTTTTGTGAGAAATTCCACTGTTTCCTTGTGTTGAGGGAAATGACTAACTAACCAGTTATCACAATAGGTCAGACTATAGAGAACCAGAAAGTATAGCAGAATTATTCCTGCTACCCTTTCGACTCGTCCTACCCGAAACTCTTCGGAAACCTCCTTGTTAGACATTGTTTAATCAGTTATCTTTTCACAATATACATCCCTCAAGCCTTCTTCAAAAACTGCAGTCTGGGAATACCCCATAATCCAAACAGGAAGGCACTCAAGAAGCCCAGCGTGTTAAACACCGCCAATATCCAGTCCTTTGTATTAGAGGCAAATAAAGTAAATACCAATGTCAACGCCAGTGCGCCAATACCCAACAAGACAGCTCCTATGACATGGAGGATTTTTGAGTCCGTGAAGAAAGAGGCAATCAGTCTGACAACCGCAAAGACAATAGCCTGATACACCGAAAAATAGAAGCCAATAAAGATAAACATCAACAGAAAGGCCATAAATGTAAAAGGCTCTTTATCTGAAGGATGCAGAAAATCAAAAGTAGCAATCATCAAGGTTATTCCTCCACAAACAATCACAAGTCCTAAAAGAAATACCAGCACGATTTCCATACCATTTCCACTACGCCGATAGCTGTAAAACAGTAGTGCAATCACTGCAACTAGTAGAACTGCAAATAAGAAAGCTGAGCTTAGAGCCATATTTTTGAGGAACAGTGTGTATACAATTACTCCGGCATGAAAATGAAATTTTTTAACATAAATAAAAAGACCAGAATTACGAGAACCTCACCTTGTAATCAAATACACACTATTGTATAGAACAAGGTATATACTTTCATGTTACTACTACACATCCTCATCCCGAACCTGATCATGTCAGGTATTGTATAATAGGCTGAAAGCATTCGTATTCGTTTCGAAACACTACTTCATTCTCATGTGTTGACAGCGCAGCTACTGTTAACCGGAACACAATAGCCCGTAGCATCATTTCTCTGACAAATTCAGACTGTGAAAGATAGTGTAGTTCTTCCAGCCGGCTTCCATACCAGGCAATGGAGTCACATACCAGTATGGCTTCTGCATACTCTACAGGAGCTATGGTGGGAGAAAAATCAATAATCAACGGAGCTAAAGTATCATCAAAAAGTATATTGCCAGCCAAATCAGCATGTATGATCTGCATGGGATAACTGTCTTGTAGTATCAAACCGGAAAGTAGGTCTTTCAATATCGTATACGCATCACCTGTAATCTCTCTGAGCAAGCCTTCTTTTTGCCAGGCAATCTGATGAGCTTTTGCCCATTTGTGATCAGCTGATGGCATGTCTTGAAAAGACAACTCTGCCAGATCTGTATGAAACAGTCGCGCTACCTCGAGCTTTTCAAATAGCTTTCCGTTCCGGAATTCACCCGGTTCATATTGTGTACAACACCAGCCTTTGTACAAAAAAGTTTCCTGATGACTCCTTACAGGCTTTGCCAGCCGATATCCTTTTGGATGTATAGCATTATAGACGGTCAGCAGCCATTCGTAATACCGGACATTGGTATCTATAGGCTTCAGCACAAAATCACCAACCCGGACTGAGGTATGCTGCCCTCCCAACAAAGGCATACTCTCTCCCTTCAGAGTAAATGCGTCAAGAATGTCCTTGCTCAGATTCATCCGCTTAAATATATTGGTCTCGAAAAGTATAGGACTTTGCCCAAACAAATACAAAACATGTCCGAAGATATTCAAAGCATCTTACTAATCCATTCTGAAGAAAACCGAAATATTGTTTGTAAACTTGCTTTGTTAATCAGAATTGAAGTATAGAATAGACAAGAACTTACTGGGATAACCCACATTTGCCAATACCTACAATGAATGCAGAGTCTACCGAAAGAGAAAGCATACTACGTTTATTACAATCCGGTCAACTGCAAAATATTGAGCTGGGTTTAGCCTTGGCAGAATCCCTACAGATTGATATTGAAGAGTTCAAAAACGATATTGAGTTTATACATAACTGGATTATTGCAAAACAGGCCACCTGGCTCAATAAGGGTGCTCACCAATTAACGCTTCAGGAGAAGATAGTCAGAATACATAGCATGAAAGAACTATACTTATCCCGGCTTAAGCTAACAAAGCTCCCAAATCAGATCAACTATTTTACAGGTATTACATCATTAAGTGCAGATGCCAACAAATTAACTAACCTACCAGCCGAAATTGGATGTTTGACCAGGCTAGAGTATGTAACTATCTCAGAAAATCAATTAGCGTCTCTTCCTCTGCAAATTGGAAATCTTAGCAATCTTCTCAGTTTAAATCTTTCGTATAATCAGTTATGTGAGATTCCTAAAGAACTTTTTCAATGCATCAAACTCCATCACTTATACTTAAATGATAACCAACTGGATTGCATCCCTCCGAATATAAAAAACCTTGAGAATCTGTATGAATTGCATCTCAAAGGAAATCCGCTTACCTCTTTTCCATCCGAAATTGCTAATTTGACAAGACTTACGGATTTAGACCTGGACAAAACCAACCTGGAATATCTACCCTTGGAATTATTTAGCCTGGCAAGTTTGGAAAAACTAAACCTTTCAGATAATAAACTAACATCCCTACCTCCGGAAATCAGCAAATTAACACGTCTAACTTTATTGTATCTCAACAACAATCCTCTCCCCGATTCAGAAATAGAAAAGGTTAAGTCCTTGTTGCCTGATTGTGAGATTGTTTTTGAGACCACCACAGACTAGAAAGATAGAAGATAGATATCCTCAAAACTTGGCTCAGAAAACATATATCTGTTTTTGTGTTCCTTTCAGTAACACATCTTTTTTGTCCTTCTGAAAGAATCTTTTGGCAAGGTTAGCAGCCTTTCCGTTTGGATATACTTATTTCTCTCAGAAAGCAAAGATGGCTCTATTTGTCAAAAGATTCTTTCAGAAGGACAGCAAGGAAGAGTATTTCTTTCAGAAGAAAAAACAGAGAAACCTTTACCTTGGTAATATGGAGTTATACAACTCAGTAAAGCTATTCAATTACTAAATGAGAAAGATCGCAGGTATTATTTCAATATTTTTGGAAGATATAGGTAAAGCAAGGCGAATCAGCAGTAAAAATTCTTTTCTGGTAGGCCGCAAGATGAAGCTTTTCCCGGTTCTTAAAATATCTATGACGTATTCGATTCTCTTTACGAAGTGTCATAAAATCATGATGGCCATCAATAAGCATAATAATTTCCAGATTGGTACAAGAGGGTAAGATTTTTATCAACGTCCATTCCATAGCCAGAGCACTCAACAACAGTTGATTAGTACCAGCAGGAAGTTCAACTGTAAAGTTCCCGTTTATGTCAGTCACTCCCAATTGTATGGTATCGATGCTCCGAATGCTAACATTGATCAGGGGTGTCAACTCATCCTCTCCTACTATTTTCCCTGTAACGGTTCTGACCTGTCCATATGATAGACAAGTAATGAAAAGAACTAATCCAAACAGGAATCTTAGAATTAAGAACATGTTATAAGGATGGTATACACATTATTCAAGGTTTATAAAGCTGGATCAGGCACAGGTATTTTGGCACCCGGATACCACAAATACGGCAACAGTTCATCATTACGAAGGTAAAAGTTGTCGCTGTAATTGACAATACCACCATCTTTAATGGTCTGTGTATAGTAAAACCAGTGACTATTTCCGTTTTTGTAGTAAAGATAAATATCACATAAACCGCTATTAGCTTTTCCGTTAAAATCTTTAAAACGTATCTTTTTGGAATTAATCAGAATCCCACAGATTTGCTGAATACTATCTTTTGAGCTAATGACACGTCTATCATTATGATCATCTCCAAACAAACCCCGATTCTCTACTTCAATACGAATAATATTTGCACAAGATAAATCTATTCGATCTGGAGTCTGGCAACCTGTCAGACAGGTCAATACAAAACAGAGTGCTATATACTTATACATGAGTTACCAACAGGTTTACTGAATAATTAATCTACCCAAATATCATACTTACAAGACTCTAAGCTATGAGAAAGTTTTTACCTGGTTACTTACTATAGTGAGTTAACCACTTCACTATAGTAAGAATTTTTAAAAATTACCTGTAGTAATTCTATCACACTAGACAACAGTTAGTCATTCTATTCTGTAAGGCACAATATCAGGTAGATTTATTTTCTACAAGTACAATGGAATATCTTTCCATATCCATCAAAGACTTCAAAATCGTTAAATCCCATCTTTTTTGAGAAAGTAAATGAGTTTACGACAAAAACATGTGATGTTTGAATCCTTCTTCCTGCTGTAAAGTGATAAATTGTATCCTGCTCTGACAGAGTCAGTGAATCTATTCTAAGTACTGCATTTCTAAACAAATCATCGTGATATATTTTCCACTCACTTCCTTTGGCAGCATTCAGATCAAAGAGGAGATATTCTTTTGAAAGAGCTTTTCTGTCTGTAGAAGAATAGGAATTGTCCAACAAATATATCTTTGAGCCTTCCTGACGAATATAATCCAGTTCTTTCTGAGGAAAGAAGGCAATTTTATACCGTTTGTACTGCTTTTCATTGATAACTGTCAAACTTGTGTCAAATTCTTCAATAATCTTCAAATTCATTCGTACAGTTGTATTCATATACTTATTGGTACCATCTGTTGAAACACAATGATACTTCCTTTTAAAAGGTTGACTGAAGAAAAATGAGTTTGCACGTTTCAACATGAAACCACATATACAAACACTACAAATACAGATAAGTAAAATTACGTTTTTCATTCTTACATGGTTTGTATTCATTATGGATTTTGTCTTCACAGGATATTTGTCTTACTATCTTCTATAAATAAGACACCTTCTCTTTTTTCATTCTTCAGCTATCATACTGAGATACATTACCAAAAGTGGTTTTAATCTTTAGAACAGTGTTTATTCCGAACGAAACAAAGTAGATATCTGCCTCTGTCATTGGCACAAATCGGCTACACTTGTATAAATCTTATTTTGAAACAAACGCTCATCCTGCCGGGTTGTAAGTTCAATCTGTTTTACTATAATGTCAGATTGAAAATCAGGTGGACTTTTAGCTAACTTTCCTGTATACATATACAAAGTATCCTGAGATAAGACATAATAAATTGGAAAGTCGCCTTCATACATAAAGTCTTTTTCCACATTATATTCACTTACATCATCTGAATATTTTGCATGCGAAATCGCAAAAAACCGACTATTTTCATTAACTCCCCAATCCAGCTTTTTAACAAAAATTGAGTCTAGTCTATCATTACTATAGATCACTTTATCGCAAACAAATAATCCATCTCCTGTATAGGAATGGAGAATACAACTTAAACTAATAATCAATAAAACATTTCTCATTTTTCCAGGTATGTATCCTTTTCTGCCTTTGGCCAATAGGCCTTGAAGGATAGAAAAACACCCACACTAATCAGAATAATCTCAACTACCATAGCACTGATATCATTGCTAAAATTACCTTTGTAGGCTTGCGGAAAGAACATACGCAACAGACCAAGAGCCATACATAACCAACCTAGTATAGTTATGACTACTGGCCATTGAAGAACCCAGTTATTGTGTGCACGCACAATGGTTAGTCCGGCAATGAAAAACAACACGCCTGATAGGTATATCAACGGAATAATCTGTTCATCATATAGTGTAGGATTCCATAGCTTGAGCTCTGAAGCTACCATGACAATCAACGTAGGTCCGATAATCCCAGCCAGTGATCTTGATTTATACATTGGATATGTAAAAGGATACAGCCATAAACATCTGGATTTTTATGACTATCAGGGTTGTGTGACCAATGTAGCAAAAAAACGATCAGACCCGTTTTCTTCCTGAAAAATTTGCAGTGAAGAAGAGATAGGCTTTATCTTTTCAGATCAAAGAAAACATTGATAGTCAGACTAATTTATTTTTTATACATTATTTAAATATAAAGACAATAAATCTTTTAAAAATGGGTTATCCAATTGTAACCACACTAAACACAGGATAAAAATGAGATAGATCTACTCCTATTCTTTTCTTCTCTTTTTATGAACCGTATCCCTTTAGGCAAAGGATTCTTTTGTCTGTTTTTTATCCTGTATGCTTTTAAAAGTTATGGCCAGTATCCACTAGTCATCGAAACAGATCACCATTGTACTTATCTTGGAGAGCCTATCGCAGGCGACTTGTATGAGTTTACCTCAAGTGAGGAAACGAGTCAGGCTATTGCCCGTATTATGAGTGTTATGGGACTCAAGGCACGTTTTGAAATAAAAGCTGTAAATATCGAGAATGCAGCAGCTGTTATTTATGACAACAAGCGGTATATCCTGTATAGTCAACACTTTATGTCTCAGATGCAGCAAGCGTGTCATACAGATTGGGCAGCGATCAGCATTTTAGCCCACGAAATCGGCCACCACCTGAATGGACACACACTGCTACAAGAAGGCAGTCGCCCATCGAATGAGCTGGAAGCTGATGAGTTTTCAGGTTTTATTCTTCATAAAATGGGAGCTACCTTAACAGAAGCACAAGTAGCTATCAGTATGTTAGCTGAAGAGAAAGGATCCGTTACACATCCTCCTAAAAGAGCACGTCTGGAAGCCATTGCAGTGGGATGGGAAAGAGCCAATGCTGGTATGGCTGCCCAGAAAAAGAGTACTCCCACAGATAATGTACGGACCAATAATCCTTCTGCCTCTTCTGACCCACAGGTAGCGGCAATACAACCTATTGACTCAAAATATTTGTTAGGCAAAGTTATATTTCACTCCAATCCGGAAAATCAATATTACCTGACTACACAAATGGATCTGATCAAAACTACAGGTGGCAGCGTAAAGGTGATTGGAAAACTCATTAAATCCAATCGGGAGGAATATCCATTTATGATCTATAATATGAACAAGAACTATATATACATTGCGTCCAATGGTGAGATCTATAATGCCAGTAAGCAGAAAATAGGTTATACAGTGGACCTGTAAATGGTGAGGATTCATTTCAAAACCGACATAAATCCTTGGCTTATAGATCATCACTAAAACGATTATACCCATTCACAAAAAAGTCCGAATGCTAGTTCGGACTTTTTTGTGAATGGGTATAAAACAGAATTACTCTGCTATTATCTTTTTAAATAGGATCTTGTCTTTCATCTGAATCTGAAGCAGATAAAATCCAGGAGTTAGTGTAAGCCCCTTCAGATCATACACTACAGCACTACTCTGGGTATTTTTCAGTATTTCGGTTCGGATTTTTCTTCCATCCAGTGACAATACGTTAAATACAATCTGCTGCTGAGCTGTCAAACCGGAAAGTTGAACGGAAAGCGTATTTCCTTTCAGCGGATTAGGATAGAGTACTGCAGTCAGTTGTTCTGTACTGAGCCCTTCCTCACCTCTAATTCGGGCAGCATTGGATAAGTTTTCAGCAGGTGTCAGTACAGTTGTTCCGGCAGATAAACTTGTATAAATAGTACCACTTGTAGAGATAACTCTTGAGAAAGCCCGTACTTTGTACTCATATTCAGTATTGGGTTCTGCTGTCGTATCTATAAATGCAGTAGTATTCTCTCCTAATCCAAATCTACTGTTAGTACCATCTGAAATACGTTTTCGTTCTAACCAGAACTCACTCTCATTATAAGAATTATCGTTCCAGGTTAGCTGCACTTTTCTGGAAGAAAGAGCTACGGCCTGCAGATTGGTCACTACTGCAGGAGGAGCCTGTTCGTATTTACGGTCATAGTAAAATTCAATACCGGATACATTGGCATCTCCTCCCTGAAAGCGAATCTCATTGGCAACATCATATTTGCCCTGTATGGTATAAGGCCCCAATCTCTTCCAGGTTCCAGCTGATCCACTGTTGTAACTGGATTCAACTACTGTACCATCTACCGTGATGGAATACGTTTGTGGATTGTTATCTTCCCAAACATACAGATAGATGTAGTATGGGATACCCGGAAAGTAAGACCGTATGGTAAAGTCATTTCCCCAGATAGAAGACCGGATCATAGCAGCACGTGTGGAATCTGTAGCAGGTGTCAGTGACACTTGCTGGTTTTCAAAGCTATGATACGTTCCTGCCACACTAATATTGTAATCAGATCCTGCTCTCCATTGTTTTCCATCAATAACAGTAGCCGGGCCTGCCAGATTAAATGCACTCCAGAGGAGTCTGGTCGAATCCGGATTGGTTACCACAGCAGTGCCTGTCGTAAAAGACTCTGTGATTGACATAAGCGAGAAAGGCGTATTAGTATTCAGATAATTAACCCGTACCTGATAAGTAGTCCCTGGTTTCAAGGCTACAAGAGGCTGCCAACTGGCAACGGTGCGACCAACTGATTGGACCTGATAGTCTTCTCCCTCCCAATCTGCCGGATAGCGATCAATTTCATATGAATAAAAAACAACTTCCCTATTACATGCCTGGTCATTTTCTACAGGGCGTGTAACCTGAATGGTAGGTGTTAGTGATACATTGGTAGCACCATTAGCCGGACTGATAAACTCTGGTGTAAGTACCCGATAGAATCGTTTGACATATGTCGGAATCGTGTAGCTTCGTGTAGCTAACAGAGTATTAGCTGAATCATAAGTATTTATCTGAATCAATGATTCAAAGTGTGTGCTATCTCCAAAAATACTGATATTGACTTGATGATTACTTGTTGCCTGCTGGGCATTGGCAAAAGATACCACAATAGGCATAGATCCCGGCCACTGCGTACCACCAAGCTCTCTGCCGGTTTGTTTATCTGTAATCTTTACTGTAGCCTTTCGGGCATTAGTATCATTGGCATTAAACGTAATGCCATTGTTTACTATCTTTCGTTCGTTTTCACACAAAACCCAGGTTGTGCTTTCAACAGGGTTGACCAGCACAGGCAATGCCTGTGGTTTTGTGGTAAACCGGAAGCCATTCATCAAAGGAAATCTCCATATATAGTCTGTTGTAAACGCTACCCGAACTTCATATTCTGTACCAGGCAATAAGGGCTGAGGTACAGTCCAGGAATAGGTAGCATTTGTAAAAGTGGCTGTTTGCATATCATTTCCCTGCCAATCAGCTGGAACACGATCTATCCAGTAGGTTACCTGCTGCAGAATACCACAGGAAGTATAAGGTAGTACCTGTATAGTTGGAGTCAGTGATACGTTGGTAGCATTGTTGGTCAACCCTGTAAACGTAGGTACAGGATTTGCCATAGGCTTTGTAAAAATGGTAAAATAATTTTGCCCGAGTATACTACCGGCGGCATCAGTTGTTTTAACCTCTATCAGGTACTGTTTGTCCGGATCCAGATTGAGGCCTCCATACATCGAATACACAAAAGTAACAGGCTGAGTGGCTTCAGCAGCAGTCAGTGTTTTTGCGTCCAGGCTAACTGTTTGTCTGGGGTCATTGAGAAACACATTCACATAAACCTTACGGGCACTGGGATGATTGGCATTAACAGTAATGGTGTTGTTAAAGGAACATAGATCCACATTCGACTGATTCTGTGGAGAAATGAGCACTGGTTCATTGGCGGCATAGCTGGTTGTGGCATACACAGAGAAAAACAGGTTACTGATCACAGTCAGCAACAGATACATGTGTTTCATAAAAAATAACTGGTCTGAAAAAATGAATAGATAATTACACTAAAAAGTAAAAAATTAATTCTCTGAAGAAGAATTTACATTTTCTGGATAGAGTGGAAAAGTTGAAAAAGTTCACTTTAATAGACAGCACCTATTAATAACCTTTTAACAATACAGTAAACACGCTTTCTTATATTTTTTTACAAACTATTATCAACACCAGACAAAGCTATTTCTGACGATATATTAATCTATCCAAGCAAGTAAGATTGCGAGGTTTTATACACTATTTTATAGATTAACACTATGTATCTTGCCAAGCATGTTAACCATATTTCAGACTAATACTTCAATATTTCCTATGATTCTACGTGTGGTTGGTCTCATTATTCGTAAGCTATTGACTTCAAGAAATACAGCCCGTGTCCCAGTACAAAATTCAGATCAAAAAACTACGGCTCCCTTTAAAAAATTTTATGTACCCAACCTGGATGAGATAAAAGTAGTACGTGTTTCTGATGAAGGAATCAAAGAGGCTGGTTTATCTTCATTGGTTTCATTATTGACAATCCTCTATTTTAATGAAGATATCAGAGAGCAGGTCGTTGCTGAAGTGGAGAAAAATCAGAATCAACTTTTAGCAATTATTCCTGCCTTACATGAATATAAGGGAGAACGTCTCACCCGATTGCTTTCAGAAAAAACATACCTTACAGGTGATATCTTTGATGCATTATCTCTATTAGTGGATACATATGCCATCGAAAAAGAACTAAATACCGAGCTTGAAAAGGCCAAAAGATC
Organism: Xanthocytophaga agilis; assembly: GCF_030068605.1. Taxonomy (NCBI): domain Bacteria; kingdom Pseudomonadati; phylum Bacteroidota; class Cytophagia; order Cytophagales; family Rhodocytophagaceae; genus Xanthocytophaga; species Xanthocytophaga agilis. The sequence continues at coordinate 241,507 of NZ_JASJOU010000003.1, forward strand.
AATTTCCGAGAACGTTTCAGTTGACGACTTTGCTATGCAAATGGATGGAGGCACTAAAATCCTGTTCTGTTCGAACCTGGAAGACGGTCAAAAATTCCAACTACGTTTTCATCAGTTTGTATCTGGCAGCACAAATCCAATGAAACTAACTGGTGCTATCTATCTGGATGAAAAACTGGTGCCGGTAAGAAGTCATCTGGAGTCCGACATTTTGCAGGCATTAAAAAATGCAGTGGGACTAGATAAACCCAACTCACTGGATGATATTGGGCATTTTTCTATTGGCATTAATCCCAGCATCTTTATGAATAAAGGAATTTCGAAGGAAGCTAAAACCAAACGGATGGTTTATGAGCTTGCAGGTCTTGTGGAATGCCCTCAATATGTAGAACTGGCTCAGAAACTTGGCAGACTCCAATCTCTTTAAAATAAACTAAACAAACAGATGTATCTCTTTGTTAAATGCTGGAAAACCTTCGTCTTCCAGATTATTCCTTCCGTTGCTTATATGGAAACAGGGTCTGCTTAGCAACCGAAAATAACTTCCTTATTTACTATCCCCAATTAGTCAACACAACAAACAGGAAGGCCAGCAATAACAGACCTAGTACCACAAACGATTTGAGTAAAAAAAGCAATCCAGCCGCTATCTTTTGCATTACAGACTCGTTTATCCTGGCAAGCAGAAAAGATAAAAGTGTTATGACAGCAATGATTGGGAAGGCTATGAGCAGATACATACATTCAGATGCAAGGGTTAGCAAGCGATAACAACGGTCTACAAGATAACCATTTTTAAGCTTCCTATCCAGACAACAGGTTATCGTTTCTTTCATCTTTCTGAACAAACCAGAATCATACTATCTCTTGTTCATCTATGAACAAAGCTTGTCCGATAACGGACACTTCAAAATGCATAAACCAGTTATAAAGCAGTTGAGGGCTCATACAAAGCTTTGGCATTGGAATTGGGATAGATATATAGTATGTAATATACCTGTAAATGTTTATCGTGATTTCTTTACAAGTATATATAATCAAATAATCCAGGTAAAAATCTGTTTATACTGTACAAGTCCGGTATTCCTGAAATTTTCTTTTTATGTTATACAACTACCTTAAAATTACCATTCGAACACTGTTTCGCAACAAACTTTACACCAGTCTCAATATAGCTGGACTTACTTTTGGCCTTACCTGCTTTTTGCTGATAGGACTCTATCTGTTTGATGAGTTAACCTTTGATCAGCAACACAGTAAGGCTGATCGTATTTACAGGGTAATCGAATACCAGAAAAATAAATCGGAAGAACTGACTATTGCCGCTACCAGCTACAATATGGCAGAAGAGTCCAAAAAAAATATTGCTGAGATTGAAAATACTTCACGTATCACACTTATAGGACGTGATAACATTTCCAGTCCTGAGAGCAAAACAAAGTTTCTGGAAACTATCGGCTTTGCCAATCAAAGTCTGATGGAAATATTTGATTTTGAAGCAATAGATGGCACTGCCCAAACAGCTTTACAGGAACCTAATTCCATTGTAATAGTGGAAGAACTAGCCCGTAAGCTGTTTAATACCACTCATGTGGTAGGTAAGACGCTCAAATTTGACTTTTTGGAAGCTCCTCTGCGTATAACAGCAGTTCTGAAAAACCATCCTTCCAATTCCAGCTTTGATTTCAACCTTATGATCTCCGAAGCAACAATTCTGCACGACAAACAGTTTTCTGAAAACATGGTAAACGACTGGAGTTCTCACAATTATATGGTTTACGCCTTATTGAAAGAGAACGCTAATCCTCAGTCCGTATCCCAGAAAATAACCCGTTTTGTACTCTCGCACCAAAAGCCGGAAGCTGGCACCACCCTCCGGTTCAGATTGCAGCCACTGGCGGATATGCATTTGTATTCAGAAGATATAGTAGATGGTGCCAAAAATCCCAATGTGTCAGCTACCCAATATGGATCATTCTTATATATCAAGATTTTTGCGTTGGTAGCCGTTTTCCTGCTTGTGATTGCCGCCATCAACTACATCAATCTTACCACAGCCAGAGCATCTAACCGTTCCAAAGAAATTGGAGTTCGTAAAGCTACCGGAGCCACAGATAGCCACCTGATCAAGCAGTTTCTGTTTGAATCGTTACTGGTTACCTTGATGGCTTTTGTATTGGCCTTTACACTGGTCAATATCATTCTACCTACCTTTAACACATTCACAGGTAAACATCTCTCATTTAGCCTCCAGACAGACTATCGCATCTGGTTGTATGCCATATTGACTACACTTAGTACAGCTATTGTTTCAGGTAGTTATCCGGCACTTTTGCTTTCTCGCCTTAAGCCAGTTGCCCTACTTAAAAATGTAAAGCTACATAGCAAGACAGGTTTGTCCTTACGCAAGAGCCTGGTAGTATTTCAGTTTACCGTTTCGGTTGTGATGATGATTGCCACTATGGTGCTTTTTCTTCAGGTACAATATGCCAACAATAAAAACCTGGGCTTTAATAAAGACTTGCTGGTGGTAGTTGATATTAATAGTGGACAGGTACGTAAAGAAGCTGAGACTATCAAAACAGAATTTGGAAAAATTGCAGGTGTTAACGAAGTATCTGTTACTTCTCGTGTTCCGGGTGAATGGAAGTCAATTCCGACAGTTAAGGTCAAAACAGAAGGCAATACAGATAATCCTCAGGTAGCCTATGTGATTGGAGCTGATGAAAACTTTGCTAAAACATTTGAGGTACAATTACTAAAAGGCAGAATCTTTACCAGTTTGCGTGATTCATCTTCTATAATACTAAATGAAACAGCAGCCAGAGCCCTGCATATTCAGGAAGCATCTGATCAACTGGTCGAAATTCCTGAAATGGCGTTTGGAGGCAAATACTTTCCTGTTAATGAATCCAAAAAACCTTTTAAGGCACGTGTGATTGGCATTGTCAAGGATTTTCATTTCCAGTCTCTGCGTGAAAAAATTGCACCTCTTGTGTTAGCATATAGCCAAAATCCTGTACAAAATATTGATTACTTCACAGCCAGAATAGAAGGCAAGAATATACAGAATACACTCAAACAAATGGAAAATACATTGATCCGCATAGATCCCAACCATCTGTTTGAGTATCATTTTCTGGATCAGCAGTTGGCGCGTTTTTATGCAGACGATCAGCGTCGTGAAACCCTCCTGATCTGGGCAGCACTGGCTACCATTTTTATAGCCTGTCTGGGATTGTTTGGTCTGGCAACCTATGCAGCAGAACAACGCATCAAGGAGATTGGCATTCGCAAAGTATTAGGGGCAGATGTGTTGAATCTTACGGCTTTGTTGTCCAGAGACTTTCTTAAACTGGTTCTGATTGCCAATGTACTGGCAGCACCCATTGCCTGGTGGGCAAGTAACCTCTGGTTGCAGGAATTTGCCTATCATATTTCTCTTTCCTGGTGGGTATTTGCAGGTGCGGCTATCTTATCTTTCCTGATTGCTTTAGCGACAGTAAGTTATCAGGCCATCAAAGCAGCTATTGCCAATCCTGTCAAGTCTCTACGATCCGAATAAACTCAAAATGTAGTTGCCAAAATTTATTTGGCTTCTTTAATGGACAGATCTTCCTTTCTAGAGTATAACGATCCGATTCTTTGTCATAATTAAAAGCCACTGAAAATATTTTCAGTGGCTTTTAATTAGTTTTATCAGATTCTAAAGACTAAGTACATATATACATATCTGTTTCCAACAGTATTTTTACTTCATCTGCAAGCAGAATTACATCTTTCCATTGGGGATCATTCAGAATAGCATAATGATACTGTGAATGGAATGGATAGTCTTCATTCATAAAGAAAGCATCATAAACCTGTGCAAACCTATACAGCTTACTTTTTAGCAGATCAGAAAGAAAGATATTTTCAGCCCAATCCCATTCGTTATCCAGTATAAAATGTCCACATAACCAATCTACAAAAGTATAATAAAGCGAATCCCAGGTAATTAAAAAACAACCATTCCTGCCTCTGAGCCTCCCAATCAGACAAGAAATCAAAGTGGCGTTGTATATTTTCTATAAATAAATCAGCCTTCTCCATTGGGTACTCAGTATTAGAATGTTTTATTTCTCACAAGCATATATCCAGAGACAGATATTGTGATTAGTTTTCTTTCATCCGAAGTAGTTTTTAAGGCCATTTAGATCAGCAAATAGTTCTCTTCATTGAATAGCTTATAAGCAACAGGAAAAAAGCAATTCAGGATCTTTTCAAAAGCCTCAAGAGTTTCCTGAACACTTTTATGTATGTCATCAGTTTTACACCAATACTCTTTTATTAGTTGTCCATTAGACTTTCTAATTACAATTTTACTATCTGTAGTATCCTCATTATCGATGTAGAATGCAATTTTCAAATCAAGCTCGTACATATATAAAACAAACTCTTTCTCTTCTTTTTTATCCAAAAAATCAGCAAGTCAAGCAGTTCAGGCATAACCGAAGTAAAATCATATTTAAAATCAAGTACTGTGCTAATTACGCCTTCATCCGTTGTTACATGAAAGCTGGCAATCTGTCTTGAATCAATCACTTCGCAAACTTTACCGAAAATAGTAATTAAGTCTGTCTTATCTCTATACTGTTCTCTACTTTTCTTAGTAGGAAAAACTTTATTTTGTATTATTTCAAAGTATATATGCGTTTAGGTGGTATCTATGTATACAATTTGAATTCCGGATTTGAAACAATTCCTAATCCAGGTATTTTATAACTACTGTCTCTGTTTACATGTCCAGTCAATCCAGTCATACCAGAACCCGAAAGCATAATCTCACATTAGCCTCAAGCTTTGCGATGGTGGCTGGTATGGTTAATGTAACCGGATTTCTTGCAGTGCACACACTCACTACACATATCACAGGACACGTAGCCTTTCTGGCAGAAGCACTCTTTAATCACAACACAGGGAGAGCACTCATTCTATTTCTTTATATTTTCTTCTTCTGGTTGGGTGCATTTATCTCTGGAGTGTTGATCGAAACTGTCAGTAATAAAAATGAAAGATCTATCTATGTTGTCCCAGTAATCCTTGAATCAGGCTTACTGGGACTGATCGGGTTATCTCCCCTATTGCCAAAAATGTTTTCTCCTGCACTAATTACCTTTGTACTATTGTTTGCTATGGGTCTTCAGAATGCGACAGTGACTCAGTTAACCAATGCGTTAGTGCGCACAACACACCTAACCGGGTTATTTACAGACCTAGGCATTGAATTGGCCCAAACATTCTTTTCCAAAGATTTAACTCAACGAAAAAAACTCAGAAGCCGTATGCAGTTACGTGTTCAGATTGTTACATTCTTCCTGACAGGAGGTCTGTTGGGTGGGTTGGTCTATAGCATGATAAGAATCCATGCCTTATTGATTCCAGCATTGTTTCTGATCATTATTCTGACTTTCGACTATGTAAAATTTACCATATTCCGTCAGAGAAATAAACTACGAAATTTACTTCATTACCAGTCAAAGAATGCATCAGACAACAATATAAAGTCATACTAATAGTTAGTAAGAGCAAAGAGAAACCAGGAAACTTATGCTCTAGGCGCTCAATGTTAGATCCAGAATCGTAAGTTGCAGGGTTATATTTTCCAACATGATAGTACCGATTGTGCTGTGGGAAAGATTATCATCCGAAAACACACAATTTGTTTTGCAGAAATGTGAGTCAATAATAAAGTATAGATTTGTATCCTGTCCGTTTTCTAATAATCCTGCTTTACGAAGAAGAGCAACAAAGTTTCTATATTTTAATTGGTTGATAGTTACTCCAGCCAATTTAGTTACATGCTCATCCTTACGGCAAGGGTTTGCTAAGTTGATATTTTCGCCAGGAAGAAAACCACCAGCAGCAACAATGTACTGGTCGTTATAATGCATAAAATCAGAAATGTAATAATTCAAGTCACGTATAATTGCACTATCCATCGACTTTTTTTCAGATACCTTCTTTAACTGATCGAATTGGGATCCTACCATAGAATAAAGGAGTCTCACAGAAATACCTGAACACAAAGGAGTTCCATTATTCGTATGAGAACTGTTCTCACAGGAAGATAATACAAACAGAATGATAAAAATCGTTTTGATTCTATTTTCTATTACTTTCATAAATATGAACAGGTATCATTTGAGTATTATCTTTCGGGTAACAGTTCCTTTGTCAGTTTTCACCAAAATCAGATACAATCCAGTTGCATTTCCAGACAAATCCACTTCGTATTTTGAAGTTATTGCAGTAACCTTTTCAGATAATATGCGTTTGCCTATATTATTAAATATTTCAATCTGTTGCATTTGAGCCATAGACTGAGAAAGATCAATAGCCACCTTTCCGTCGGTTGGATTTGGAAATATAACAATCACATCATCCCATTCTGCATTATCCCGTACAACAAAGTTGGTACTACTTATCACAGAACCAGTTGGAGTGGTTACTTGAATTTTGTCTGTGGCAGCTCCTTCCGGAATTCGAATTACCAGTTCGGTTTCACTGGCCGAAATAATGTCTGCCTCCTTTCCATAAATAACTACACGATTATCAGAAGCAGTTGACTGGTAGTATTTTCCGGAAATGATAACCTGAGTTCCTACAAAGCCCGTAGCAGGATAAAAAGAAGTAATGACAGGTAAAAGCGGTACAAAATCTTTCTCGCTGATTGCTGTGCCCCCCTCCGTAGCAACACTTACCTTTCCTATTGTTACTCCTGTTGGTACAGTAATCACCAATTGCGTTTCGGCTGCAGATACGATACTTACTACCATACCATTGATTTTCACAGTATTCTGATTGGATATTGGATTAAAATTCATCCCTGTAACCAGAATCTGCTCACCCACCTGAGCCTCTTCCGGAGCGAAGGCTGTGATAACAGGCTTGAATAAAATAACCAATTCAGATGGACTTATAACACTACCACCACGTGTAGTCAACGAAACTTTACCATCAGTTGCATTTTCAGGAGTCACCACAGTAAGCTGTGTAGCTGTTGCTGTCAATACCTGCATAGGAATATCATTAATCTTTACCAAATTATATTCTGCAACACTTTCAAAGTGAATTCCAGTAAGTATAATCTGATCACCTCGATGTGCTTTCGCCGGGTTTATGCCTGTAATAACAGGAGGTTGGAATACTACCAAATCGGTAGCACTCACAGCTGTTCCTGCAGGGGTAGTTACACTAATCCTGCCTGTTGTAACCTTTGATGGGAGAGCCACCACTAACTGAGTTTCAGAAGCAGATATGACAACAACAGGTATTTCATTGACCTTAACAATATTATCAGTGGGAACAGTCTGATAATGGTTTCCGGTTAAGGTAATCTGTCCGCTCAACTTCGCACCTTCAGGGGTAAAACTGCTGATGGTAGGCTTCTGCTGCACAATAGTCTTCTCATTTAGCTGATTTTGTTTGTCTATTACAGGTGGTACATCATATATGACGTTTACCGTTGTATTCGTACGCACAGGTTCATTATAGTCAAATATAATATCAGCAAAGTTCTCAATTCGGACCTTTTCAGGCAGGTATACTTTTGGCTTAATGGTAAATTGAATAAATCCGTTGCTGCCTGCTTGATCACGAGTGCTGTCGGGTAGATTAATTCCTGCAAATATCCAGGTAAGCACCGGACGACCTTTACCACTCACTTTAAGTGTATAGCGATGAGAATAAGCTCCCATCTGCAGAGTGGTTATATCCAGATGTTCAGATAATGTATCAATTACAGTAACGGCGTACGCTGTATCTGTTCCTGTGTTTTGAAAGCGAATCACATACTTCAGCTCAGAAGCTGAAGGCGTATAATTGTCTGAAGGTGTACCGGCAGGGCTTACCAATTTGTCGTTTGGATCATAGGAATCTACAATTTGGAGGCATTCACTAGCTACTTCAGGTTCAGCATCATCCTGGGGCAATACAGCTACATATCCTTTGCTAATTACATCACTCACAGAGGCTACACAGCCTTCAATAGTCAGGTTAGTTTGAGATTTGCGCGGATGTCCGGGTCGCTGATCAGCCTCAAGACGAACCGTTTTACCATTGGCTGGTATACGTAATACCAGACTATCACCAATCGCAAGTTTGTAGTTTTTGCGGAAAGATAGCTGGGCATTTAATAGTATTCTGAACTCCGCACTATCAGCCATTGTTTTTCCTGTATTTTTAATCACCATCTGTACACGACCATTCTCTATACATTTACCAGTAAGTAAAATGTCTGACTGGTCCCAGGGTGAATTCTCAGGTAAGGTATAGCTATTGGCAGGGGTAATCCAGGCTTGGGTACAGGCTGTCATACCCCGAGCCTCGACAACACAAGCTATGGAATCCGTAATCTGAATAGCACCGGTTTCCTTTGCTTTTAATGTTCCAATTGTAAAAACATAGTTCTTGTCTTTATCAATAGTATAGTCAACATTTGATGACTTGAGAATAACATACTGAGGTAGCTTAACAGATACCTTTACATTCTGGGCATCCGCATAACCGCTATTAGAGTAGGTAATTGTAGTAGTATTAGTAAAACACCTGCGACGCCGATTGGAAGCTACATGTACCGATAGGTAGGGCAGCGAGGTAGCCTGATCTGCAAAATCAATTCCATCTACCGACATACCCTCTTTAACCTGTACAGAATGATATTTACCATCAGCCGGACAGATCGGCTTCATCAGAATTGTTTTATCATGATTAGCAAACTGTTGTGTCACTGTATAGGTTCCAGTATCTACCTGCATACTATAATGGCCAGTAGCATCCGTCATAGTTAATATGGAACCTGGCTGAGCCTCTACTAGAACATCAGAAAGTCCTGGCTCATTAGTATCTTGTTTGCAATTTTGATTCAGATCGGAGAAGATAGTTCCACTAATAAAGTTTGTTTTGGCACTTCCGATAGTACTAAAAACAGAGATTCGGTCATTTCCAGAATCTACTACATACAAGAAACCTTTTGAATTGATTGTTACTGCAAAAGGGTCATCAAATTCTTGTTCATTGCTTCCATATTTGCCAAAACTTATGATATTACCTGTTATAGCATCAATTTTATGTATAGCTTTATTATAGTAATCTGTAAGATAGACGTTATTATTTTCATCTGTAATTATTCCAATCTTGACCGCATAAGTATTATATCCATATGGGTAGCCTGATTCATCTTTGATATTAAATGTCCTCATTAATCGCCCTGTAGAGCTACACTTATTTATAACAATCCCTGTATTAGTAGAATAAGTAATGTATAATGATCCTAGTTTATCAACAGCCATAGACCTGAAGTATCCATTATTTACAGCAGGCAAGTTAATATCCTTAAGGTATCTTCCCTTTAGATCATATATTACAAAACGATTATTGCTCAATGCATACAGATTACCCTGATTGTCAGTAGTTACACTTTGCGAAAATGGACTACCAAACGTGCCATCAAAAGCACTGATCACCTTACCATTTATATCAAATTTCACCAACTTACCTAGTCGGTCTATTACATAGACGTTATTCCATTTGTCAATAGTTATAGATTCAGGAACGTCAGATAAAATACCTTGTGTAGTAAACTTTAAGAGAAAATTGCCCTGGGCGTCAAACTTATGAATACCTTTCTGATCTGTTACATAAATATTATCCCCCAGGTCTCTGGCAATTCCACTTGGATATGTAAACAATCGGTTTTCTTTATCAAATTTGACTTGTGAAATTAGTTTACCTTGTGGAGTCAATTTCACAAGGCCGAAAAGTTCGAGGTCTTGCACACAGATATTACCACTTGGATCAATTGCAATATCGTTGGGAAACATAAGTATTCCATTATCTGTATCTGGAGTACCTGACTTCCAAAGAAATTTTCCGGTTGGATCAAACTTTTGAATACGTTTGTTTAAAGGATCAGCAGCATATATATTTCCTTGTTTATCAAGAGTAATTCCAGGACCATAGTAGAATTGTCCATCTTGAGATCCTTGGGAACCAAAAGAAAATAAAAAATTTCCACTGGAATCAAATTTCTGAATTCGAGCATTGCGTCCATCTCCCACATAAATGTTATACGAATTATCAATTGCAATATCTCCAGGAGCATTTAATTGACCGTTACCAGAACCGTAAGTTCCAAATTTCATTATAAATTTTCCATTAGAATCAAGTTTTTGTACCCTATTTGTATATGTATCTACAATGTAAATGTTTCCTCGATTGTCTATTTTTATGTCTTCAGGACCTTTATACATTCCATTTCCACTAACTGTAGATAAAAATCTTGCTATAATCTTACCTACGTTATCCATTTTTATAATCTCCCCACCATTCCAATTACCTACATAAATGTTATCATTTTTATCTATTGTTATAGATATAGGATTCTGGTTTGCGTTATCCTCTCTTTTGGGCAATCTAAATTTAGTAATATATTTTCCTGATAGGTCAATTTTGTGAATAGAGTTATCATCAGAATCCAAAATCAGAAAGTTGCCCTGAGAATCACTGATTATTCCACGAAATGATTGCAAAGGAATTTTAGGTCCGATAAAATGCTGAAATGCAAAATCTTTTTGTCCGTATGCAGGCAGAAAAACTATACATAAAATAACGCTGAAGAAAACAGCAATATATTTACAACACATACAAAGTAAATGAATGTCTGATGAGTAATGTCTGAATGAGATAAGCAAGCCAAGATGTTAGCAGGCCGATTTCGGTTGTAACAAGCCTGAAAGATTAGAGATCAGAAATTGACCAGAAGGAGGCATAATTTTTATCATAAAATAGATACAGAATGTTACGTAAAAATACATAAAGGCTAACATCTATTTTACCTCAAACTCATCAAATTTATTACATATTAATTCTATTATTTTATCTGTATAGCTTTTATAAAAGCCACTAATTGACAGTTTATACAGGTTTTATCAACAAATGAGTGCTGATAGTAGCAAACTCTGAAAATTACAATATATGAACTGCATATTTCATGCATTCACTCTGGTTTAATTAACAATAGCCCATTTATATCTTTACTGGCTATCTGCTAGTATAGATACAGATTTGATCAAATTTTCGTTAATTGCTCAGAACCAACTTTTCATAGTATGTATCTACAGGATAGAGACATACTCATCAAAATAAACCAATGATAACCTATTTTGAACTTCAGTATAAGCGATTAAACAGAAGCCTGAGTGCCTTTGGCCTGAATCCATATCTCGGCCTGTTACTACTTGGAGCGTTCTTTATTCTATTTTCTAAATTATCCTATACAAAACTTCTGCAGCTATGGCCTCCCTATGCGCCATATCTGTATGCCTTATTGCCACTGGCAGCCGTATATACCCTGGGAAATAAAAGCAGAAATAACTTTCTCAAAAATATATTTACCAAAAAAAGATATCTGCAGCTCAGACTGCTGGAAAATAGTTTGATTGCCCTACCCTTCTATATCTTTCTAATGTGTATGCAACAATTTTTACCCTCATTGGTGGCAGTGGCAGGAAGTTTATCAGGAATCTTTATCCAATCCGTTTCTTTGCCAACCTATGCTATCCCCACACCCTTTTCTAAACGCCCTTTTGAGTTTGCGATAGGATTTCGGAAAACCTATCTGCTGCTATTTGTGCTGTATACACTTGGCGTTATTGGTATGGTTGTCGGGAATTATAATTTAGGATTGTTTTCTTTATTCTGTCTGTTTTTGCTCACTATGAATTATTATTCGACTCCAGAACCACCTTTCTATGTATGGATACATTCGGTCAATGCCCATCAGTTTTTGCAGATGAAGGTCAAACAATCTATTCTACATAGTCTTATCCTTGTATCACCTCTTGCATTGCTCCTGATGATACTTAATCCAGTCAATGCATACATTGTAGCTATTATTCTGGTAACAGGCCTACTATATACTGTCACCTGGGTGCTGGGAAAATATGCCATTTATCCTAAAGAAGCAGATCTTCCACAGATCATTAAGATGGCACTTGGAATTTTTATGCCTCCCCTGATCCTTATCTTAATTCCTCATTTCTATTTCAAATCACTGGTACGACTTACTACCTATTTAAAATGATTACGATTCAGTCACTAAGTAAGTTCTATGGAACCCACCGGGTTTTGCATGAAATTTCTCTAACCTTTAACCGGGGTGAAATTCATGGGATTGTAGGAGAAAATGGCGCGGGTAAGACAACACTCTTTCAATGCGTAGCAGGACTTACTTCCTACTCGGGACAGATACACTATGATAGAGGCACCCTAAAAAATGAACTGGGTTATTTGCCCACTGACTTGTTCTTTTTCTCCAAGATAACAGGCATGGAATATCTGCAACTAGTATGTAATGCCAGAGGAATAAAAAACAATCGAATCACAGAGGGTAATCTGTTCGATCTGCCACTTCATCAATATGCAGAAACGTATTCAACAGGCATGAAAAAGAAGCTGGCGATAACCGGCCTGTTACTACAAAAAAATGAGGTATTTATTCTCGATGAACCCTTTAATGGAGTAGATATTCATAGTAACAGTATTATTCAGGAAATCCTCTTAAAGCTGAAAGAACTGAATAAAATTGTATTGATGTCTTCACACATCTTTTCCACTCTGAATGACGCCTGCGATTACCTCCATTATTTAAAAGGTGGCACCATCCAACAGAGTGCTAGAAAAGGTGACTTTACCAGCATCGAAGAGGACATGAAACAGAATGGAATCGGGATCAGGGTAGCTGATATAGTAACTGGTATGCTATAGTCTGGGCTTATAAACTGCACAGTATAAACCCAGAACGTTTGACAACTCTTCTCGTGAGATTATGCTTCATCCTGTCTAGTAGCGGTTTCATAGGGTATTATGACTAACGGACTGAGCTCTGGATTTTAGAGTCAGGTTATGTTCATCTGATGGAATCAAGGTAAATAACTGTCGGGTTATAGATGGAATATCTCTTCCGTTGATACTAATAATCTCATCACCAGTTTCAATGGAAGATTGATCTGAATAATTTTTCACTACATAAGCCTTACCTCCACTAAAACATACCTGTAATGGCAATAAATTGGGTTGTTGGTTTAGGTAGTCAACATGGTACTGAGGCAAAACGATTTCTGTAGCAGACAGTTAACTTTTGCAACAATCTGTTTCATTTTCAGAAAGCCTCTAACAAAGAAACGGAATCGGTTATGGTCGATTTTGTAGAGTCAATATAGGCATCAAACAATTCTTTGGATGTGTAGTGATAAAAACCAGGATGCGTTAACGCCAGTTCGGCAGTTAGTTCTGTAATAGCTTTTTTTACAGTATCTGAGGCAAACTTCTGCTGAACAAAATTGGTAGCTACGATCTGTGATGTAACTATATGTATTATAAACAGTAGAAGTAGTAGTGGTAAAACATATTTGATCATGTTTCTGAAAATTAATTGGGAAGGGATAAATAACAGATGAAAATAAGCTGGCAGCTAACATCTGCTAAATGCAGTTAGTAAGGTTAGTGTTGCTTGGCTAGTATGAGAACTTCCAGATTCTGATTAAGCTGTTCTCTATTAAAAAAGCCAGCCTTAACATAAAAAAAAGGTCTGAGCGAAACCCAGACCTGAGGACTATAGTTGTAGTAGTAGATATGTGAATAAAACTAGTAGATCTGTATATCACCACAGAGTAGTATGTCTATAACCATTTCTTTTGGTCTCCCTCTATTTAAAACCAAATGCCAATGGGAAAATAAATGTCACAACCACTGTCCATACACAGTAAATAGGTAAGTAGAAGGCAATGGCTTTTCCAACTCCGGTTATATCCCCTTTCTTAGACATAGCTTTAAAAAGATTCACAGCTACCAACAGAAGATTTACTAAGATCAGCACATTACCACCCAGAACTGCTGCTCTGTTGGGAGTAATTCCCCATTCTGAAATTCGAAACAGAATGGCGGACAATGCAATGCCATTAACCACTATAGTCACCACAGACAATAATAGGAGAATCCATATTTCTACCTGATTTTTAGTTCTGGATGTTTCTGCAACAGAAAAGAAAATAATTGCCATAACACCAATTAACAACGCATTAAAAACCAGCAAGAACTCCCGATCATTGTATGGATCTTTCCCCGAGTAGATCATAGCAATCAGGTAAATTACCAGCATTACCAATACCAGAGGACTGAATATCTTAGCGATTACAGGAGAAACTTTACCTACCAGTTGCGGATTAGCCTGAATAAGGTAGGTACCTACAATAGGTGCAGCCGGAAGTCCAAAAACTACCACATACTCAAAATAAAACTTTTCAATCTTTAGACCAATCAGTGAGAAAAGACCGATAGTGATTCCAGTCATAATAATACCAGCAATCACAATAAGCGTTGTAATAACGACCAGATCGCCATTGTACTTTAGATAGCGAAGTCGCTTCTCATCATCATTTTGTATTTGACCTACAAAGGCAAAGCCTAAAATTGACCATAAAAATAAGCCTAAATGAATACAGGATAAAAGTAAGGTATCGCTTTCATCCACAATACCCGGAAGAGAGTTGATGAAGATCAAACCAGCTAGCATTGTCCCCACTATACCTAGAATTTTGCCAGCAGATAAGTTATTTTTCCATGCAAAGTAAGCTGACAATGCTGGAAAAATAATAAAACCAATGTTTCGGGGATAAAACCATTCCTCATCAATCTGAAACATTGCCGGAACTTTTGCAATTATACCAGCCACCAGAGAAACCAGAATGACAAATAGCAAGTCTTTAGAACTTCCCCAGGAAATTTCTTCGCTGGCAGGTGCCAGTCGCTCCTTCCAGAAGGTAATCAGGAGATTGTCTTTAAGCTCAGGATACAAAGCGCTAAATTCACGCTTAAATGTTAGTTTGTCTTCCCTGTATAGCCTTTCAAGCTTTCCAGGATTGTCCAGATTTGATAGAATTTCATTTTTCATAACACAGTGTAGTAAATTGAAATGGAGTAATAGTTGTTTTGTGAATATATAATCCTTATCACTTTCTTATAACAGATAAGTACCTGTGACCTACTCAGTTGCTGTAATAAACTGGTTTTACAATCACTTCTCCCTTACTATTGTCCAAACTACAATCAACAGAAATGAAAAAGTAAAATATCCTCTGGAAGCATACTTCAGCTTAATTAAACCAAACCATCAAAAGTACTTTGCATTTCAAAGTTAAATTAAAAATTATAGTCACGCAATAGATGAGTGAATAATTAATTTAAATTTCTGATATAGTTGACTTTTAGGGGTAAAGTGAAGGACAGAACTCAGATCACTGCCCTTCACAGGTACTTTTTCTATTTAGAAAGTATTTCTGTCTTTTGTCTTTGTGCCAAAAACTCAACTTCAAGTTGCCAGGTTTTTCCTTTATCATAAGAGACTTCACCATACCAGCGGAATGTATCTGGTTTAATATCAGTAAACACCCAGCGAATCAGATTACCTTCTGCATTCTTACCATTCTGCACAATATCGTTTCCCTGCTTAGTGCCAACCAGTTGAGTATGGTTTCCATTTACAGGATTGAACCAGTTTATTTTCCAGCTTTTGTCAGCCTGATCATAAAACCGGATGGTAGATCCATATCTATTCTGATCATGAGAGAGAGAAGAACTCCTCTCTGACCGCCTGGGTGCAATCCAGAGATCCTGAATAGCCCGTCCTTCTAATACCCAGGCGAAATGCCATTCGCCTCTGATTGTTTTTCGGCTATGATCGGGCAGATAGTCAGTAGCCTCTACCTGCCAGCTACCAACTAACCATCCATATACAGAAGCAGCGTCACCTAACTCAGCGGAAGGTTGATTGAATATAAGTGCTTCTATAAAAGCATTGGAATTAATCTTTGGTTGTTGTGCGGATACGACTTGCTTATTCATGGTTTGGGCGTTAATTGTAAGACATAGATTTAACAGGATTAAGAGCTGTAGTAAGCTTAGAATTATCTGTTTATTCATATAGTGTTAGTTTGAATTATTTCAAAACTAACACTCATGGCTTCTACCCACTTTAGAATTATTGCTCTCTTTTCCTTTGTCGAAAAAAAAGCGGAGCCATACTATATTTTGCTCTGAATGCAGTTGAAAAATGATCCGGTGTATTAAACCCTGACAAATATCCAATATCGGTTATAGCAGTATGTGTTTTTTTCAGGAGTTGTTCGGCATGTTTAAGTCTGGCATCCAGCAAGTACTGATAAGGCGTCAGTTGGGTGATGTAATGAAAAATACGCACAAAATGAAAAGTACTCATGCAAGACACGGAAGCGATATCTGATAAGGTTATGTTCTCTGAAAAATGAGCAAGTATATAATCTTTCGCTCGTTCTACTTTCGACAAATAGTTTTCTTTATGTCGTATAGAAAGTCTTTTACCAGTTTCGTCGGTAAGGCTTAGATGAAATATCCGATCTATAAATTCAACCAACAGACAATCTATTTCCATATTTGTGTTATTCCCGGAAGTAGTCAGCGTAAAAATGCGGTTGTGCAGATAATCTATTTCTACTGTAGATGGAATAAGTATTGATTGAAGATCCGGTTTGTGAAAAAAGCCATTCAGACTATTTTTATAAAAGGAGGTCAGATACGAATAGGCACTTTCCTGAAACCTAACAATAGTACACTCATCAGGAACAGTATGTTCATGCGCAACCCGATATTCATACTCCGGTTTATTAATCAGTATCTTCCCGGTATAGGTATCAAGCTCATCCCGGAATATATGGAACACAAAATTTCCTTTTCGTAGAAAGCATATAGAAAGTGTATCCTGATATTCAAACTGAGAAAGAATACAATCGGTACAAGTACATATATAATTGATGATAGAGCAAAACTCGTTTTGATAGATGATTTTCATACGAGGTTAAAATTGTATTCATTTTAGTATGTTAAGCCTACGGATAAATTCAATCAGGTCTTACTTTTCAAAATACACCCTGTCAACCTCCATCACTTCATACTCAAACCATCCTGGTTCATACTCAGGATCAGCATTCGTTTTTTCTTCTACATACTGTTCAGCTTCCTCTACAGAATCAAATATGCTGTCAATATTCTTTATAATTTGCCCAAAGCCTTCTTCCACCAGGCTTACTACATACACTGTTTTCAGAAATGTCTGAATAACAGTTTTAACAAGTGCTGAAATATCCTCAATGGTCACATCTTCTTCCAGATTTACTTCATGGTAGGCTTGTTCTGCCCATTTATCCGCCGACTTGCATTCGTTTATATAGGCTACCCTTGCCTGGATGACCTTTTCTATTTCCTGAAATATACCGAGCAGCAAGTCGGTTCCCGTATAGGGTGAGATATGTCTTTTTAGCAGGAACATTTTGGTTACTTTTATCACAAATATGTCTCTTTGGCTATTCATAACAGCAATAGACCTCAAGACCAAATGAATGTTCAATCAACAACTACTTATTATCGGTCTTCCATCCAGGTCAGAAAAGCATGCGACTTTTCCTTATTTATCAATAACTTATCAGGAGTTTCAAGTACTAGTTTGACATACAGCTTTCGCAAAAAATAATGCTCTACTTCTTTGATAGCTTTGAAGTTAACCAAATACTGTCTATTCACACGAAAAAATTGTTTTGAAGATACAGCATTGGTAATCTGATCAAGTGATTGAGTAAGCACAAATTCCTGTTTGTCAAAGCATATTATATAAGTAGAATCATTTCGGATACAAAAGAAGGCAATTGTATCTGTTTGTACAGTAGTATACTTCTGATTTTTGAATACCAGAAAGCTTGTTTTACCACTCGAAGGATTCAATTTTGTTAGAAGTTCTTCCAGATTGGGTACAGTTTTCTGCTGAAAGAAATTTTTGAGTTGGTCAACTTTCTTCAATGCTTCAGCAATATCGTCTTTCGAAAAAGGCTTAAGCACATAATCTACGCCATTACTTTTAAACGCTTCCAGTGAATATTCATCATACGCTGTACAAAACACTACCGGACAGGTTACCTGCACAGATTTAAATATTTCAAAACAAAGCCCATCGGCCAGTTGAACATCCATAAAAATAAGATCAGGCTGGACACCATCTGACAACGCTTCTACCGAACTTTCTACACTTTGATACTGACCAATTATTTTTGCACCCGGTTTACTTTTCAAGATAAGATTCTCCAGTGACTTGGCGGTCCGGAGTTCATCTTCAATAATGATTATGTTCATAGATAAGCGGTAGTTTTATTCTAAATACTTTCTGGTCATTACTAATTTCTACATGTTTATCAAGCAGATGGTTATAACGTAAATCAATGTTTTTCAGTCCAACTCCAAGCGAATTATTCTCACCTTTTTTCAATTGAATCTGATTTTCCACAACGAGATAATCTGTATCCCGATATACTTTGATATGCAAGGGTTTCTGTAGTGAAACGATGTTATGTTTGAGGCAATTCTCAACAAGCAGCTGTAGGGTAAAAGGTGGAATAAGGGTGGTTAGTACATTACTGTCCAGAGTATTGGTAAAAGTAAATCCGTTATCAAACCGCGCTTTCTGAAGAAACAGATAAGCATTGAGTATCTCCATTTCTTCATGTACATGAATCAGATCCAGCTTGCGACTTTCCAATGTATAGCGATAAAAGTTGGAGAGCTTGATAATAAAGTCAATCGCTTCTTCATCTCCACTCTCCACCATAGCTTTTAAGGTATTCAGGCTGTTGAACAGAAAATGTGGATTAACCTGTTGCTTCAATAACTCATACTGCGCTCCCAGATTATCATTCTTGATACGCTCCAGCTCCATGTTGACATACTGGTTTTCATAGTTTTGCTGAAGCAGGTTCAGAAACATATAAAATACCAGGTTGATCAGAATACCCCGCACTTCTACCATCAGCATAGTAGGGCCAAAATTAATATGTGACAGAATCAGTTGCTGTATCCAGGCAAGTCCCAGCATCAATACAAGTCCGACCAGCAATGAACTCACTAGTTTGGAATAGGATATACTTTGCTGACGAGATTTCTCAGGCTGACGGGACAACATAAAAATATTAAAATACCACATCAGCAAAGCAAAAGTAGCTGTTAATGCCGCATTGACAGCAGCCTCCGCCAGATTGAAGGTATGTGAGGCCATCTGTGGCACAGAGGATAGCAGTCCCAGAAAAATGGAACTGATCCAGATGGTTACCTGAGATATTTTAAATTGGGGTTTTGCCATAAACAAACATAATCGCTTTGGACACTATAGCGAAGGTATAGTTCCTACCTCAGATAAATATATGTTATTTTCCAGACTATCATTTTGTAAAGCTATCTGCTTCCAGGATTGCATCCACAAAAGCAACTGGAGCCTCTTGGGGAAGGTTATGTCCTATACCTCCCATAAGTGTATGGTGAGCATATTTGCCTTTAAATTTAGCAGCATACACTGAAGGGTCTGGATGTGGAGCGCCATTGGCATCGCCTTCCAGTGTAACCGCAGGTACTGTAATCACAGGACCTGTAGCCAGCTTTTTCTCCAACTCATCATATTGTTTCTCACCAGTCACCAGTCCCAAACGCCAGCGATAATTATGAATTACAATGTCTACATGGTCAGGATTATCAAATGCCGTTGCTGACTGTGCAAAGGTAGGCTCATCAAACTGCCATTTAGGTGAAGCAGTTTGCCAGATAAGCTTTGCAAAATCACGTCGATTGGCCTGGTAACCCATTTGACCACGTTCCGTAGCAAAATAAAATTGGTACCACCAGGACAATTCTGCTTTAGGCGACAGCGGTGTCTGATTTGCTTGCTGGCTACCAATCAGATAACCACTTACAGCTACCATAGCTTTGCACCGTTCCGGCCATAAGGCTGCCACAATATTTGCAGTACGTGCCCCCCAGTCAAAACCACCAATAATAGCTTTTTCGATCTTCAATGCATCCATTAGTGCAATTACATCTGTTGCTAAAGCAGATTGCTGTCCATTGCGAGGTGTTTGAGCAGATAGAAAATGTGTAGTTCCATATCCACGCAGGTAGGGTACAATAACCCTATATCCCTTTGCTGCAAGTAATGAGGCTACCTCTGTATAACTATGAATATCATAAGGCCAGCCATGCAGAAGAATTACAGGTTGCCCATGTGATGGTCCTGCCTCTGCATACCCAACATCAAGTACGCCAGCTTTAATCTGTTTGATCTGTTCAAAAGATGTCTGTTTTGTACTAATAGGATTATATCTATCTGCCTGTGTGCGACTTTCTGCATTTAGCAGATTTATACTGCTCAGTTCTGCTATTGTCACAGCAAAGGAAGCCATACTCAGAAAGTGACGACGATTTATATTTTTAGTGGTGTTCATATTCTTTTCAGTTAAACGTTTGATTTTTCCAACCGACACTTGTCAGTCAGGTAGATCAAAAGTATAGCTGATTATTTACTATGAATACCATTATTACTGCGAGTTAGACACTATGAATGCTGAGTTAGACATTTCTTACCTGAAACAGACAAAACATATTCAAATCCTATCCCATCAAAGTTCAGAAGATAAATCTTTCTTGATCCGCTCCCGATGTTCTTTGCCCCATTTAATCATCTCCAGTATAATATCTCCAAAAGTATAGCAGTATTCTGTAGGTGAATACTCAACTACAACCGGAATGGTATCTGTTACAGTCCTTTTAATTATCAGATTGGCCTCCATCTCTCTCAGTTCTCTGGAAAGCATACGGGTAGTAATGCCTGGAATACTGCGTTCAATCTCGCGGAAGCGTTTGTTTCCATTACATATAGAATTGATAATGGGCAATTTCCATTTGCCTCCAATGGCATATATAGTATCCTGAAGTGCCTGTACTTCCTCCTTGGGATTACGTGGATCAGAAAGTACTTCTTTTGCCAGTTTAAGCCTCTTTTTATTTTCCATGTTGGTATACTCTGTTATACTGGTTACAAAGTTATACCAATTTAAAATAGCTTTGCAAGAAATTTAAATTCAAATACAATGGAAAATCTAAAAGGAAAAATAGCAGTGATTACTGGTGGTAACAGTGGCATTGGCTATGCTACAGCTAAAGAATTCAAAGCACAAGGTGCAGACGTAATCATAACCGGACGTCGTCAGCAGGCCGTAGAAATTGCAGCACAGGAACTGGGAGTAACGGGTTTAGTAGCAGACCAGGGCAATCTGTCTGCCATTGAGAAGTTGGCAACAACAATTAAAGACAAATTTGGCAAGATTGATATTCTGTTTATTAATGCAGGAGTATTAGGTGGAGCAGAAATTGAAACTGCGACTGAGGAAGTATTTGATTATGTGATGGATGTCAATTTCAAAGGAGCATATTTTACACTAAGTCGCTTCATTCCTATTTTACATGAAGGCGCTTCTGTAGTATTTCTTTCGTCCAATACCGCTAGTATGAACGGCGCGAATTCATCTATTTATTCATCCAGCAAAGCTGCACTTAATGCTATTATGAAAATTGCAGCTGTTGAACTTGCCCCTCGCAAAATTCGGGTAAACGCAGTCAGTCCAGGTCCTATTGAAACCGAGATACTTAGCAAAGCAGGCTATAGCGATGAGGAATTAGCAGGTGTAAAATCCTGGATCATTGACCAGATACCATTACGACACATGGGTAAAGCCGACGATGTAGCCAAACTAGTTGCTCACTTAAGCCAAACAGAGGCATCATTTATTACAGGTTCCGAATTTCTTATAGATGGAGGGATGAGCCTCTAGATTGATTCCTATCTCTGATCAACGACAGAAGACTTACTTGCTGAAAGCAGGTTATGGGAGACGTGAAATTATTTTATCTGATAAGAATGAAAGTCTTCTTCACACCTCATAATTCCTGACTGGCAGCCCAATGTGTCTAACTGAGCCTTTTTCCACTCAGCTACGATGCCCATGGCGGATAATTTTGACTCGAAATCAATTAAAATTATCCGCCATGAAACTAGTAAAATTATCTGCTGTATGTGTTGTACTTGTCCTTCTGCTATCTGCAACAACCCTGGTCAATCAACATACTTTATTATCTTCTAAAGCTGCAGGCAATGGATTCGCAGTACTGGAGCTTTTTACTTCAGAAGGATGTTCCAGTTGTCCACCTGCAGATGAACTCCTGGCTCGCATTCAAAAACAGGCAGGTAACAAACCCATTTATTTACTTGCCTATCATGTTGATTACTGGGATCGCCTAGGCTGGAAAGATTCATTCAGTAAGCCTGAGTATTCCAAACGACAGTATACTTACAGTCGCCAGTTTGCAGGTCAGGTATATACACCTCAACTGATTATTAATGGAAATAAAGAATTTGTAGGCTCTGATGAATCTGCTATCAATGATGCGTTAATGAGTGCACTTAAAATACAAACATCCACCTCTTTAGTCTTTCAGGCGCAGACCTTTCAAACACAGTATGCAGGCAATACCCGCTTCAATTATCAGGTCACAGGAGAAGATAATACCAGTCAGTTGGTGGTTGCACTTGTGCAGAAGCAGGGTATGAGCAAAGTAGAACGGGGAGAAAATAAAGGGCGCACTTTGTCTCATGTCCAGATTGTGCGTGCCCTCTACAATTTTGATCGTAAAACAGAGAAAGAAGGTATTGTCACCCTCAACCTTCCAGCTCCTTTTTACACAAAGGATTGGGAAATTATTGCGATGCTGCAAAATCCCAAAACTGGTATAATCCATGCAGCTACTCGTGCCATACTGACTCCGCCTATGAAAGGCACCTAATGAGCAGACTGTCACCTCTATAAGCAATTACAACCGTGTATCATCTGTATTCTTTCACATTCAATTTTATAAATCCATGAAAACCAAATTCTGTTTTGTAACTAGCCGCCAACTATTTCTCATTATCACATTAGTAGTAAATCTATTGTATATAGCTTCAGGGAATGTCAATGCACAAACTACCCAAGTAAAGAATATTATATTGGTGCATGGAGCATTTGCCGATGGCTCTGGCTGGAAAGCAGTGTATGATATTCTCACAAAAAAGGGATACAATGTCAGCATTGTACAAAATCCGTTGACCTCCCTGACAGATGATGTCAATGCTACCAATAGTGTAATCAATGCACAGGAGGGTCCGGTTATTCTGGTTGGTCATTCCTGGGGAGGTACAGTGATTACTCAGGCAGGTATCAACCCCAAAGTAGCAGGCTTAGTGTATGTATCAGCATTCATACCTGATAGTGGTGAATCAACTGCTCAATGGGTATCAGCAACTCCGCCTTCTCCAGAGGCGGGCTTTACCAAACCTGACCAGTTTGGATTTGTATACTTTGAGCCCGCTAAATTTCATGGTGGTTTTGCAGGAGATCTACCTAAAGCTCAAAGTGATTTTATGTGTGCATCACAGGTACCTATTATTGGCAAATGTTTTGGAGAAGTAGTTGAACAGGCAGCTTGGAAGACCAAACCCAGCTATGGCATTGTCTCAACAGAAGATAAAGCTCTTAATCCTGATACACAACGTACCATGTACAAACGTGCTCATGCAAAAATTACAGAACTCAAAGGCAGTCATGTTATATTTATATCTCAAGCCCAGGCTGTAGTAAATGTAATCATGGCCGCAGCTGGAAATTAACCAACTGCTCTATAATTTAAATCATTGTGTACATACTCTACCTTTCATGAGGTAGAGTATATTTTTTTAACACCAAACAGTCTGGTACTATATAGTAGAGATTTATTACTCCCAATACACCTCCATCTAACTCATTTCATTGAATTTAGAATTTTCAAGCTCTTATTTGTCAGAGGGAACATCTCCCCCATACCTCCCCCTGGTTATATTAATGAGATTGTAATAACCTTTGTATCTGGAGGTAACTGCACATGAAACAAAGATTACTCTATCTGTTACAGGATACTTTCAGGAGGACAAAAAATCAATAAGCATAGAAAAACTTTCTTAAGTTCTTTGTCACTGTTCAGGTTGGTGATAAAACACAATCTGGGGACGAGAAGTTGCTGGTACAAAAGAGATCTCATCTCCTAAAATGCTTACCTTGACTACGCTGAGCGGACACTGTTTTCAATTTGGCCACGAATAAACGATCGAACTCGCGGAGCCCAGAGACTTTTATTCTCACATCTGTTCTTTTTTCTTGATCTTCTGTCTCATATAATAAACTCTTATTTACCTCCCCTCTCCTTCCATAAAGCAAAAAGCAAAATACCTGTGAATGATTCACAGGTATTTTACTTTTAAGAAAATATATAGAAAGATAAACCTTTACACTGACGCAGAAATCGGATCCTTTCTCAAATCAGTGTTACTACTATAGGTTACAGGATACAGGCTCCGAAACATGACATAGGTAACAGTTATAATCGTAAACGCAATCATAGCATCCACTGTAGCAGGTAGACCCAGTACACTTATTTTGGAGAAGAAAGCAAAAATGATATCGAAAAAGATGCCGGCAAATACCCATTCTTTTAGTCTAAGTAGCTTGCCAGGAATCAGGAGAACCGCTACTCCCAAAAGTTTGGCAACTCCAAGAATGTAAATGAAGTGTGCCGGATAACCTAGTTGCACAGTGATATCCCAGACAATAGGATTTTTTGTAAGTTCAAAAAAACCACTTGCTCCAAACCATAAGGATATAAGTATAGTGCCGATCCAATAAATTGTTTTTGTGTTCATGATCTTGTTGGTTAATGTTATTTACTGACCCAAAAATGGCAGATACTCAACAAGTATCTGAGCAAAATACAGGTCAAGTGGACATATTGAAATGCTGGTTAGACATTTAAGGTCTGAGTTATACATTAACCAGTAAAGCTGTGAACCATCAAACCAACCTGAGATATCGGTCGTCAGGAATACAATAAGCCTCTTCAATTATACTACAAATAATTAAAAAATTGGAGCTTTGAATACTAACAGGAATCATAGATACAACTATCTTTAGAGCTGCAAACTTTATAGACAATAAGTGCATGTTAAAAGCATATAAACTATTCACCGGCCCGGATGGGCACTCTCATTTTACAGAAGGTACTGTTTCTCCTAATGTGCTTACCACAGCCGTTGCACTTCAGTTTAAAGAAACGCCAGGTCACTCTACCTATGACTGGCACACGGCCCCCACTACTCAGTATGTAGTTACATTAAGTGGTACATTGGAATTTGTTATGAACAGTGGCAAATCATTCATTCTGAAACCAGGCGATGTGTTGATTGCTATGGATACAACTGGTTCAGGCCACAAATGGCAAATCCTTGATGAGGCGCCCTGGAAACGATTGTATGTTGTTTTTAAAGAAGGTTCGGAGATTAACTTTGTTCCTAACCCTGTCTAAATAACTACACCAATCTGTCAAACCATCAGCAATGTGACTCCTATACAATCTTAGTTTATCCGATTTTGTGATCTAAGATTGTATAGGATTGTTTTATCAGCCTTCTCTTCACTTTTACAAGGTAGAGCTCTCTCTTATTCATCTATCTATTTTTATACAGTTCCTGGTCTATATCCGGAACCAAGACCTCTACTTTGCGGGAATTAACCATAGGCGGCATTCTGCCCTATTGAGTTCTCTTATCTTAACTAGTCAGTTAGATAGAAAATGTCACAATTATGCCTTTATTATGTCGTTTTCTCCCTCCTATTTACAAAAGACAGTTCTATATCTTTGCCTTCATGAAAGTAAATCAGAATAATACATCATATCTATATCATTAACACTTTGCTAACATGAGAAAGCTAAAATTACAGGTACAAATATCTATAGATGGTTATATTGCTGGTCCAAATGGGGAAATGGACTGGATGATCTGGAATTGGGATGATGAGTTAAATCAATATGTGACTCAACTAACAGAACCAGTTGATCTGATTTTATTGGGAAGAAAACTGGCAGAAGGATTTATTGACGCCTGGGCGTCAATGGCCTCAAATCCTGACACTGCAGATGCAGGTGCCCATAAGATGAATGATACACCTAAAGTAGTCTTTTCTCATACACTCAAAGAAGTCCAATGGCCCCGCACCAGGCTGGCACAAGAAGATCTGGTAACTGAAATCACTAAGCTGAAAAGTCAGGAAGGCAAAGATATCATTGCTTATGGAGGGGCTACTTTTGTATCATCCCTTATAGAAAATGATTTAATTGATGAATATCACCTTCTTCTCAACCCGTCAGCGTTGGGGGCAGGGTTACCTATATTTAAGGATAAAAGCAACTTCCGTCTCATTCATTCCACTGCTTTTCCATGTGGTATTGTAGCACTGAAAT
This sequence comes from Xanthocytophaga agilis, assembly GCF_030068605.1. NCBI lineage: Bacteria > Pseudomonadati > Bacteroidota > Cytophagia > Cytophagales > Rhodocytophagaceae > Xanthocytophaga > Xanthocytophaga agilis. The sequence continues at coordinate 267,811 of NZ_JASJOU010000003.1, forward strand.
ATCAGCGAATACCCAACTCTTAACAATCTAATCTTCAACACAATATACCTTAAAAAGAAAAAAGCCATAAGCAATGCTTATGGCTTTTCAACAAGTCTTTTGACTTACATAAAGTGATTTAATCAGTGATTCAAAATTACAAGTCAGCCGGAAACTAACCACAAGATTTACAGCTCATTTCTTACAAGGCAAGGTTCGCTTTTCAAATTATATAAATACTATAGTTGATAACCTCATTTCCAAAAAACACATACAACTATTCTTCCCACAATAAAAAATAAGCTAACTGGAAAATAGTAGCGAAATTTTACAACCTGGGTACTATCTTCGCGTGAAAAGGCAATGTTGCTAAGTCTGGCAATCTTCTTATTCTCTTCTCCTTACCTATTTCCTACTAAGATATCAAACAAGCTCTATATAAAACGCAGTACAAACCGTACTGAGTAATATTCTGATTCAGAAGTGTATAAGAAAACAGGCATATAATAGCATCTGACAAATGCATTATACGCCTGTTTGATTAAAATGTACCATAGTACCCAAATGAAGCAAGCAAAAGTGTACTAAAACGTAAAAAATAATTGCCCTTACGGCAATGCCACTAATGGAATTACTTTCAGGCAATTGACAAACAAACAACAAAAATAATACCTGGAAAACAAGCAGTTACATTGATTTATTTTTATATGAGAACTAGTATATACATACCAGATCTATCAGATTTTCGAATTATTGCATTTTGGTAAAATGACAGAAAATAAATAGACTTATAGCTTAGTAGAGAATAAATCAATTACTATTTGATCAGTTTGAACGTTAAAATAAAGTTACCATGGAGAATATGAACGAGATGGCGAACTTACATTTGGCAGGTGCTACTGTCAGACACATATCTCCTTTTAAGGATTTACCAGTTCATAGAAATAATCAGGAGTTATCTGCTGATTTCTATAAAAAGTGGGTAAACCCTTACTATATGGATATAGTGTCTTATTACTCTGTAGATTGGATCGAATCCGTTAAGGCAATAAAACATGAAATAACACCAGATCTCTGCCTTTTATTATTGGGTGATTTTAACTGGAGAACTAGACTGGTAGGATCTTACTTCGCAGCTGTAAAAGGATACACAGACCTTATTGAATGCATCGGGACTCATCTCATAAAAAGTGAAGTGTGTTGTGTGGGACATATATATGCGTTAACTCTGGCTTTCTTTAATACCAATCAGTGTATACAATACTTGCATCAATACCTTGACTACTATCTGACAAAACCTTCTTTATATTTTGATCAGAAAGTAGTCATCGAGGCAATGGTGTTCATAGATAGGCAAAATCAATCAAACCACATTACTCAGCATATGGATTCATGGAAGGCATTCGTGAATGAGCAAACAAAAATCGAAAAACAGCAAGCACAGGCCTTAGCTAAATTTATTAAAGACTCAAAAGGTGAAAACACATTAAAAAATTATCAAGATTTTCAAGAAAATGAACAATCAAAAGCAGCTCTGTTATCTACAGACTTTTTTGATAAGCAAATACCAATCATTCAAGAACTATCTCAGTACAATAACTCCCATTGATAGGAAGCAAAATAGAATCTATCATTTTTTCTAAAAGCTACTTTATGCCAACAAACTTTTACCTACCTGTTCAAAAAATCGGAGAGCCGGACTGGATACAAAAACTTACCACATATCTTGAGAACTATGATATTGAGTGTGAAGGTCTTGACTCGGGTGGGCTTCAGGAAACGGAAGCCAGACTTGAAATAAAGATGCCTGAAGCTATGTGGGAGTACTATCTCTATTTTGGAGGAATCCAAAGTTCTGATTTTATGTATAACCTAAAGAAGCCCGATGAGTGGATGTTTCTTGCTGATACAAACTGGAGCTTTGTAAAATTATATTTCACATTACCAGAAATCAGCTCAATGATCGTTTTTTCAGAAAGTCCGGGCAACGATCCAGTATGTTTTGATAAAGTAAGTGGTGAGATATACTTATTTTCACATGACCCGTTGCAGAAAGGAAAAATATTTCAGGACTTTACTCAATATCTGATCTATGAGATTATGGAGACAGAAAAACTAGTAGGTGATTCTGATTTTGCAGAAAAAGAAGAAGAAATTACAGAACAATTCCTGTCTGCAGATACTATTGATTATGCATTGAGACATATAAAAATGTAGTCTCTTAATGCTTTTTTGAAATACAGGATTTAATCCCATCAAAATACATTAGGATAAGAAAGCTATAAAAGAGGTCTTTTATGGCTTTCTCACGATTTATTCATCCTCGTCTTCTTCACAGAAACCATTCCGTCAATAAAGTGAGTAAACCCATCATCCTCTGATTGGATTAACAGCTTCTATTGTAATTACAACTGACAAAACAAATAGGCCGTAAACAAAAAAGGCTTTCAGAGAATTCTGAAAGCCTTTTGCGGTGCGGACGGGACTCGAACCCGCGACCCCCGCCGTGACAGGGCGGTATTCTAACCAACTGAACTACCGCACCGTTTTTCTTTTCCGTCTTGCGTTTCGCTTAACGTGGTGCAAAAGTAGGCAAATTATTTTATGACGCAATACCCTTCCAATCATTTTATAAAAAAAATATATAAAAAGCCTGGACGGAATCTGTTTTATCTATTTCTACGAAAGAAGGAATCACTTTACAACTCTTAGATACAGCTTTGCTAATAAATTTAGAGCAATCCAGGCTTAACAATTTATAGTGCACCTCCTGCTCTCCATTCTGAGAGAGTAATAACCTTCCCACTAACAGTATCTAATACTTTGATATGCATATTTTTGGGGTACACATAAAAAGTATAGTATACGATTAGCCGATCTGGATTATTATATCCAACCTGAATAACATAAAAAGGCTCCTGTAATGTAGGTTTTGCCCGGACAAGAAGTGTCACACCCTGTTTTCCATCTGTTATTTTTTGAATATACTTCTCCTTCGCCCTCACCTCTGGAAGCATGTAAACATTCTCTGTAGCCCTATCTGCTAAACTATCATTTGCTAACTGAATGTTTATCAGACAACTGGTATGATTCAGTGGCTGTCTTAACGCTTCAGTAAGGAAAGGAGCTATCCATAATAGAGGTAGTATGACCTGTGGCATTGAAAACGTTAGCTATTGGTTGTGTAGAAGAGATTGTTTAAAGTACAAAAGAGGCTTTTTTACTTCCTATTAGGAGGTTAACCTACAAATTTTGTTAGTGCTCCGGAAGCAATTAACTGATAAACAAAAAAGGCTTTCAGCGTGAACTGAAAGCCTTCTTGCGGTGCGGACGGGACTCGAACCCGCGACCCCCGCCGTGACAGGGCGGTATTCTAACCAACTGAACTACCGCACCGTTTTTCTTTTCCGTCTTGCGTTTCGCTTAACGTGGTGCAAAAGTAGATAAATTATTTTACAACGCAATAGCTCCGATCCAAAAATATTACAACTTTCTCATAACAAACACATAACACACTGACTGACAGGTAGAAAATTTTTGTATTTTTATTGAACAGGCAATCGTACTTCGGCACGTACTACTTCATCGGTTTCCTGATTGATCCGAAATGAGGCGCCTGTTCCGTAGATTAGTACCAAGCGTTGAGAAGTATTAAGTAAGCCAACGCCATCTGAATTTTCGGCACGTTCCAGTTTACCTGTATTCCGAATAATCAGGTTTAGGAAGTTTCTTTCCAGTTGAGCTTGTATGGAAATAAAGCCCCCCTTTAGTGGTTTGGAAATGCCATGTTTTACTGCATTCTCAACCAACGTCTGTACCATCATAGGAGGCACCTGTACATTCAATGTATCAGGGCTGATATTGGTCTGTACCTCAAGACGATCTTCATAGCGGATTTTTTCCAGTGACAAATAATCCTGGACTGTTTTCAACTCTTCATTCAGACTAACAGTTTTCTGTCTGTCACTAAGTAAAGAGTTACGTAAAAGACTTGAGAGTTGTGTGAGGGCTTCTTTGGCTTTATTAGGATCTTCATAGATCAAAGCCCGAATGCTGTTTAACGCATTAAACATAAAGTGTGGATTGAGCTGTGCCCGCAGGATCTTTGCCTCAAAATCTTTCACAGATGATTCGAGCTGTACCCGTTCTATTTCATTGCGTTTGCTCAGCGAGAAATACTGATATACGTGATAGATCACAGACCATAACAGCAGATTTTTTGTCCAGTTCAAAAATCCCCATGCAAGGTAAATCACAGGTATCCCTCCTATCTCATCAAAACGTTTTTGTACACGTGGGATAGTAAAATATTCGAGAGGTACACTTAATACTACCATGGTGACTGCCATAATGAGTACAGCCATCAAAGTACGTGGAATAATCTGGCTTAATGGCAACTCCAGCCAATGTAACCTCTTTAAAATTAACCTATAAAGATGTGTAATACCAATTCCTAAACCTATGCTAATAATCACATTGACAACCTGTCCATAACTATAGCCATCCCGTAAAATGTATATAATGAGGTCACTCAGCGAATACCCTGTCCAGCCAATAATCTGACACAGCCAATATATCTTTCTTCGATTCATACAGTTCTTACAATCCACACTTTACCCTCTCTCAGGGTAAAATAAATATCTCCCAATTATTAATTTTTAACAATTAACACTCATTTTATCAGTGTTTCATTAGTTGTAGTCTGTATGTATTAATCAAAATATGCACCAATATGTGCCAGTTTTCAATCTATTTTACAGGAACGGAAAAAATACCTCATTAAAGGCAAATCAAACCAAATACCCGTGTTTCTGGTTTACCAATAACTTTACCGATTCAAACCATTTTGTACAAAATGCTTAAGATTGCCTGGGCTCCTGAATATGCACATCCTCTGCCTGAGGGTCATCGCTTCCCCATGGAGAAATACACATTGCTTCCCGAACAACTTCTGTATGAAGGGACTGTCTCCTCTGAAAACTTTTTTAGACCTACGCCATTGGAAGAAAAATGGATTTTAACCACCCATGAAAAATCCTATTGGGAAAAGCTTAAAAATCAGACATTGACTCCGGCAGAGATTCGGAGAACAGGCTTTCCGCTATCCGAGTCTCTGGTAAGGCGCGAAATTATCATTGCTCAGGGAACAATCCAAGCTGTACACTTTGCCTTGCAATATGGTGTGGCCATGAATATTGCTGGCGGTACTCACCATGCCTTCACCAACAGAGGTGAAGGCTTTTGTCTCCTTAATGACATCGCAATCGGTGCAAACTACCTGCTGGAGACGAAATTAGCTCAAAAAATTCTGGTGATAGATCTGGATGTCCATCAGGGAGACGGCACTGCCCAGATTTTTCAGAATGAATCACGTGTATTTACCTTTAGTATGCATGGGGCAAATAATTATCCTCTGCATAAAGAACAATCGGATCTGGACATACCTTTACCGGATTCTACAGATGATAAACATTATCTTTCGCTACTGAGTACTAATCTGCCTCAGTTGATAGATATCCACCAACCTGAGTTTATATTTTTTCAGTCAGGAGTGGATGTGTTGGCTACCGACAAACTGGGAAAACTCTCCCTCACACCTGACGGCTGCCGTGAGCGAGATCGCATAGTATGGACGCTATGCAAACAACACCGAATTCCGGTGGTAGCCAGTATGGGAGGTGGATATTCCACTCGGATAGCAGATATTGTAGATGCCCATGCCAATACTTACAGACTAGCTCAGGAAATATTTTTCTAAGTCTATGGTTATAAACCTCATGCTGTTGTTTTCTAAAGGTATCATAAGTCAAACCAAAACTTGAAAAATATCCTTTTACACATACTTTTGTAAATCTACCTATTGTTTCAAATCTCATTATGCGAGTAAAAGTAGCTGTAGTACAGGAAACCCCTGTATTTTTTAATCTGGAAGCAACGATTCAGAAAATGGAAAATACAATTGCCGAATATGCCTCCCAGGGTTGCCAGCTACTTGTGTTTCCAGAGTCATTCATTCCGGGCTACCCTCGAAAGTTTACGTTCGGCTCTACAATTGGACAACGTAGTAATCAGGGAAGGCAACTGTATCAGCAATATTGGGAAAATAGTCTTGAACTGCCTGGAAAACACTTAGCACAGTTAGAACAAATTGCCAAAACCCATCAGATATTTCTGGTAACAGGTATTACAGAAAGAGATAGTATAAATGGTAGTTTGTATTGTACCATGATCTATATCTCTCCTAATCAGGGCTATATGGGTAAGCATCGCAAAATCAAGCCTACCGGAGTTGAGCGACTTGTGTGGGCAGAAGGCCATGGAGCTGACGTACTTACTACTGTACAGACAGAGTTTGGAAAACTGGGCGGTTTGATCTGCTGGGAAAACTATATGCCATTGGCACGTATGGCTTTATATCAGCAAGGTGTTCAACTCTATATAGCTCCTACCGCAGATGCTCGTGAAACCTGGACAGCAACTATGCAACATGTTGCCTGTGAAGGCAGATGCTTTGTAATAGGTTGTAACCAGTATTTTCATAAAGATGATTACCCAACAGAATTTCAGGTACAACTTGCAGAAGATGACTCAGTCCTTTGTCGGGGAGGAAGTGTAATTGTCTCTCCTCAGGGAAAATGTATAGCAGGTCCGCTTTGGGATAAAAAAGGTGTACTGGTAGCAGAGCTGGATATGGATGAAGTTATTCAAAGTAAACTGGACTTTGATGTAATCGGTCATTATTCACGTCCTGATTTGTTTACATTTACAGTGAAGAATAGCCAATAATTCTTTTATGAGCTTTTTGTAGCAAAACAATTATCTCATCTTTATTCCAGCAATATCTTTGTACTGCATATAGTTCGCTGCAAGCAGTGAATTGTGGTGAATTCTATGCAAAAACATTTTTGCGGTTTATTCAACGCATCGGCAATTTTGCGGTGAACTCTAGGCAAAAGCACTTTTGACCCGAACATACCATAGACTTATCTGCCATCATGTTTTCATGCATTGAATTCACCGCAAGAGTCATTCTGCATATAGTTCAGTTTAAGCAACCACATGAGCATAATTATGGTCATAAAACTCAAAGTTTAGCTTCCTGTTTTTAGACTTCTTTTATAAGTATACTGATCTTCCCATTTCCTTCAATGTATATTTTATCAATTTTCGTTAAATCCTCAGTATGGATAGCCTGCCGGATTCCCTGCATAATATCTTCTTTTCGAACTAGCGCCTTTTTCATATTCTCTTCTATAAACCGGGCATCCTGATACAAAATAATTTTCCGGCTTTCTATCCATCTACCCAAACGGGTATTATGTGCCATAAACCATCCAAAAATCCGGTGCAATAATACCAGTGTCAGACTGGCACAAACTACAGGTATAAAAGGAGAAGCACCAACCACCGCACGGCTCAGAATAGCACCCAGCAATATGACCACAATATTATCAACAGGCGTATGAATGGCGAAGGATCTTCTTCCGGATACACGGATTAAGCCATATGCAATCAGAAATACAATAATAGCCCGACAACTCATCTGCACTACACTCAGGTCTTTTCCTTCCCCAAATACAGCATAAAACATTTTCATACTTGTTGAATCTTTCGTTACAATCAAAGGGTTTGTTAGCTACCAAAGTGACCGCATGTTTTGTTTATCCTGACTTGTCTCAAAATTTCTTTACTAAAGGAGCAAAATTGGTAGTATCAAAAAAAATAGTGTCTGGCACATGGATGATCCAAAGTGCCAGACACTTGTTAGTAAACATTGCAAGCACTTTATTCACTCACACTATTTTGTTCTTTATTTCGTTCACGTTTTGCTTTTCGTTCTTCTTTTCTCTCCTCTCTTTTTTCTTTACGCTCTTCCTTCTTCTTGGCTCTCTCCTCTTTTTTGTTATCCTTCTCACTTTCTTTATCTCCCTTTACCATCTGTTCCCGATAAGCAGCAATGGCATCAGCGAAGGTTACCGTGCCATCGGTTTCCATAGGCAATGCTTTAATAAATGCATTGTGAAGTATATTCACCACGGTTTTCCATGTATTAATATCAGTTTTGGAGAGAGTACCTGAAACAGGCACTACCGTTGCCAATTGATCATTGGGATGGTTCTTGAAGATTGTTGCTACCAAGCCGGCGATACCTTCCCAAAGCAGATGGCCCACATTTTTGGTCTCCTCTTTGTCTTTCCAGTCAATAAACTTCAGGTCGCGAGCTATGGGTTTCACATATCCGGTGATAGCACCTTCCCGTAAAGCCAGTTCACTATAAAGATTAAAGTTGCCCCTTTCCAGATCCACTTTTGCATATGCTTTGAAAAAATCATTTAAAGCTGGAATATTGACATCTTCAAATTTCAAATTCATATCAAAGTCAGGCATTGGCTTCAGTACATCAATCTTCATTAAGATGTTAAGCTTTCCATTCCCAATCGAATTAGCTGTCAGCTTTACATCTGAAGGCAGTGTTTCAGACTTATGCTGAGCATTACTTAAGTTAGTAGCTGTCATATTTACATCTTTCATAGACAGATCTACCTTAGGTCGGGTGGTGAAATCATTGAAGGTGATGGCTCCCTTCCGTACAATCAACTGATCTATTTGCAAAGGCATTAGTTCTTTTAATGGTTTGGTCCAGTCAATATCCTTACCACTCTGATTTTTTTCTTCACTGCTACCTCCAATAAAGTTGATTACGGGTTTGTCAAATGCCACCTTTCCGGCAATCTCTCCTTTGAATATAGCATCCCAGTATACTGATAGATCTACAACCGGAAAATCCAGAAATGGAACCCGTTGATTTCCTTCCACTTTAAAAAGTTTCATTCCCTGTACCTGATAGGCACCTCTGTAAAGATGTATATCTACATCATCAATTTTTCCCCAGTAGCCGGGAATATCCGCCAGGACCTTGTTTACATATCGGGTCACAAAATAAGGCAATAATAACCTTGCCACTATCAATACTCCCACTATGGAAAGTAGTATGATATATTTCTTTTTCACTTTCATAACATTAGTTAATAATGCATCATATTTAACCTGTCACATTAAAAGGAAAAAAGCATGCCTGTATAAATATCCCCTCCCATAGTTTCATTCTGAAAGTGCAGACAAGTCTTATGTTGATGCTTAACTCTGTAAATCAGCATTCTATCATACATGCTGTATATTTCTTAAAATCATGTAAGTAAAAAACTGTTTTACTTGCTGTATAGGTTTGCTACTTTTCAAAAAACATCCCTTATCTCTATCAATTATTCGTATTTTATTTATCAATGAAATATCTTTTTTTTCTAACTTTAGCTGCACACACTTACATAGTCTGACAATAACGCTTAGTATCGATGTAACTAAATTCCCAAACTTTCTTCTTTCATCGGATTTTGTGTGACTTGCATTTTTATATTACCTCGCACCTGGCAATATAGCCTGGCAGGAATTAATTAATTGAACAATATTTAGTATTGTTAAGATCAAAGATAGTATTACCAGCTAACCTCAATCTATTATACCCAATCTTATGCTCAAACCCAGCTACAGTTTTTCTCAAACCATTTTACCGGAAGGCATTAGCCAGCCCACTGACTTGCTCATCCGTTTTCAATCTGATCTGCCACAGGCAGCGCGCCGCAATCTAAATCTTTCACTGGTTATAGATCGGTCAGGATCTATGGCTGGTGCTCCTTTGCAACATGCTCTCAAAGCCGCTGAAGCAGTTGTCAACAAACTGGAACCCGGCGATATTATTTCCATCGTGGTATATGACGACAATGTAAATACCATTTTTGGACCGCAGCCAGTCACAGACAAAGAAGCTGTTAAAACGCTGATTCATAAAGTACGTGCCGGCGGTATCACCAATCTGTCTGGCGGCTGGTTACAAGGCTGCGAACACATAAAGGCTAATTACGATCCTCAGAAAGTAAACCGTGTTCTGCTTCTTACAGACGGGCATGCCAATATGGGTATTACTGATCCCAAAAGTTTGATGGCAACAGCCGGCAAGAAAGCATCAGAAGGTATTACTACCACCACCCTTGGTTTTGGACGGGGATTCAATGAAGATTTACTTATAGGCATGGCTCAGGCAGCTACAGGTAACTTCTACTTTATTCAGAGTATGGATGAGGCCTCAGATGTATTTACCTTTGAGCTGGATAGCTTAAAATCGGTTGTAGCACAAAATCTTTCTGCTACACTGGAACTGGCCTCCGGAATACAATTGTCTGATGTGCTCAGTATTGCCAAAACCCAAACCTCTGCCAATGGACAAACCATTCTGACCTTAGGTGATATTTATACAGGGGAAGACAAATTACTAGGTCTAACACTTACCTTACCAGAAGTTTCCAAAGGAACATTGCCAATTGGTAAGCTAACATTTACAGCAGAAGTTGTGCAGAATGGAGCTATCCAGCAAATAAATGGACAAATAGACATTACAGCACAGGTAGGAACTCAGGAAGAATCTGCTCTGGCTCCTTCTAGTGGCATTCTCATTGAGATAAACAGACTGAAAATTGCCAAAGCCAAAGAATCTGCCTTGGAGCTACTGGAATCTGGACACAATGCGGATGCAGAACAGATATTACGTACATTGATTCGTGAGTTACAGGAAAAAGGCCTCCATGAGCATTTTGAAATTGCAGAGGAAATAGAGCAGCTCGAATACTTTGCCAGCCGGATGGCGCAAAAAGCACTAGGCAATGAAGGCCGTAAGGAACTACTGGATCAGTCATACCAGGCACGTAACCGTAACCGGGCAGATCTGGGTAGCCGGGGTGTATCTGCAGGAGAAGAGGTGAAGGCACTGAAAGTAGTAACAGAAGTAGGCACAGGCGTGGAACTGCAATGTGTGCGTGAAGGTGGCAAATTACGTATCAAAGTATTGTCTGATGCATATGATCAGGACAAGAATGTACAGTTTCCAAGAGCTATTCGTGCAGAAAACGCCCGCTACGTAGTAGAAGGACTCGAACTGTCCAGTGATGGTTCTTTTTATCGGGTGAAAGGAGAAATTAACCGCTATGCCAAAGCAGGTGAAGTAGATACTTTTGCTTCTGCAACACGTACACGTAAGAGCAGTAATGGCAAAGCATCAGCCGGGGCTCCTACAGCTGCGGATCTGGAAACAACTGATCAGGTAGGAGATGGTGTACTGGTGCAATGTGTAAAAGATGGTAGCAAACTACGGGCACGGGTAGTATCGGACGGCTACGAATCTACCTGGAATATGCGTTTCCCCCGTTCCATTCGAGAAGAAGGAACCTTATATGTAGTAGACGAAGTAAATACCGCTTCGGATGGCAAATCCTATATTGCCTGTGGTGATATCAAGCGATTTGTACAGGCAACTGTAACAACTTAACTTCTTGTCAGCAGAGAGATACGAAGTCCTTACCCTCATAGGTAGGGACTTTTTTTATACCTTATTTTACCTGGTACTATTGTCGTAAATCGAAAAATGGCCTATAACTTTGTCCACAAATTACTGTAAATTAGTATTTTGCAGAAACTCCGTCCCTTTATATGAAATTTAGTATCTGGCTTATTCTGTTTTGGTATACCCTAGAAATTGTACATGCTCAATCAACGGCCATACTAAAAGACAAAAAAGACTTCTTTGACATTAGCCCTTCCATTGAAGTGTATGAAGATATTACAACCCAACTAACTATTGATGAGGTACAAAAGAAGCGATTTATAGTAAACACACAGAAGATTGTCAACTTTGGTGTAAGCAAGTCTGTGATATGGTTACGATTCACCTTACAAAATCAAACTCCTGACAACCTTTTCCTGGAAATTTCAGAGCCAGTTATAGACAGTATCACTTTATATAAAACCGTTAATACAGCCGAACCCTATTCTATACTTACCCGATCCGGCATTTATACTCCCTTTCTCAATCGTGTATTTCATACCAATTTCTTTCTGTTTGACCTGAACCTACCTCCTCAGCAAACCAATACTTACTATCTGCGTGTTCAAAACTCCTTACCCTTAGTAATTCCAGTTAAAGTAGCTTCTTTGCATACTTTCTTTGAATACAATCATACCAATGATCTCATTCAGGGTATGTATTTTGGACTTATGCTTGCAGTTGCAATTTTCAACTTCTATATCTCTTATCTTTTTGGCAGCCGTACCTATGTGTATTATTTCCTATATGTGCTGTTTTTTACTGCTTTTTTCAGTTATCAAAAAGGATTGGCTCATGAATATCTCTGGCCTGATGCTGTTTGGTTTAACCGATATACTTCCTTTTTTATAACAGGGACCTTTGTGTTTGCCATTTTATTTGTCAATGGCTTCCTGTATGCTGAATATCGATTACCTGTTACAAGATGGATCAAATGGGCCTTATTAACTCCTGTCGTGGCAGGTTTTATCCTGACGCTAACGCCTTTACGAAGTGAAGGCATTACACTATTACATGGAGCGGCTCTAGCTATTACGATCTATCTGTTCTTTTTAGGCATTATCATCGGGTATAAAGGTTATAAGCTTGGAATTTTCTTTACAGCGATCTGGGCATTACTCCTTATCAGCGCCGCGATATTTGTATTACAATTATCCAATATCCTGCCCAGCAATCACATTACCCGTAATGCCATGCAGATTGGATCTGCCCTTGAAGTAATTCTGTTATCGTTCGCGATAGCGTTTCAGATTAATAAATACCGTAGAGAAAATGAAGCAGCCCAAAACGAAGTCATCAAACACCTAAAAATGAATGAGCAGATGCGGAGTCGCATTGCCCGTGACCTGCATGACGACATTGGCTCTACTCTAAGTAGTATTGCTATTCTGAGTCAGGTAGCACAGGATCGGTTACAACAACGACCAGAAACAGTAAAGGAACTGATCGAAAAAATCAGTAGTAGCTCTATAAAAGTACAGGATGCTATGAGTGACATAGTCTGGACTACCCGTCCAGATAAGAACTCTTTTGCCAGCATTACCTTGCGGATGCAGGAGTTTACAGCACAAGTATTCGAAACTCAGGAGATTGAATATTCCTTTCATATTGACTCTACTCTCGCTAATTTTACCTTTTCGCCAGAATATCAATATGACTTTTACCTTATATTCAAAGAAGCTGTGAATAATGTTGCCAAATATGCCAAAGCACAGCAAGTAACCATCAGTATTCAGCACATGAATGAAGAACTTATTTTAAGTGTCAGTGATAACGGAATAGGCTTTGATATACAGAATATACGCAAGGGAAATGGGCTGGATAACATGCAGCGCAGAGCCCGGAATCTGGGAGGAGATTTGCATATTGAAACATATCCGGCCAAAGGGACTACAATAAAGCTTATTATTCCATTTTCTATGCCTGATTAACTTTCAATTCTGGGGTGTATCTTCTATTTTTGCGGTTCATTTTTCGGCATTTGAAACCTTATGTATTTACCAGAGAAAAAAGCTCCCTATAAGCAGCAGAAATGGTCATTATATAAACGCTGGCAAGTGTTTGCTCCACTTGGACTGGCCTTATGTGGCTTTGGTTTGTGCCTGGTAAGCGAAACTTCACACCTGATGCATAGTGGATCACCAACTATCCGATGGGTAGTAATGGGAACGATAAGTCTGGTTATCTTCTGTTCAGGACTTGCCTTTTTTGGAGAAGCGGTGAAGTGCAGAGCTTTGTATGAAATGCGGAGAGCATTGAAAAAACAACAGAAAAAACGTTTGAAAGATCTAAAAGCCAAAGGTAAATCCAGCAAATCCGGAACAAAATCAGAGCCTAATACATAATAGCATTGCGGACTTCTGATTTATTTTATAGTCAGGAAACTCTATTTTTCTACTCCACAGGATTTATTTCCTGTGGTTTTTTTGTTAAAAAGGGATCTTCAAAAGAAAAGATACTATTTTTGCGGACTGATCATCAACAACACACTACAGTTTCTTTCAAAGAAATATTTATGCATTTATCCTTATTTTCTCTTGCCCATTGATCATGAAATATTTTAGTACCAACCGTCAGGTCCCTGCTACATCGTTTGCCCATGCGGTTATTGAAGGATTAGCTGCTGACAAGGGATTGTTTATGCCTGAGACAATACCTGCATTATCCCCTGACTTTTTCACAAAACTTCCTTCTTTATCTCTTCCGGAAATAGGCTTCGAAATAGCCAGAAACTTTGTTGGTGACGAAATTACCGAATCAGACTTACGCCAGATTTGTGAAGAAGCGCTGAACTTTGAAATCCCTCTGAATGAGCTTGATGCACAAACCCATATACTGGAGTTGTTTCATGGTCCTACTCTGGCATTTAAAGATGTAGGAGCCCGCTTTATGTCACGTATTATGTCTCACTTACTCAAGAATGAGACCAAGAAAGTAATTGTCCTGGCTGCTACTTCAGGAGATACCGGAAGTGCTGTAGCACAAGGTTTCTATCAGGTGCCTGGTGTAGAAGTAGTGGTGTTGTACCCATCCGGTAAGGTAAGTCAGGTACAGGAAGCCCAATTCTGTACACTAGGCAAGAATATTACCGCTCTGGAAGTTACCGGAACATTTGATGACTGTCAGCGCCTTGTTAAAACGGCCTTTGCAGATACGGCCCTACGGGAAAAATTATATCTGACCTCGGCCAACTCTATTAATATTGCCCGTTTACTGCCTCAAAGCTTTTATTATTTCTATGCATACCAGCAGTTTACTAAAAAATACAAAGGACCATTTGTATTTTCTATTCCTAGTGGAAACTATGGCAACCTAACGGCTGGTTTATTTTCATGGAAAATGGGCTTACCTATTCATCACTTTGTGGCAGCATCTAATGCTAACGATACAGTACCTGTATATCTTGAAACGGCACACTATACTGCCAAACCGTCTGTATCTACCCTTTCCAGTGCGATGGATGTAGGCGATCCAAGTAATTTTGCCCGTATGCGTGAAATTTTCGGAGATTCCTGGGAAACCATGAAACAGCGCATTACAGGCTTTCGATTCTCGGATGCAGAAACCCGCAAAGCCATTGAAGAAGTATATAAGACCTATAACTATCTGATAGATCCTCATGGAGCAGTAGGTTATCTGGCATTAAAAAAATACCAGAAAGAAGCAGAAAATGTACCAGGTGTAGTATTGGCAACAGCTCATCCCGTTAAATTCTCGGAATCTGTCACAGAAGTAACAGGACAACAACCGCCTGTTCCGGAATCTCTGGCAGTGTTGCTTGACAAACCGAAGAAATCGATTCCTTTGCCTGATGACTATCAACTGTTTAAGGAATTTCTGCTAAGCAAAAACAGCTAGTACCCAACAATAGAACCAGATTCCCTTCATTAACGAGTCTGGTTCTGTTTAGCAACTATCTACCTCCTACTCAATCTATCTGTCCTACTTTATACCATGAATATCCTTATCATTGGTGCCGGAAACATGGGAACCACCTATGCCAAGAGTCTGCTTGCATCCCACTTTGCCACCCCAGATCAAATGCAGTTACTCATTCGTAGCGATGCTGGTCGTACCCGATTACCAGAAATTCCGGATTATAATATCTTTCGTTCAGCAGGTGATTTCATCCGGCAGGCTGATATCATTATTGTTTCTGTAAAGCCTCAAGATTATAGTACTGTAGCACCAACCATACGTCCTTTTTTGAATTCCGAGCAAATTGTACTCTCTGTGATGGCAGGCGTAAGCATTCAAACACTACATACTTCGCTGGGCATTCCCAAACTAGTACGTGCTATGCCTAATCTACCCTCTCAGATTGGAATGGGAATGACTGTATTTAGCTGTAGTCCGGAACTGGATCGGAAAGAATTGTTTATCATTCAAAACCTGCTCAACACCACAGGTAAAGCTATGTATGTAGAAGATGAAGGACTCCTTGACTCTGCAACAGCTGTTTCCGGAAGTGGCCCTGCCTACGTATACTATTTCATGAATGCCATGATTAAGGCAGGTATTGAGTTAGGCTTTACCCCAGCTCAGGCAGAACTATTGGTAAATCAAACTTTCATGGGATCAGTACACCTTCAGAACCGGAACACAATTTCCTGTGAGGACTGGATCAAAAAGGTTGCATCCAAAGGAGGTACTACCGAAGCGGCACTAAAAGTATTTCTGGAAAACCGGGTAGAAGAAGATGTAAAGGAAGCCATTAACAGTGCATTCAAACGCTCCCAAGAACTAGGCAAATAATCTGTCGTGGGTATACCAAACAATGGAATAGATTTTTATCATGAATAAGAACAAGAAGATATTTTTGATAGTGAGTGGCCTGTTTGTACTGGCTGTCATTGGCTTTACCATTCATATCTTTTCAGTAACTACATTGCCTGGACGAAAAGGGCAATTACAGGAACGGATTGAAGATCGGCTCAAAAGTGATTCGACTCAAACAGACACTCTACAACCTGTTCACTAAATAAATTCTGGTTGTTTTATACAGGCATGTTTATTATTGGAAAGAATAAATTATTTTCGCGCTAGCTAACTATACTATTACCAACCATACCTTTTTTATGGAAGAGACCATTAAACGATTACAAATTGCCTTAGGAGTGCTCTTGATTGCATTGCTTGTGGTGTTTATTACTGGAGCAGCTTTGATTATCAGCTATAAACCTGAAGCGCCAGTAGCAGCAAAACCAGCACCAGGTACTTCTGGAACTGAAACAACTGCTCCTGCTCCAGCAGCATTAGATGCTGTAGCGCAAAAGGGCGAATCTCTATTTAAGAATAACTGTGCAGCTTGTCATAGTGCAGGTGACGATGTAGTGGTAGGTCCGGGACTAAAAGGTATTTCCAAACGAGCGCCAAGTAAAGATTGGTTATACAAGTGGATTCATAACTCTTCAGCTGTTGTTGCTTCCGGAGATGCTTATGGAAATCAGATTTTCAATAAATTCAATAAGATTCCTATGCAGTCATTTCCTGATCTGGCGAATGAAGATATTGATGCTATTCTAAAATATCTTGACGCACAAGGCGGATAATACATTTCTACCCGATGAAAAGAAAACCCTGTCAGAATGAGATTGACAGGGTTTTCTTTTGAAGTTTTGTCAACAATACATTTATACAAACAAGCCTTCAATAGACAAATATCGTTCGCCAGTATCATAGCAGAACGTCAATACACGTGATCCATCCGGAATATCTGGCAACTTCTTAGCTACAGCCGCCAGAGAGGCTCCGGACGAAATACCAATAAATATCCCTTCTTCTTTTGCAGCCCGAATTGTATAGTCAAAAGCATCTTCTTTAGATACCTGGATTACCCCATTCAGATTTTCTTTGTGAAGGTTTTTAGGAATAAAGCCAGCTCCAATACCCTGAATAGGGTGTGGACTTGGCTGACCACCACTAATTACAGGAGAAGCAGAAGGCTCAACTGCATAGGATTTTAATTTAGGAAAGTGCGCTTTAAGTACTTCATCGCACCCTGTGATATGCCCTCCAGTTCCTACACCTGAGATCAGGAAGTCAATACCTTCCGGAAAGTCCTTTACTATCTCCTGAGCAGTAGTCTGCTTATGAATCTCGATGTTAGCAGGATTTTCAAACTGACTAGGCATCCATGCCTTCGGATTTGAGTTTACAATTTCCTGAGCCTTTTCGATTGCTCCTCTCATTCCTTTCTCACGAGGCGTCAATTCAAACAATGCCCCATATGCTGACATCAGTCGTCTGCGTTCTACAGACATTGATTCAGGCATAACCAGAATCAGTTTATATCCTTTTACAGCTGCCACCATTGCCAGCCCTACACCTGTATTACCAGAGGTAGGTTCTACAATTACACTATCAGGCTCAAGAATTCCACGTCGCTCAGCATCTTCTATCATGGAAAGAGCAATTCTATCTTTAATACTTCCCCCCGGATTGGAACGTTCCAACTTCATCCATACCTCCACATTCCGGTGAGCAAACAATCGATTAATGCGTACATGAGGAGTTCCGCCAATCGTTTCTAAAATGTTCTGAGCTTTCATACAAAGTTAGTTGGTTATAAGAATCTGTGTAGTTCGGGAAATTAGTACTTTCTAATCGAACCCGGTAAAAATAGTATATCTTTTTTAATTAAGACCTATGCAGCCAGTTCAGGTGTTATCTTTATCAGATTAGTAATTAATCAAGTCTTTCAGCAAACAGAGATTCCGAAAATATATTTCGATTCAGCTATCCTATAAGACTAATATAGCTTTTGTTACTTTCTGTTTATACCTGATTGTCAGCAAATTCGTTTATATAGAAGAGTAAGAAACCTGTAAATCAATTTATTATATTCCTTTACGTTTACTTGTCCTAACAAAAAAAGAAGAAAGAACCATTTTTCAAAAATCAACAACACGCTTTCTAAAAAACTTTTTCGTCTCTGGTTAAACCTTTATATTGAAAGTATTTCTAAGTAGTAGGTTTACAAATTTTAAACTCCTCATTTATATAACACGTTAACTATTTTCCCAACTATGAGAAAGTTTCTATTTCAAATTCTGTTTGCAGCCCTTTTGGCATGCACTTTTGTAATTACATCCTGTAAAAAAGATGATGAAGTTCAGGCGGAAGAACCGGTGGTTGAAGATAATAATACCGGATTCAATGAATCGGAAGATCTTGTGACTATTTCAGACGAAGTAATGCAAACCAATAGCAGCAGCCTGCGCCAGACAGAAACAGGACAAAACTACTATGGAGCTACTGTAACCATTACTCCCAAAGGACAAAATACAACAGGGACAATTGTAGTTGATTTTGGAACAACTGGTATCAAGGGACGCGATGGAAGAACCCGAACAGGCAAAATCATCATTACCTATACAGCTATTGCCCCTATAAAAGGAGCTACCCGTGTCATCACATTTGATAACTATTATGTAAATGGTAATAAGATCGAAGGAACGAAAACAATTACTTTCAGCAACGATCCATCCAATGGGGTTTATACGGCTAATATTATCAGTTCCCTAGTAATAACCAAATCTTCTGGAAAGATCATTACCTGGTCCTGCAACCGTACTCGTGCCTACAGTACCAACAATACTCCTCTCAACTTTACAGATGATGAGATCTCAATAACAGGTACTGCTTCTGGTACTACTCAAAATAATATTGATTTTAATGTTGTAGTGAGTAGTCCACTGGTGTTTAAAGCCTCCTGTCTGCCTACAAGTGGCTGGGTGCCTGTAAGTGGTGTTCTGGAAGTAATTCCTGTCGATGTAGCCACTCGTATCGTTAATTATGGCAATGGTGATTGCGACCGTAAAGTAACCGTTACTGTTGAAGAAAAAAGTTATACAATTACTATTCGGTAATTATCTCCAACAACCGATTTAACTAAATAGATACTTATATAACAACAAACCCTTTACTATAACCAGTAAAGGGTTTGTTGTTATATAAGCCTAATCCAAAGTAGCTTCGGTTCTTTTTGCCAGAGGTCTCTCTTTCCCAGGAGCAGAGATTACAGATCCAATAGGCCTGCCTAATGTCTTCTTCTTATACACGTGAACAATCCTATTATCAGACTCATAGATCAGATCGAATTCTTCCTCCAACTCTGTCATAACATCTTTGTGCAAAGATTTATCTGTAGCATGGACACCCACCAGCGTTACATAGTCGACAGGCTGTCCGATCATTTCTTCATGAAATTCAATAGAGCGTACATGCTCTTTTTCATACATTACATCATTCAGGTGATTTAACTGTACAGGATCTGCAATCTTATCCAGATTCCAGTTCAATGGGAAATATCCAGTGCGTGCCTCATAGTTATCCAAAGAGATTCCTTTCTTTCCTAATAACAGATAATTACTGTAATGCTTTAGCGGATAGTAGTCTATTGGAAAATTACGTTCCAATGTAGAATCTATCGGATAGAAACAATATGGCAACGTAACAGCATGTGCAGGTATATGTTCTTGTGCTGTCATAATCTCATCAAAAACAGATTGTAAACGAAGAAGCTCTTTTGTACGAACAATCATCAAGGTAATGGAAATCAAAGCTACCAGCATATAGACAATTCGCTGAGTAGATAACTTCCAGGCATAAAAAGCGGCAAAAATAACCACATAGATATAAAAGAACAATCCGATGCGAGGGTGCATTCCACTTCCGCCAGCAGCACCATCCGGCCCGAAAATGTAATATAACGCCAAGCCGGCCAGTAAGCCAAACAATACTACATAATGCAGAATGCTCATTCGCTGATACCGGATTACACATACAATGAGTAAACAAAACAACACATGATATAGAATACCCAGCAGAAGAGTCTCATCCTGTGCAAGAAACTGAAGCGGCATCAGTTGTGTTAGTTGAAATACCTGTGTAAGCTTACTGCTTGGATAGTAATAGGCAGATGCACCAATGCGCAAAACATACACTAGCAGTAAAATACCTGTAACCCCATAGATCAGCACAGACATACCAGTCTGCCGGAATAAGAACGTCCAGTCAGGCTTTGGAATCTGCAAAAGAAATACCCGCTTCCAATACCCTGTATGTGTATAATCTGCAGGCTTGTTTCTCCGGAATGCATCCATAACAATCCATAGCCCCAGAAAAAGAATAGAAAAGACATAGGAAACAGGATGCGAAAAATACATACATAAAGTCAAGAATATCAATACAATAGTACGCTTAAGAGTAAAATTATATTGAGTACGCAACCAATACCCAACAAATAGGAAGAAAAAGATAAGGGAGAAACAAAAATTATAAAATCCATACCAGAAAGACAGATTATAGACAAGTGGAAACGCAAATACAGATAAGAAGGTAGCCTTATAATTTATATTTCGTATCAGATAGCGAAAAGAAACAGCAAACAGAATCACGTATGTTGCCAGAAGTATCTTTTCAGCAATATAATCCGGAAAAACGAGCAGCAATGTGGTTAAGAATACATGGGAAAACCGATTGGGGTCAGGATATATATTCCATTCCAAAAACTCAACATGTATAGGAGATGTTCCCATCAACATGTCTTTCATCAGTTCAGCATTGTACAAGTGCGCAGCTCCATCTGAAGTAGGAAAGAACTTTCCTGTAAAAAGCGGAATCAGATGAATAAGAAGTAATACACAAAAGGCAATAGTTTCGTAGGTGATAGATGTTGTTGATCTAAGCAGTTTCATAAGATTTTAAAAGTAGCGGGGTGAGGCAGAAGTTCTTTTAATAATTAGATTTACAGGCTGGTAAACATAAATATAAAAAAAATACATAAAGCTTCATGCAATTTCAGAAAAATAATCACATGAAGCTCCTCAATAAGAATGTCTTATGAAACAGAAAAATTTCCTAGACTAGTTAGTAAATTTACTCAACCTGCAATACAAGCCCTTTCAGGTACTCACCTTCCGGATGAAAAATATTCACCGGATGATCCAGAGGTTGAGTTAACTGGTGTAAAATACGAACGTTTCGATGAGCATCTGCCGCAGCCGAAAAGATAATCTTGCGAAATAAATCCCGATCTATATTTTGAGAACAAGAGAATGTAAACAAAATTCCTCCTGGTTTAATCTTTTTTATTCCTTTTAGATTTAGTTCTTTATACCCCCGTGATGCATTGGGAACAGCTTTCGCATTTTTAGCAAATGCGGGAGGGTCCAGTACAATCACATCATATTCTTCTTGTGTGTTTTTCAAATATTCAAAACAATCCTCTGCAATGGCTTTATGGATTACATCCTTTCCAAAATTCAAGGTACTGTTTTCATCTGCCAGTTGGACTGCATCCTTTGAAATATCTACAGAGTGCACCTCAGAAGCTCCACCTGCTAATGCATATATACTGAATCCACCTGTATAACTGAACGCATTCAGCACTTTTTTTCCCTGACTGTAGTTCTGTAACAGAGCCCGATTGTCTCGTTGATCAAGAAAGAAACCTGTTTTCTGACCTTTTTCAAAATCAATAGCAAATTTTACCCCATTTTCAAGGACAACTTTTGAATCCTGAAGTGTATTAGAAGTAAGAAATCCATTTTCAAGAACTACCTCCTCTCGAAAACCTGGGTTATGTTTATTTTTCAGGTAAATATACCTGACACCTATTTTTTGTAGTCCACCTATAATATGAGGAGCAATCTTCTCACTACCCTTAATTAACAACTGCAGTACGACCAGATCATCATATAAATCGGCGATTACTCCCGGAAGAAAATCTCCTTCTGCATGCAATAGCCGACAACAGTTGGTTTGGGCAGTAAGTACATACTTTTTGCGAATCTCATAGGCCGATTGAATTTTCTGATGCCAGTAATCCGGCTGACTAAAATCAATGGGTAAACTTGAGAATTCAAACAAACGACAAATAATCTGACTCTGGGGAGAGTAAAATCCATAAGCCAGGCGATTTCCCTGGTTATCCAGTACTTCCACAATATCACCATTCTCAGCCTTAGGCAGTTGCTTTACTCCTCCTGAAAATATCCAGGGATGACGATTATTAACCGACCGATCTCGGCCAGATTTTAAAACTAAACTAGGATACATACCAGCAAAGGTATTTCAAAATAATCGCTTTTAAAATTTACTGACTTGTATAATCTCTTCTGTCATTCTCAACTCACCAATATGTTGAATATTTCCTTAGCTACTTATTCTGATTAATACATCTCTTCTCTTTGCCAAAAAGAAAGAAATGTAGAAAATATTACATAAAGATTTACGCCCAAACACTTAAAATAAAAAACCAAAAGTAACATTAAAAATAAGACATATAGCATAATCGAGCTAATAAACTCATTTACAACCTATAAAAACAAAAAATAAATATATATATAATATTTTTTATACCTCAACAAGAAAATAGATAGTATATATTTAGGTAAAACAGACTTAAACAAAATTATTTCTCCCAACTATCATGGGTGAAATATCTTATTTTTTGTCGTATATTTTATAATAAAAACACAATACATAACATAAAACAGAATATTTTTTAGTTAAAAACCATATTATTAAAATTTTTTAAACCAAAACAACACAATTACATCAATACTAATTTAGTAACGTACAAAAAATAAAATTTTACACTATTAATTTTTAAGAATGAACATATTCAGGTACTTTTACTTACACATTTTCTTCATTTTATTACATAACAAACTTCTAAACCTTATTTTTTATGAAGAAACTTTTATCCTTTCTTATGTTATTCCTGCTGTCGATTGGAGCACTCTTTGCCCAAGACCGAACCATTACAGGAAAAGTTACAGATGCCACAGATGGCACACCTCTGCCAGGAGTAAGTGTAATAGTCAAAGGCACGACTACAGGCACAACCTCCAATGCAAATGGAGACTTTCAGATAAGTGCTCCTTCAGATGCCACATTAACATTCAGCTTCATAGGATTTGCCACGCAAGAAGTACAAGTTGGCGGCCGCACAACCGTTAACGTACAGATGCAAACAGATGTAAGACAACTGAATGAAGTTGTAGTCAATGCGATCGGAGTAGAAACCTCTAAAGACAAACTTGGTACTACGGTATCTACCGTCAAAGGAAACAATGTTGTTCAGTCAGGTGAAACATCATTGTTAAATGGTCTGGCAGGTAAAGCAACAGGTGTAAGTATTACCCGTAATGGTAGTGATCCCGGAGCAGGAACCTATATTCAGTTAAGGGGACAAAATTCAATTACAGGTAGTAACCAACCTCTGATTGTAATAGATGGCATTCCTATATTCAACAGTTATATATCCAGTAATGATGGCAACCAAGCAGGTAGTGGTAATCAAACAGATGGAGTACAGCAACAATCACGATTAAATGATTTAAATCCATCAGATATAGCTTCTGTTGAAGTACTTCCTAGTGCTTCAGCTGCAGCCTTGTGGGGAAGCCGTGCTGCAAATGGTGTTATTGTAATCACAACCAAAAAAGGCCAGAATAGCAATGGAAAAATCAATATTGGTTATAAAGGAACAGTATCATTAGATGAAGTAAATAAAGTTCCTGAATTACAGAGAGATTTCGGACAAGGCCTTAATGGTAAGTTTTCATATAATAATGCCCGCAGTTGGGGTGATCGTATTGCAGATAGAACAGGAGGTAATGACACCTACAATACAGGAGAAGGTGTTCCATTTGTTACATTCCCGGATGGAACTACACGTTATGCAGTAGCAGGAGGAAATAACACTAATCCGCATGGAGGAAAGAATTCTAAAGATACTTATGATCATGGAAAAGAAGTATTTCGTACTGGATATTATGTAGACAACTCCATAAATCTTAGTGGAGGCAACAATAAAGCCAGCTTTTTCGCAAGCTATTCCAATCTAACACAAAAAGGTATTGTTAAACGAAATAGCGACTATAATCGCAACACGGCACGTATCAATGTAGTCACTCAGCTTACAGACAAAGTAAAAGCAACGGCCAATGTAAGCTATTCCAATGTCCGTTCAAACCGAACTCAACAAGGTTCTAATCTTGGAGGTATATTTCTGGGAGGTTTACGTACGGCTCCTGACTATAACAATAATTATACAACAGGTACTTACCAGGATGCAGAAGGAGCTATCTTCCCCAATCAGCAGATCTCATATAGAAATCCATTAGGCAATGTAAACAATCTCAGCTACTTTGATAACCCTCTATGGACAATAGATCATAACAAAAGCTTTACAGTTGTAAACCGTATTTTGGGAAATATTGAACTAAGCTATGATGTTTTGAGCTGGTTAAATCTACGTGCCAATGTTGGTGTAGATACTTATACAGACCGACGCACAGACTTTGTTAATGCTCAGTCTGCAATCTCTATTGGAGGAGCGTACACAGAGCAAACTATTAGCGAAAGTCAGTGGAATGCTAATTTGTTTGCACGAGCAAACCATAAATTCTCAGATAACTTTACAGGTGCTCTCCTTTTAGGTTTTAATTACAATAGCCGTCAATACAATAATGTAGGTGCAACGGCCCGTAACTTTATTGTTCCAGATGCACCACCTAATTTATCCAACACTTCTCCATCAAACAGAGATCCCTTTAATTATGCTAACACTGTTAAAACCAACGCGGGATTTGCACAAGTAGATTTGGAAATTCTTAATCAGGTATTTGTTACTGCAACTGCAAGAGCAGAGGCAGCTTCTACTTTTGGCAGAGAAGCACAAAGTTTGTTCTTTTATCCCTCTATCAACTCGTCATGGCAGTTCACTAAGTTATTAGGTGATAATCATATATTAAGCTTTGGAAAGATAAGAGCAGGCTTTGGTATAGTAGGAAATGAACCACCTCCATACTATAACTTAACCAAATACTTCCCAACATCTTTCACAGAGACCTGGGGAGGTTCCTTAAATGGAGCCCAATATGGTGTAGGAGGCTATCAACGGTCAGCTACAGCAGGTAATCCCAAATTAAAACCGGAAAAAAAGAAAGAAGTTGAAGTAGGGTTCGATTTACGATTCTTTAACAATAAAGTACAAGTAAGTGGTACAGCTTATTATAATCGTAACACTGATGTAATTTTACCTGTTGATCTTGCTCCGACATCTGGATTTAGCTCTCAATATAAGAATGCAGCAACTATGGAAAATAAAGGACTGGAGTTCTCCATTCAACCCGAGTGGGTTAACAAAGGAGGATTTATCTGGTCATCTAACTTTCTATGGTCATTGTATCGCAATAAAGTTGTGGATCTAAGTGGGGTAGAGTATGTGTTCCTACCGGGAGGTGGTTTTACGGATGGTTCCTCTGTTGCTGTAAAAGGCCAACCTGTAGGCGTAATATGGGGAACTTACTACGCTAGGAATGAAAACGGTGGCTATCAGTTAGACAACAATGGATATCCAACCATTGCACTTAGCTCTGGCGTTATTGGCAATCCCAATCCCAACTACAGAGCCAGCATTGGGAACACATTCAGCTTCAAAGGACTAAACCTATATGCGTTATTCGATTTCAGTATTGGTAATCAGACGTGGAATGGAACCCGTGGTGCTCTGATGAATTATGGTACTGCCAAAGCCACTGCAATAGAAACTACAGTTTCAGCTACTGAAGCAGCACAAATTAAAACATTTGATGGAGCAACAATTGCGAATGGTATCCATCCATCTAACAATCGCATTATTGCGCGCCAAAATTCAGACGGTAGTTACACATTCAGAGGTACTGTCGGGGACTTTGGAGGAGGCCCAGTGGCCCTTGATGAAGCATGGTATCGCAATTCTGGAGGAGGATTTGGCGTAAATGCACCATTTGTTGAAGATGCCAGTTGGGCTCGTCTCCGTGAAATCACGTTGAACTACACAATAAACACTGAAGGGTTCCGGAGAAAATCTAAACTCTCTTCTATCACATTGGGATTTACAGGTAGAAATTTAGCACTATGGACAGACTATAATGGCATTGACCCTGAAACAAATTTAACAGGAGCTAATAATGGTCGTGGTATTGACTATTTCCAGAATCCCAATACCCGTTCATTCATATTTAGCTTATCTATTAACTATTAATGTGTCTCACACTTCCATTTATCTATCTACTAGCACTTACTATTTAATTATATGAAAAAACTATATGCCTTTCTGGGAGTCATGAGCCTTGTATTGATGCTTAATGGTTGTAAAGGATTAATCAATGGCTATGATATAGATCCTGTCAACATTACAGATCCTAGTGTTATTGATATTAAACAATATCTGAGTGGAGCGCAGGTAAACCTCATCGGAGTATATGAAGGAGATATGAATCGACTTACAGGAATGTGGACAGGTCACTTTAGTGGAGAAGACCGCCAGTATGTCCCTCTTTCCAATTATGTAGTTACAGCCCGTGATTTCAATAACCAGTGGACTACAATGTATACTAATGTACTTGCCAATCTGAATCTTATAAAAGAAAAATCTATAGCAGTAAATAATATGAGGGCGTTAGGCATTGCCCAGGTAATGCAAGCTATGACACTAGGTTTAGCCGCAGATTTATTTGGGGATGTTCCTTATAGTGAAGCTTTACAATATCCTATCATTACTACACCTAAATACGATACACAGGCAACAGTATATGCTGGTGTACAAGCTATTTTGGATTCAGCAATTATCAACCTCGCAAAGGAAGTGGCAAATGCGGCGGATCCTAAAAACGCAGACATCTTTTTTAATGGAGATGGACAAAAATGGATACAAGTAGCCAATACCTTAAAAGCACGTTATTATCTTCATACTAAAGACTATGCCAATGCAGTAAAATATAGTGATCCAGCTCTTGCAATTTCTTCTGCAAGTGACAACATGCTAGCTCCACATGGTGATGGCTATCAACAAACTTTTAACTTGTTTTACTCATTCCTTGTGTATGACCGTTCAGGCTACATGGCAGGCAATGGCTTTGCAGCCCAACTATTAGATGCTAATACAGATATTAGCCGTAATAATGCAAAAACAAATGAAGAAGCACGTCTAAATTACTATTATTTGCCAGATGATGGTTTTTATGATGTGAACTATTTATGGAGTTCAGATTTTGGCAATGCTCCTGATGAAGATGGTTTTTTTGGAGCAGTAACATCTTTCCCAATGGTAACCTTTGAGGAAAATATGCTTATTCGTGCGGAAGCCTATGCAAAACAAAACGAGTTTGCCAATGCGTTAGATGCACTTAATACCTTACGAGCCTACTATAATACAGGAGCTAATCTTAATGCATCTTATCCAGAAGATTATGGATTATTGTATGCGCCATATATAGCAACCGACTTTGCACCAGGAGGGATTGAGAATACAGATAATATCACAGCAAATGCAGCATTACTTCGTGAAATTATTGAAGAAAGATATATTTCACTAACAGGTCAGCTCGAAGTTTTTAATGATGTACGACGTACAGATAATCTACTTGGGGTACCTATAAAATCAGGAGCTTCTGAATTACCTCAACGATTATTGTATCCTCAGGCTGAGATTAATGCCAATTCGGCAAATGTACCTTCTGTAACACTATATACAGCTACTACTACTAATTCCAGTCCCTACTAATAATTAAAATATATTTCAAGAAAAGCTGTCCGTTTCCTTATGGACGGCTTTTCTTTTTTCCTCCTACCTAAACTTTATTCTCTAACCAATACTTTTTACAATTATTCCTATCTAACAAGCTTACATAGAATACATATTTCACGGTTTTCTTACATCACAGTTTGGTTCCTTCCAATTACAACTAAAACAGCTTTTTCCCTTCAATAGTAACTTAGCTAGGCATATACTTAACAACAAAAACTACTATTGGTAACAAACACAGCTCTGTAAATGATTAACAGTATAAAAAAGACATCAAAAACCAGTAAACAAAATAATATACTTAAAACTCTAACAACACAACCTCATTAAATAAAATTAAAACATATAAACCCAATTATATACTTTACTGCATCAACTATCCCTCATCTGACCGATATATTCTCTATCATCGCTCATTAAAGGATAAAGTTCCAGCAATAGACAAAAAAGGTTCCAAAATATATTTTGGAGCCTTTTTTATTATACAAAATATTTATCGGCAAATAGAGAAAAAACAATACATATATTCAACAGTAACACATATAAAGCTCAATTTACATAAATTTATTTCCTAAAGTCAAATTCTTCCAATATTTTTGTCTATACTTTTTCTCCATTTTATTACATAACAAACTTTTAAACCCTAATTATTATGAAGAAACTTTTATTCCTTTGTGCATTACTCCTGATGTCGGTCGGGACGCTTGTTGCACAAGACCGAACCATTACAGGAAAGATAACCGATGAGAAGGATGGCTCGGCTATTCCAGGTGTCAACATCACTGTAAAAGGTACTACACGTGGTACTGTAACAGACGTGAATGGTGCCTATACACTATCGATCCCTTCAGGGAATCAAACCATTGTTGTTTCTTTTATTGGCTATGCAACGATAGAAAGACCTATAGGTGCAGAAAGCGTTATCAACATCAGCTTACAAGGTGATACTAAACAGCTTAATGAAGTAATTGTTACAGCTCAGGGAATTGAGAGAACAAAAAATGAACTTTCCTATGCTGCACAAAAAGTAGATGGTGATGCAATCAACCGCACACGGGATGCAAACTTTGTTAATTCTCTATCCGGAAAAGTATCAGGGGTGCAGATTACACGTCCTAATACATTAGGTGGTTCAACCAATGTTGTTATCAGAGGTACAAAATCTCTGGGGTATAACAACCAGGCTTTGTTTGTCATTGATGGGGTTCCGATTGATAATTCCAATACCAACTCAGCAGATCAAAGAACAGCACGGGGTGGATATGATTATGGTAACGCAGCAGCAGATATCAACTCGGATGATATAGAAAGTTTAACCGTATTAAAAGGTGCAGCAGCTACAGCATTATATGGCTCAAGAGCCTCGAATGGTGTAGTACTTATCACAACTAAGAAAGGAAGCAGAAAAGGCTTGGGTCTAACTGTAAACTCGGGAATCAACTTTGGTGTGGTTGATAAGTCTACTTTACCTAAATATCAGAAGCAATATGGGGGGGGATATGGTAAATATTATGGTCCTGATCCTGACAATGACCCTCGGTTCTTCAACGAATCAGATCTGAACGGAGATGGAGTAATAGACTATATTGTACCTACTTCTGAAGACGCTTCTTATGGAGCAGCTTTTGATCCTACACTAAATGTATATCAATGGGATGCATTCTACCGGGATTCGCCTAATTATGGTAAAGCCACTCCCTGGGTAGGAGCCAAAAATGATCCTACAACATTTTTCCAGAATCCAGTTTCAAACAATCATAATATCATGCTTGATGGTGGAGGGGACAAAGGCTTTTATAAGTTAGGTTATACACGAAACGACGAAAAAGGTATTCTACCTAATAGCCGTATTCTCAAAGACTTTGTCAATTTCAGTGCATCCTACAACATCAGCCCTAAGTTCACAGCTACAGCTGCTGTAAACTTTTCTGATGTTCAGGGTAAGGGTCGTTATGGAACAGGGTATGATTCCAAAAACATTATGACAAATTTCCGTCAATGGTGGCAAACTAATGTGGATATCAAAGAGCAGAAAGCTGCCTATGAGAGATCCAGAGAGAATCAATCATGGAATCTCAGTAACCCACTATCCGGTACAGTACCTATCTACTGGGATAATCCTTACTGGGTCCGAAACGAAAACTATGAAACAGATGAACGTTTACGCTATTTCGGGTACGGACGTCTGGATTACAAAGTTAACAGCTGGTTAAGTTTAATGGGAAGAGTATCGCTGGATACATATAATGAAACACAGGAAGAGCGCATTGCAGTAGGTAGTGTACCTTCTTCCCTCTATGATCCAAGTACATCTATCTCTGCATTGACCATCGAAGGGCAGCCATCAGGGTATAGTAGATTTACCCGTAGCTATAAAGAATACAATTATGATTTGATGGCTACAATTAATAAAAATCTTTCGGAAGACTTTAACCTGAAAGCTGTACTTGGGAGCAATGTACGTCGTACTACAATGGAGTCTGTATTCAATTCAACAAATGGTGGCCTTGTTATTCCGCGTTTGTATGCAATCTCTAATTCAGTAAACCAGCCATTCCTTCCTATTGAATCGTTCTCCGATCTACAAGTGAATGGGTTTTATGCCAATGTAACTCTAGGTTATAAAAACTTACTATTTTTAGATCTTGCAGGCAGACGTGACAGAGCAACATCGCTTCCTCGAAACAATGATACCTATTATTACCCATCGGTATCTACCAGCTTTGTTTTTTCTGAATTATTAAAAGAACTGACTTTCCTGACAGGTGGCAAATTGCGTGTTAACTACGCAGAGGTGGGAAACCTTGCTCCGACCAGCAAAACTACTGATTATTATTCAAAGGTTACGTCTTTTGGAGAAGTTCCATTGTACTCTGTATATATCAATAAAAACAATGCGAACCTGAAGCCTGAACGTACCCGAAGCTTTGAAGCTGGAGTAGAAATGTCATTCCTGGCAGATCGTGTAGGATTTGATTTCACATATTACAAACAAAACAGTGTCGATCAGATTATTGCAGTAGATGTATCCAGAACAACCGGATATGATCGCAAATTTGTCAACGCTGGAAATGTACAGAACCAAGGTATCGAATTAAGTGTGTTTGGTAAACCTGTACAGACCAAAGATTTTTCCTGGACTATTAACGTTAACTTCACCAGAAACCGTAATAAAGTACTTCGCCTGTTTGAGGATGCAGAGAACTTGCTGATTGGTTCATTACAGGGAGGAGTTGGTATTAATGCCCGTATCGGCCAACCTTATGGTACAATTACAGGATCAGGTTTCAAATATATGAACGGTCAGAAGATAGTAGGTAGTAATGGGTATTACCTACAAACTACAGATACTATTATTGGAAATGTGAACCCGGATTGGATTGGAGGTATTAGTAATACATTCCGTTACAAAAATCTATCTCTGGGCTTCCTGGTTGATGTTAAAAAAGGAGGTGATGTATTTTCACTGGATATGTATTATGGTCTGGCAACAGGTCTGTATCCTGAGACAGTAGGCTTGAATGACAAAGGTAATCCTTCCCGTAATCCAGTGACTCAGGGTGAAGATACAGGTGGCATTATTCTGGGAGGAGTAAAAGAAGATGGTACTCGCAACGACATTCGGGTAAGTAATACCAATTATGGTGTATATGGCTATCGTCGAAATCCAGCAGCAGCATTTATCTATGATGGTAGTTATATAAAATTGCGTGAGGTTAGTGTTTCGTACTCCTTCCCTCAGGCAATCATCTCTAAGTTAGGACCAGTTAAAGGTATTGATCTGTCATTCATTGGACGTAACCTATGGATTATTCACAAAAACCTGCCATATGCAGATCCTGAAGATCAGGTAAGTGCAGGAAATATCCAGGGCTATCAGACAGGTGCCTATCCCAATGTGAGAAACTTTGGCTTTAATGTTAAACTGAGATTCTAAAAAATACCGAAAATATGAAAAAGATTATAGCAATATATATAGCGATACTTGCTTTCACCGCTTGTACAAAGGATTTTGACACCATCAATGATGATCCTAAAAATGCACCGGAAGTTCCGGCAGCAACGTTATTCTCCAATGCAGAACGAAATCTTGTCGATAATGTAAACACACCAGAGGTTAATACAAATGTATTTCGTTTGATGGCTCAGTATTGGGCCCAAACGACGTATGCAGACGAATCTCAGTACAATATTGATACACGTAACATACCACGTAACTTCTGGAATGCAATGTATACAGATGTACTCAGGAACTTTAGTGAGGCAGATAGTTTAATTAAAGCAGATACTACATTTCTGGACCCTCAGCAGAAAATCAATCAACTGGCAGTTAATGAAATATTGACAGTTTATTCATGGTCTGTATTGGTAAATATTTATGGTAACATTCCTTATTCACAGGCATTGGACTATAGAGAAATTACACCTAAATATGACGACGCAGCAACTATTTATGCAGATCTGCTTACCCGTTTGGATGAAGCGTTAACTTCTCTGGATACCGATAGCGAGAGCTTCGGGTCTGCCGATTTAATATATGGAGGAAATGTATCGAAATGGATTAAGTTTGGCAATTCATTAAAACTAAGACTAGCCATGACAGTAGCTGATGTAGAGTCCTTCTCATCTACAGTAAAAACAGCTGTTGAATCGGCAGCACCCAATGTCTTTACATCGAATGATGATAATGCGCTTTTAAACTATCTGCAATCACCACCTAATACCAATCCGGTATGGGTGCAATTGATTCAAAGTGGCCGAACAGATTATGTTGCTTCGAATACGATTCTGAATATTATGAAGCCTCTGGCTGATCCTCGTTTGCCTTCCTACTTTAATCCGGAAACAGAAACCGGACAATTTCTTGCTGGTACTTATGGCAATGTGAACAGCACTTCAGGATTTTCACTACCAAGTGATAAATTAACCAGCCAGACATTTCCAGGCGTTCTGCTGGATTATTCAGAAGTTGAATTCTATCTGGCTGAAGCTGTAGAAAGAGGATATACTGTGGGAGGTACAGCTGCAGAACATTACAATAAGGCAGTGACAGCATCTATTACTTATTGGGGGGGTACTTCAGAACAAGCAACAGCCTATCTGGCAAAACCACAGGTAAATTATGCCACTGCATCAGGAGACTACAAACAAAAAATTGGTACTCAAAAATGGTTGGCGTTATACAATCGAGGTATTGAAGGCTGGACAGAATATAGAAGATTGGATGCACCTACTTTTAATGAAGTAGAAGAGCCACAAGGCGATTTTCCATTGCGTTTTACCTATTCTGATCAGGAGCGTAACCTAAACAGAGCCAATTACTCAGAAGCTGCTCAAGCAATTGGCGGTGATGAAGTAACTACCCGGATTTTCTGGGATAAATTCTAAAAAATCAATTTAACAGAAAAGGCTGTCTATTTAGGACAGCCTTTTCTGTTCTTATACTAATCAACAATTGATTGTAAGGATTAATTAATTGCTGCATTTCAGCATCATAGCTTATGATGTTCCAGCATTACCCATAAAGCCATCTCCTATATACGATAAACTACAATTTGATCACCTGTTTTATCGACCTGTAGAAAGACATATCAAGTAATATTTTTAGCTAAAAAGTAGATTTTTTTATTAATCATTCAGACAGGTAAAAGACTTAGCTCAATAAACTTAAAGTTTTCACTCCTATCACCACTATTTGGTTATTTAAAGTATGAAGAAACGTTTTGATTCACATCAGACAGGTATTCACTAGATAACAGACAAGAACCTGACAGACAAAAAATATTTTCTTTGCTATAAAATCAAATAAAATGTAGAAGATTCTCAGGTATTTACACAAAAGATTCTTAGACCATTTGTCTACGGACGAAAGTGTTTAGAAATGTCATTAATCTTGTAAACGCCTTGTATAACATTCTATATATCAACATCTTATTATTATATCACATCTATTTCCTAATATTTTGCAAGTGTGGTATGTATCCTTTGTGAGATCTGGGCTTTATCCATCTGCAAAATAATTCTCGTCTTAATTCAGGAATTGATACATCTATCCACCTACGAAATTTCTCTATTTAATTACATCTGTATTGAATGCACTATTAGCTGTTATGCAATGAGCAATAGCTTGAATTTCTTTGTATTACAAAAATTCAACTAGCTTATTCATGAAATTTCTACAAAATCTATTATTGGCTGTGTGCATTGGAATGTGTTGTAGTTGTGTGGTAATGCATAAAAATTATGAAGCAGAGGCAGCAGCCAAACGAACCGAAGGCATCATTCCTGTTTATACAGCAGAGCCAGAGTTACGTAATTATGAAGAAGTGGCACACTATGAAGCAGTAGGTAGTAATGTTACCTCATTCAAGAAAGTACTTGCACGAGTCAGACGTCAGGCTCGCAAGGATGGTTGTGAGGCATTGGTTAAGGTTAAATTCTATCGTCAACCAATCGGAGCTGGTCGCAAACCTGCCACATTTCCTAAAGTAGAAGCAACAGGAGTCCGTTTCACAGACCGGAATGGGCTAGCCAACAATTAAGTAAGTCGCTTACTATCGTTATACAGATCAGATTTCTTTCAGTAACTTTTGATAGCCTTAAAAGAAAAAAGCCCCATACAATTTTGTAACTGGGGCTTTTCTCTAATCAGGTACTATGTTATTTTTTACTTTGGTTATAGTATTGTAACGCCTTGGGCATCAGCTTCTGCAAACGACTGATACGTGTTGCATCTGAAGGGTGTGTGGAAAGAAATTCTGGTGGTTTTTGAGATCCCTTGCTGGCTTCTGCCATACGCTGCCATAATTTAACAGACTCCTGAGGATCATATCCAGCCAGTGCTGCTACATATAACCCGATTTCATCTGCTTCTGACTCCTGACTACGGGAGTGTGAAAGCAACCCAAGCTGTGTTCCAGCTCCAGCTGCCTGCAAAACGATCTGATTTACCAGTGTAGGATTTTGGCCTACTACAACCCCTCCAGCCTGTAATAATCCATTAGTTACCATCTGCTGACTGGACCTTTCACTTCCATGGCGAGCCACAGCATGAGCAATTTCGTGACCCATTACCACCGCCAGACCTGCTTCATTCTGCGTTACAGGCAATAATCCGGTATAAACCACCACTTTACCACCTGGCATACACCAAGCATTCAGTTCTTTGCTATCAACCAGATTGTATTCCCATTTAAAACCAGAGATAGCATTTGATTGATTTCTTTCTTTCAAAAGCTTCTCCAGTGCAGCTTGCACCCTTGCCCCTACCCTCTTCACCATATCAGCCTGACTGTTACTTACAGGCTTATTCTCTGTTAAAAATTGTGTATAGGCTTGCAGAGCCATTGCATTCATCTCAGAATCAGGTATAAAGTTTAACTGGCTTCGTCCAGTTATAGGTACCTTCTGACAACTTATAATACCTCCGACGATTGCAAGGCTTAGTAAAAATTTTGACAGTTTTCTCATGTGTTCTATTGTTATGTGTAAACTAATGAAAGTTTTACGTTAAAATTGAAGCAAAAAGTTTGCCTGAAATTTATATTTTTGTCAATTAAACAGTTTTTAGATTTAACTACTCTTCTCTTTACACTGCTTATACTTATTGTTATTGCATTGCATAAAGAAATTTAAAGTTTCTGTTTATTCGTTATATTCTGTTATCTGTTCCTAATTCCACTTCCTACTTTATACAATCAGATTCATGAAAATCATTGCTATCGGCCGAAATTATGTTGAACATATCGAAGAACTAAAAAACGAAAAACCTTCTGAACCTGTAGTTTTTTTAAAACCTGATACAGCCTTACTCAAAGATAATGCCCCTTTTTACTACCCTGATTTTTCACAAGATGTACATCATGAAGTAGAAATTTTAGTAAAGATCAGTAAAGAGGGCAAATATATTGAGGAAAAATTTGCGCACAAATATTATGACGAGATTGGTGTAGGAATAGACTTTACAGCCCGAGATATACAACAAAAATGCAAGGAGAAAGGATTACCCTGGGAAATAGCCAAAGCATTTAACGGTTCAGCTCCTGTTTCAGAATTTGTACCCAAAACAAACTTTGCTAATATCCGGGACATAAATTTTAGCCTTCAGATCAACGGAGAAACCCGTCAGCAAGGGAATACAGGTCTGACATTATTCAATTTTGATTATATTATCTCCTATGTTTCAAAATTCTTTACCTTAAAGAAAGGAGATATCATCTTTACAGGAACTCCCAAAGGCGTAGGCCCTGTAAAAATCGGAGATAAACTAACCGCTTTTATAGAAGGAGAAAAAATGCTTGAATTTGAAGTAAAATGAGTCTACCATCACTACTCATTCAATAGTACAAACGCTACAACACCAAAATCTAAAACTACAACAATGATCAATTGGTAAATATGTTTCCATGCTGAATCAGTCTGATTCATTCAAACCATACCACTGTATGCTGACATTTTTGAATACGTTAAAAAACAGGATTTTTGTAAAAAAAACGCTTTACACTCCCCTCTCATATCTCTTTTCAGGCATTTTATGTCTGACAGTATTATCCCCTACGCAGGCACAGACATCTTACCCTAAAGGGTATTTTATGTTTCCTATAAAGCCTGGTCAGAAAAATCTGCTGGCAGGAAATATGGGAGAACTTAGACCTGATCATTTTCATGCTGGATTGGATATCAAAACGGATGGTAAAGAAGGGCTTCCTGTATATGCAGCAGCAGACGGATATATTTCCCGCATTAAGGTTACACGCAAGGGATATGGCAATGGTTTATATATCACTCATCCCAATGGATATGTTACTGTATATGGTCACCTCAAACAATACAACGCGATAATTGGTCAATACCTGAAAACACACCAGTATGATCAGCAGAGCTTTGAGATTGACCTATTGCTTGATAGTACTCAGATTCGGGTAAAAAGAGGAGAAGTAGTTGCCCTTTCCGGCAATACAGGTGGTTCAGGGGGCCCTCACCTTCATTTCGAAATCCGGGATGCAAAAGATAATGTGCTGAACCCGTTAAACTTTGGTTTTTCTGAAATTAAAGATAATATTTCGCCTATTATATCCCGTTTAGCCCTACGCACACTTTCTATACAAGGCAGAGTAGATGGAGAATATGGTCGTCTGGAATATATACCACAACGTCAACCCAATGGCAATTATATCATTCATAAACCTGTTTATGGTTTTGGAGATCTCGGTCTGGAGTTGTTAGCCAACGATCTGTCAGATGGTACATCCAATCGAAATGGCATAAGTTGTATTGAAGTACAACTGGATAATCAAGTGATTTTCTCACACCATCTGGAGTCTTTCTCTTTTGATCAGACACAATATATTAATACCCATATTGCTTACGAAAAATACCGTCTTTCAGGAGAAAGATATCAACGTTGTTATCTCACAGATGGAAATGCACTGACAACGTATAAAACAGATGAAAACAAAGGCCGTATCCATATTATGGATACCCAACCACATCTGGTTAAAGTTAGTGTATGGGATGCTTATCAGAATGTAACTCGTCTGAATTTCACCATACAGGGAAATCCTTATAATCCTTCCATACCTGCATTCAAATCTGCAACCAATGTGGCTCAGGTTCAACAACAATTATTTGAGAACACGCTTTGTCTGTGGGTAAACAACCCATTAGCAGGAGCACAGAAAGCAACATTCTATACAGGCAAAGATAGTGTACAGGTTCCTTCTGCCTATATAAAGAAAGGTGAAGTAGTTTATCTGTGGGATGTACGCAAAGCACTACCAGACTCAGTACAAATTGGCAATCACACCGAACCTTTCTATTTCAAATCACTGGTTCCTTCCAATGTGAACCATTTGTATGAAGGTGATTCAATAAGCATTCTCTTTAATGAGAGTTCCCTGTTTGATACATTATACCTGGAAACTCGCCAACAAGGCAACATTTACCAGATAGGTCGTATGGTTGTGCCTCTGCGTGATTATATTGACGTTCGTTTGAAAGCAAATGTGCCTGTAACCCAAAAGACAAAGACATCTGTGTATCTCTTACGTGGCAGAACTCCCAGCTACCAGGGAGGTATATGGATTGACAATAGCCTTAGCTTCCGCACCAAAGATCTGGGAACATTTACAATACTGGCAGATACAATTGCTCCTGTTGCCAAATGCATTATAAAAAACAGAGAACAAATTGTATGCAAAGTATCTGATAACCTTTCAGGTATAGGCAACTACAGAGCCTACATCAATGGACGCTGGTTGCTGATGCAATACGACTACAAAACAGGCCTTTTATGGTCTGACAGACCTCAGGATATGCCTATATTACAGGGCGATTTTATACTTGAAGTAGAGGATAATGTACAAAATACAATAAAATTGGAAATGAAAATTCCATAAGAATTGTAATTGTGACAGATTTACACAAACTTTGCCACAGTGTCCAGACCTTGTAAGGTATTTGATGCCTGACAAGGTCTGTTCTTTTACCTCTTACAATTCAATCTTTCATGAAACTGAACATTGGAGACGAAGCTCCTGACTTCGTGAGCAAAGACCAGAATGGCAATCCTTTCAAGCTTTCTGATTATCGGGGCAAGAAGGTAGTCCTGTACTTTTACCCCAAAGACGATACTTCAGGCTGTACAGCTCAGGCTTGTAATCTGAATGAAAATCTATCTGCACTGGAAGCAGCAGGTTATCAGGTAATTGGAGTAAGTGTAGACAACGAAAAATCACATAAAAAATTTATCACCAAATATGAGCTCAAATTTCCATTGGTAGCCGACACTGACAAACAGGTAGTTGAGCAATATGATGTATGGAAAGAAAAGAGCATGTATGGTCGCAAATATATGGGAACAATGCGTACTACCTTTTTAATTGATGAAAAAGGAATTATTAGTGATATCATTGAAAAAGTAGATACTAAGAACCACTCGGCTCAGATATTGAAGTAACAGATCATCAACAGACTAAGCTTCTGAATACCTTAGCTTTTGAAAATCAAGTTTAATTATTTATCTTTTTCTAATCCGCAGATTTACTTATGGAATCCGTGATTCAAGACTCAACACCCAAAACCCTAGAAGAATTAAAAGACATCAGCTCTCAAGTACGTCGTGATATTGTACGCATGGTACATGGAGTGGGTAATGGTCACCCAGGTGGTGCACTAGGTTGTACAGAATATTTTGTAGCGCTGTATTTCCACCTTATGAAACATAACCCTGACTTCCAGATGGATGGTATTGGAGAAGATTTATGTTTCTTATCTAATGGACATATTTCAGCTGTGTGGTATTCGGTACTGGCTCGCAGTGGATATTTCCCAGTAGCAGAATTAAGCACTCACCGCAAAATCAATTCCCGTCTGCAGGGACACCCAACTACCCACGAAGGATTACCAGGCATTCGTATGGCATCCGGATCACTGGGTCAGGGCCTGTCTGTAGCTGTAGGAGCTGCTCAGGCAAAAAAGCTAAATGGAGATAACCACCTGGTATATGTGCTGATGGGAGACGGAGAACAGGATGAAGGTCAGATCTGGGAAGCAGCCATGTATGCAGCACACCATAAAGTTGACAATCTTATTGCAACAGTTGACTGGAATGGGCAGCAAATTGACGGACCTACTGTAAAAGTAATGGATTTGAAAGATCTTCCGGCAAAATACCGTGCATTCGGATGGGAAGTAATCATTCTGGAAAACGGAAACGACATGGCAGAACTGATCAAAACATATGAGCATGCGAAAACATTAACCGGAAAAGGTTCTCCTGTGGCAATCATGATGAAAACAGGTATGGGTTATGGTGTAGACTTTATGATGGGAAGTCACAAATGGCATGGTGTTGCGCCTAATGATGACCAATTGGCTCAGGCATTGGCACAATTACCAGAAACACTGGGTGATTTTTAATGCATAATGCTATCTCATACAACTCTTATTTGAAATCGTATTTCTTCAAAAGAAAATCCTGACCTTAAAATGAAACAATTCACTATTCTAGATAAAAAAGATACCCGCAGTGGTTTTGGTGTAGGTTTACTGGAAGCTGGCCGGAAAAACCCAAATGTTGTTGCGTTGTGTGCTGACCTGGTTGGCTCACTAAAGATGGATGCTTTTATTAAAGAGTTTCCTGAGCGTTTTTTCCAGGTAGGTATTGCCGAGGCTAACATGATGGGTGTAGCTGCAGGGTTGACTATTGGAGGTAAAATTCCTTTTACAGGAACATTTGCCAACTTCTCTACAGGCCGTGTATATGACCAGATCCGCCAGTCTATTGCCTATTCTGACAAGAATGTAAAAATATGTGCATCTCACGCAGGTCTTACACTGGGTGAAGATGGTGCTACCCACCAGATTCTGGAAGATCTGGGCATGATGCGTATGCTACCAGGCATGACCGTAATCAACCCATGCGATTTTAACCAGACTAAGGCTGCTACAATGGCGATTGCTGAACATCATGGACCAGTTTATCTGCGTTTCGGACGTCCAGTAGTCCCTGTATTCATCTCAGAAGATACGCCATTTATCATTGGTAAAGCACTTATGCTGAACGAAGGTGCAGATGTAAGTATATTTGCCACAGGTCATATGGTATGGAAAGCAATTGAAGCAGGCCATATCCTGGCAGAACGTGGAATTGATGCCGAGATTATCAATATCCATACGATTAAGCCACTAGATAAAGAAGCGATTCTGGAATCTGTGAAGAAAACAGGTTGTGCTGTTTCAGCAGAAGAGCACCAGTTGAATGGAGGTTTGGGAGATGCAATTGCACATGTATTAAGCAGCAACTATCCTTCTCCTCTGGAAATGGTAGCCGTACAGGATACATTTGGTGAAAGTGGAACACCAGATGAACTGATGGTA
Source organism: Xanthocytophaga agilis (assembly GCF_030068605.1). NCBI lineage: Bacteria > Pseudomonadati > Bacteroidota > Cytophagia > Cytophagales > Rhodocytophagaceae > Xanthocytophaga > Xanthocytophaga agilis. Next base: position 308,685 of record NZ_JASJOU010000003.1, read on the forward strand.
AAATATGGTCTTACTTCTACAGCCATTGTAGATGCAGCAGAACGTGCTATCAAACGGAAAAAAGAAGTTCTTGCCTAAAAGAATCTTTTCTTCAAATAGCTATAACTCCCGGATATACCTTATTCGGGAGTTTTTTATTTATAGTGTTTTTTATACATTCGGAGTAATACAAAGTAGTTCTATTTAAATCTACCCAACAAGCCAAACAATCTATGAAGAAAGGTTACTTTATTGTTCTCTTACTTATTCTGCAACAGAGCGCCCTCTTTGCCCAACATCCCAAAGGAGTAACAGCTAAACACGCTATGGTAGTATCTGCCCATCCGGAAGCCTCACGAGTAGGTGTAGAAATTCTGAAAAAAGGTGGTAATGCGGTAGATGCAGCTATTGCAGTACAGTTTGCCCTGGCAGTGGTATATCCAGTAGCAGGTAATATTGGTGGAGGTGGATTTATGGTCTATCGTCTCAAGGATGGTTCTACAGGAACATTGGATTATCGGGAGAAAGCCCCAGCAGCAGCCTTTGAAAAAATGTATCAGGATTCAGCAGGCAACGTTATTCAAGGGTTAAGCATTAATGGACACCTGGCAGCTGGTGTTCCAGGTGCAGTAGATGGAATGGCAGAAGCGCACAAGAAACTGGGCACACTTCCATGGAAAGACCTCGTTCAACCCTCTGTTGACCTGGCCCGCAATGGTGTAATTCTTACCGAAAAGGAAGCCAATAGTTTGAATAATGCAAAAGAAAACTTTATCAAGTATAATACGCACACTCCCTATCTGGTCAGAGAAAAGCCCTGGCAGAAAGGAGATACTTTATTTCATGCGGCTCTGGCATTAACACTGGAACGTATTCGGGACTTGGGCAGAGAAGGATTTTATAGTGGTGAAACTGCCGATATGATTGTACGGGAAATGCAGACTACGAATGGAATTATTTCTCTTGAAGATCTCAGGAACTATCATGCTGTATGGCGAGCCCCCATGATTGGCGATTACAAAGGATATAAAATTATCTCTATGCCACCTCCTTCCAGTGGCGGAGTTGCACTGCTGCAATTGCTGAAAATGATGGAAAACGCAAAATTACGTAAATGGGGATGGCAACAGCCTAATACAGTTCACTGGATGGCAGAATGTGAACGACGTGTGTATGCAGATCGAGCCTCACATTTGGGTGATCCGGACTTTTACAAAGTTCCTGTCGCCGATTTGTTAAATGCCAACTATCTCCAGGAACGATTGCAAACTATACAGATGGACCATGCGACACCTTCCAATGAAGTAAAAGCAGGTATTTTTGCCAGAAATGAAAGTGATCAAACCACCCATTTTTCCATTGTAGATGCTCAGGGCAATGCTGTTTCCATTACTACTACACTTAATGGAGGATTCGGCTCCAAAGTAGTAGTAAAAGAAGCCGGCTTTCTACTGAATAATGAAATGGATGACTTCAGTGCTAAACCGGGTGTACCTAACCTATATGGAGTAGTGGGTGGTGTTGCAAATGCCGTGCAACCGGGCAAACGGATGCTGTCTTCTATGACACCTACCATCATTGAGAAAAAAGGAAAGTTATATATGGTAGTAGGTACACCAGGAGGGTCTACTATTATCACCTCTGTATTCCAGAATATTATGAATGTGCTCGAACACAAAATGGGGATGCAGGAATCCGTGAGTGCGAAACGTTTTCACCATCAATGGTTACCCGATGCAATCATGGCCGAAAAAGGAGCGTTTAGTGAAGAGACCCGTAAAGTACTGGAAGCGAAAGGACATAAAATCACTGAAGTAAATGGTATTGGTCGTGTAGATGCGATATTAATACGAAAAAAACGCAAAATGGAAGGAGGCGCAGACCCACGCGGGGATGATACAGCTATAGGATACTAGCTTTCCAAACAATTTTCTAATAAAACATTTACCAAAAGAGAAAGGCGTCATCGATACGTTGACGCCTTTACTGTTATTTCTGAGCAGAAGTTATTGAAATTGATTCAATAATATTTTTATATAACTATCTATATATCAATACCTAAATGAAATAAAAAACATTTTGTTTTATCACTACTGAAAATATTTTATTTGTTAGTGTATGGAATCTGAGAAAGGAAAACATCTTTTTAAGAAAAAAAGATAATTATTTTTTCGCACTATTTTCTTTACTCACTATAGTTACTTACCACTATGAAAAAATACGTATTTTTGGCATTCCCAATTCTCCTTCTTTCGTGTAGTAATGGAGAAGGCAGTCACTTTGAAGGTGGGCTTTCAAAAACTGAAGAACAGACTGCGGATCTTATGATGTTACCTGCTCCTCCAGAAGGTAATGTTAGTACTGTTAACTTCAAGGAGATGGAAGTCGTATCTGATAATACAGAGCTAGCTGTCATCCAAAAGCAAATTATTAAGACTGCACAGGTCCGTATACAGGTAGAAAAGGTAAAAGAGAGCAAAACAATTGTCAGCCAGTTAGTACAAAAAGCAGGCGGCTATCTGGCTACCTCAAACGAATCACGAGACAATGCGTCCTATACTGCTACATTTGTCATCCGGGTACCGGCGGCTAAATTTGAAGGACTGCTGGAAGAATTACTTAAGCAGGGCATTTTTGTAGAGCAGAACAATGTAACGGCTCAGGATGTAACAGAAGAGTTCATAGATATACAAACCCGGCTGAAAACCAAACGGGCACTGGAAACACGTTATCTGGAGTTATTGAAACAAGCCAAGACTATGAAAGATATTCTTGAACTAGAAAAAGCCCTGCAAACAGTACGTGAAGAAATTGAATCCAAGGAAGGCCGGCTTAAGTATCTCACCAATCAAGTAGGCTACAGCACAATTAATCTGGATATTTACGAGCAGGTACCTTATGCAGCGGCACCTGAGATTGGCTTCTGGAGTAAACTCTTTGCGGGTGCAGGCAATGGCTGGGGTATTCTGCTGCAACTGATCATTGGTATAGTTACATTATGGCCTCTGTGGATTATATTGGCTCTTGGAGTGTGGATCTCACGTCGCTTGTATATAAAACGTAAACTTCGCAAAGAAGCGCTATAGTACAATCCTATTTAAGAAAACCAGAAATAATCTATTTATTAATAGTGTTATAAAATTATCAAAGTTCTGATAGTACTGAGAAAATATCAGAATTTTGATATTGTTAAAAAAGTATCAAAGCCCTGATAGCCTTCTATGGCCATTTTTCTTATTTTAGAAAACAAACCATTGTACCAGAACCAGACTTATACCAAATGGCATGTGGGATTTACTGATTGTACACTTTACCCAAAGAAATATTCAACTCAATGAAGAGCAAATAGCACTGATACGATCTGCCTTCCATTACAGAAAATTTCGGAAACATCAATATATTCTTCAACAAGGTGATATTGCAAGATATGACACATTTGTAATCAAAGGCATACTCAAAACGTATCTGGTAGATGAGAAAGGACAGGAACATATTATAAAATTCAGTCCCGAAGACTGGTGGGCCAATGATCTATATAGCTTTCATACCGAGCAGCCTACCAGCTATACTATAGATTGTCTGGAAGACAGTGAAGTATTACAGATTACCCGAAAAGAGCTGGAAGAACTGATTGAAAGAATTCCTCAATTGCATCAATATTACCACATTACATACAGAAACTCTATCATCGCCTACAATCGTCGGATAGCCTCTGCATTGTGCAATACTGCACTGGAGCGTTATCAGGAGTTTATTGCTCGATATCCGCAGATTGAGCAGCGGGTTTCCAATCATCTTATTGCTTCCTATCTGGGTATTACGCCACAAAGCCTGAGTCGCCTGCGAAAACAAATTTCACAACTTCAGAAGATTAACATAGGGTAACAAAATTACTTATCCTATGTGATCGTTTCTATATCTCACCTTCGCCAACTTTGCAAGTATATTATACACTACAAAACTATACTTATGCAAGTTGAAGTACATATTGTCAATGCGTTTACCCAGCAAGGTAAAGGTGGAAATCCTGCAGCCATTGTATTAGATGCAGATAATCTTTCCATTAGCCAGAAACAGGAAATTGCTGCCAAAGCAGGACTTTCTGAGACTGCATTTGTCAGTTCATCCAGCATAGCCGATATCAAGCTGGAGTTCTTTACTCCTACCCGGCAAATAGCCCATTGTGGACATGCCACAATTGCAACCTTTGCTTATCTTAAACAACGGGGGACCATCACACAGGTTACGCAAGCCACTAAGGAAACCATAGATGGTATCCGTCAAATACGATTTCTTCAGGATGCTGTATATATGGAACAAAAAGCGCCGCACTATACTTTTCCGGAAGCAAATGATCTGCCTATTATTTATCAATCGCTGGGGTTATCTCAATACTATACTTTGAAACCTGCGTTAGTGAATACAGGTAATACTTTTCTTATACTGGAAGCGCCTGAGATTTCTGTATTGCAACATATTGTACCCAATTTTGAGAAAATTGCAGCTATTTCTGAAAAATATAACTTAGTTGGATATTATGTATTTGCTAAAAGTCAACAAGCAGGTATAGATGCGACTACACGAATGTTTGCTCCACTGTATGGAATAGAAGAAGAGTCAGCTACAGGTATGGCAGCGGGTCCACTTGCAGCATTTCTATATCACTCAGGCAGGCGCAGAAAAGAATATATGATTGAACAGGGACGATACATGAAACAACCTTCTCCCAGTCTGATTCATATCAACCTTGATATAAAGGATGATCAGATACAATTATTGTATGCGGGTGGTCAGGCGACGTTGGTCGAAAAATATACAATAGAGATCTGAGAGGCCTATAGATAGCTCATCTTACCTGATGATGTAATAGAAGTTTAGTATATCAGATCTGCGTACTATCGTGTCAGGGTAATTTTAGACTGACGACATACACCGCCTACAGGAGGATTTTGTTTGGCAATACTTACAGTAACAGATTCTATATGAGGATACTTATGATAGATTTTGTCTAATACCCGCCCTGCCATATTCTCCAATAAATGAGATTGTATTTCCATCTCCTCTTTTACAATGTTATAAAGCACTTCGTAGTTTACAGTCTGGCTCAGTTTATCTGTTTGTGCAGGTTGGGTCAGATCCAGTGTTACAGCCAGGTCTACAATAAAACGATTGCCTACTTTACGTTCTTCTTCATAGAAGCCGTGGTAGGCAAAAAATTCCATTCCTTCTAAAGCAATAATGCCCAAAATGTAGTATAAATTAAAATGTATATTTGATATTCTTCAAGCAATTGCAATTCTTTTATTTGATCTCATCAAAGAACGAAGCAGGTCCTTTTGAAGGTGAAGAATCTTCTTTCTTCTCAGTTGCTGGCTTTGACTGATTCTTAACCACTACACTACCTTGCAGAATTGATATAGGTGTTGACGAGGCTTTGGTTTCTGCAGGCATTCCTGTTGCTATAGATTCAGGCTCTCCGTTTTTAGTGGTAGTATCCCATGTATTCTGAGACAGTGAATTAGTGCTTTCCTTGGGTTTATTCTCAAGAGCTTCCCGAACTTCCCGTATTTTGTCTTCAAAGACATTCTTATTCCCTTTTTCAGCAACCCGGTTGATTCGGTCCAAAGTATCACTGGCAATGTTTTGAATCTCTTTGATCAGACTTTCTTTCAGCCTTTCCAACTGACGAAAATCATTCTCACGGCTTTTGAGTTCAGTTAGCGTTTCTTCCAGCTTGTTTCTCGACTGGTTTTCTGCATCCTGAATCATTTTCTGTGCTTTGGCACGAGCTTCATTTAATAACAAGTCAGCCTGGTTGCGAGCTTCCCGCATCTGCAAATCTGCAGAACGGTTAGCCTGCTCAATAAGTTGGGAACTAGTATCTTCAGCAGTTTTTAGTGTTTTATATAATGAGGTCTCTACATCGCGCATCTTCTGTACCTCTTTTTGAGTCACCTCCAGCTTTATTCGATATTCCCTATTCTCTTCCAATACGCGTTCCCACTCTTGTGATAAGGATTGTAAAAATGCAATTACTTCATCTTTATCGTACCCACGCAGCATTTTTTCTGAAAAAACTTTCTGACGTATTTCGATGGGTGTTATTTTCATAGGTTGCTGTGCCTGATTCAGGCAGTTTATATAAAATTTCGTCGTTTAAACGCGTTCTTTATGTGGTAAAGCTACACTTTTATATATAAATATCCTATTATTTTGGCTTTCCAAAGGGTTTTATCTCTATAAATCAGGGCAAATTATCGATTGCCCATATAGATAACGTACGATCATCGCTAGCTGATACTAAACGACTATGATAATCTGTCCAAAGTAATTTATTAACAGATGTTCCATGTCCCGCATGACGTGCTTTATCAATAACTTTCAGTAGACGAAATGAAAGGGCATCCCACACTTTAATGGATTTATCCATACTACCTGTCGCAAAATAGTGTCCATCAGGATGGAAGGTAATATGGTTAATAGCATACATATGTGCTACTATGGAATTGTACAATGAATACGAAGCCCCAACATCCCATATTTTCAGCTGAGCATCACGGCCAGCACTTACTAAAAGCTGTGAATCAGGTGAGTAGGCTACTGTAAAAACAGAGTTTGTATGTCCTTCCAATGTATGCTTCAAAGTTAACGTTTTCAGATCCAGAATCCTGATCTGGTGATCGCTGTATCCAACGGCCAAATCGTTACTTTGTATATTTATAGCCAAACATCTGGCACTTTTGTCGGAGAGTTTTAGTTGTTTTCGGATTGTTAATGTTTCCTTGTCCAGCATGATCACTGTACCGTCTCCTGTTGCCACATAGACAGATTCTTCCCATATCTGAATATCAAAAATAGCAGATTCGGTAATTTTGACGGAACCTATCTCCTTCTGTGAGACAAGATCTATTACATGCAAGCCATCAAAGTTCTGTCCAATCCAAAGCAGTTGTCTTTCTTCTTCAAAATGCAATGCATAGACAGAAGCACCAATCTGCGCCAACAGCTTTCCCTGATCAGGATTTTGTAAATCCCATTGAACAACCAACCCATCACCAGCCGCTGAAAAAAACTGATACGGATTTGAAGCCTTCTCTATGGCATATACACAATCTCTATGACCTGTAAAAGTTCCTACCTTATTTACTTGTATTCTGTGACTCAAATTTTCCGACATTTGTGTTTACAATACCTCACAGGTAAAATTAATCGTAATTGTGGCTTTCTTCAAAACTGTATCAAGTAGTTATCTCCGATAAATAAAATATCCGCTCGATTATGCCACAAATCGTAAGTATAAGTATTTTTACCCCGAAAATGTTCCTTTATTCATATTTGGCTATCAAGTTATTGTATACACTGTTCTTTTCTGAGAAAAAAGTAGCACATTCGTGTTTTTAGCCCTCTTCTTACCATCTATATGCCTTTGTCCAAAAATGAATGTATAAATGATAGCTGTATCTGGGGGATATGGGAGATCAACGAAACACTGGAAGAATTATATCATCTCTGGCAGCCCAACGAACATGATACAGCTTATCTGTTAAGCATTAGTCATGAAGGAAGACGTAAACAAACCCTTGCCTCCCGAATACTTGTACAATATTTATTACATCATTGGGAAAAACCCTATCAGGGTATACTCAAAAACTGGCAGGGCCGTCCACTGTTGGCAGAACATGAATACTATGTATCGGTAAGCCATACTGAAAAATATGCGGCAGCTATTCTGCACAAAAGTTCTCCAGTCGGAATTGACATTGAGCCGGTTAAAGAAAAAATGCGTAAGATAATTCCCAGAGTTTTGTCACCACAGGAATATGTGCATGCACAAGACGATATTGAGAAATATTGTGTCTACTGGTGCGCTAAAGAAGCTCTCTATAAATTGTATAGCCAACGTCAATTAAGTTTCAGAGATCAAATTTATGTAGAAAATTTTGATATATACGAAAATGGTACATTATTTGGTACTGTTAAGGCAGATACACACAACACTTCATATACAATCTTTTATCAGAAAATTACTAGTTTTATAGTGGCTTATACTTTTAAAGGTGAAATCTCTACGTAGCTTTATATTAACACTGAAAGCAGCCCTGTTGCTTGCTATAATGGCTTCTGCTCAAACACCGGGCAAGATTGAGAATTTTACGTTAATCAATGCGATTAACCATAATTCTATTTCATTGTCAGACTATAAGAATGAAAAGGCAATTGTACTGATCTTTACAAGTAATTACTGTCCTTTCGCCAAACTTTATGAAGAACGTATCCAAAACCTGATTTCTCAATACCAGGGGAAAGGGGCACAGTTCCTTCTGATTAACTCCAATACATCTCTGGACCATCTTGATGACTCAATAGAAGAAATGGAGAAATGGGCAAAAGAGAAAAATGCAGTAGTACCCTATCTTGCAGATAAAGAACAAAAGGTAGCACTGCAATTTAAAGCGACCAAAAATCCGGAAGTTTTTGTGTTACAAAACACAGGAGAAGGAAATTTTATTTTAAAATACAGAGGCGCTATTGACGATAATCCTCAAGTAGCCCAGGAAGCTACTGCATTTTATCTAAGAGACGCCATTACAGCTGCAGTCAATCGGAAAAACCTTCCATATGCAGAAAAACGTCCTGTTGGATGTGCGATACAAAAACAATAATCTTAGTTGTAGATTAAAACGGTGTATTCTATTGCTGATCCATTCAACTAAACAGAATATACCGTTTTTTATATAAATTACTGTTCTTATTTAGGAAAAGAGAGAAACTAGTCCCATTCCCAGCAATATCAGAATATACATACTCACTTTAATAATTACTAACCAGGCGAATACATTTCCGATAGTACGCAGAATACTTTTTTGGGGACGATTTTGCTTTCTTGTACCTTCTGCCTGTTGCCATCTGGCCTCTCTTTCCTGATTACGTTGCTTACGTTCTTCCCGAACTTTTTCCATGTCCAGCTTAAATTCATCTTTAGCAGTCTGCCATTCCTGCTTTATCTCTGCTTTGGTTTCTTTCCATTCCGCTTTCTGCTCTTCTCGCCTTTGTTCAAATGCCTCCTTTTCCTGCTTTCGGATTGCTTCTTTCTGAGGATTGGTTTTAAACACTTTCTTTCTGAATAGTGTAAATATACTTAGCACACCTACTACTAAAATGCCAGAGGTTACGATAATACCCAAAGCAGGGCCACCCCATATCCAGCAGGATAAAACCACAAATGATACAATGCATAAGAAGCCTTCAGGTATCACTATTCCATTTGGCTCTTTTCCTCCCTGAGCTAATCGTTTGCTCTCCAAGTCATCATCTGTAAGCTGGTCTGAGACCTTTGTAAGCAATAAAATCACTGGAGAGAAATATAACGATAGCTGCATCTTCACTGAGATTGCCATAATACAGGCACAAATAATTTGTATCCACAATCCATAACCCTGCAACAAATAAAAACATCCCGCCCCTACACTTAACCGGATTAGCCACCTGCCCCATTTGGGTAATATACCAAATAGATAAGGTAATTTGATTATGTGAGAAGTTACATTACGGAAAAGCCAGTTTTGATGCTTTCGGATAGTTAAAGCATATGCTCTTGCCTCCTCATTAGAAGGATCTAACTGCAAGGCATTCTGGAAATAGGAATAGGCTTCATCAAACCGCTTTTGTGTATATAGAATCTTACCTATGTAACATATTACTTCCGATTGATCAGGACCTAGTGAGAGAAGTTTTTTCATTACTTCTTCGGCTTCTTCTCTCCTATCATTATGACTTAGTGCCCAAGCACGTAATAATAGACAATGAAGATTGTCTGCATCAAATATCAGTCCGGATGCTGTCACAAGTAATACTTGTTCCCAATTTTTTTGGAAAACAAAGATTTCCGCGAGTATTCCATAATAGATGGGTTCTTCAGGCTGTAGTGTTAACGCCTCACGAATGGATTTTTCAGCTTCAGTATTTTTCTGAAGGGTTAAATGAAGAATAGCCTGAAGATAGTGGACGTAAGCATCATTGATTACCAATCCTACTAACTGTGAAACATACTTTTGTGCTTCGTAGTATTGTTGCTGTTCTATTTCCTTTATGGCAAGTGCTTTTAATACTTCTGCATCCTCAGGATCATCAACAAGGAGTTTCCTCAATTCGGCATCTGCTAAATCGTATCGCTTCAGATTCTTAAGAATTCTAGCTTTGCTTAATATATTGTTTCTCTGTTCAAGATTCATAGCTCCGGGCATTTTACCTTAATAGAGCTAATTACAAGAAGGTATCCTAGTATAGGAAAGCCAGGAGGGTAACAGGTGTAAGTTTTGTAGAATGTGTATAAAATAACAAACAAGCTCACCTATTTTCTATAAAATGAGAAAACAGATGAGTTCGTATGTTACAATTCTGGTATAAGTTATTTATTACGCTTTTTAAGTTCGTTCAAAATCTTCTCATAAGTAGATTCCAGTGCATCATCAAAACTTCCCAATTGAGTATTGGCAGAAATATCTGTAGCTCTGCCATGTAAACGAATCTCTAAATTAAATTCTTCTGAGTTCTGTTCCTTTTTCAGGAAGACCTCTGCATTTGTAAAAAGTTCCGAATAGTTATTCAGTGATTTGATGCGGTTATAAATACGATTCAGAAATTCATCATCTGCCTCAAAATTCAGCATATGAATATCAATTTTCATAAAAATAGAATAAGTATCTCTTTTGTTTGCTCGGTATAAATGCTGTTATAAGACTACTACGGTCATATATTGCTCACAGGTCTCTGCACAATAATGACAAATTTCGGCACATTCTCTACAATATTCAAGAGAATGTTTTCCACACTCTTTTTCACAATCCTTACAAATATGCACACATAATTGCAATAAATGGTTCCAATGCTTTGATTCTCTTGAAATTAATTTCAACGTCAGTGAACAAGCATCTGCACAATCCAGTGCAGTAGCAATACATGTACGTACCAAAGGCGTATCTGCTTCATTCAGGCAACCTGTTGCGCAACGCTCACAGCCATGAATACATCTGGCTAGTGATTCTACCAGGGTGTTTAAATTCTGTATAGCCATAACTGATGTGGAATAAGTGAGAAACTACACCAATAAGAGCAAAAAATTATGCCTTACATCCCAAAAAACAGAGATATAATCCTAATTTATTTCGCTTTATTGATTTGTTTATATTACTATAGTCTGCTCATCTTAGTTATCATATTCAGCATTGGCATTTGTACTTTAAACTGTCACAAAAAATTATACCTATAGATTTTTTCAGTAAATAGAGCAACTCTCCCTTTGTAAAAACAATTTCCTTTTAACTTTGTTCCGGAATTCTACTTAAGACTCATGAATAAAGACGCAAAAATTAATTTTATTGAAGAATTACAATGGCGTGGCATGCTCCATGATAAAATGCCTGGTACTGATGAGCAACTAGCCAAAGAAATGACAGGTGGATATATTGGATTTGATCCGACAGCAGCATCTTTACATATCGGAAACCTGGCAACCATTATGCTTCTGGTTCACTTCCAGCGAGCAGGTCACAAGCCTTATGCTTTGGTAGGAGGAGCGACAGGTATGATTGGAGATCCTTCAGGTAAGTCCAAAGAACGGAATCTGCTGGATGAAGATACATTACAAGCTAACCAGGCAGGAATCAGAAAGCAACTGGAAAAGTTTCTGAAGTTTACAGGTGACAATGCCGCTGAAATGGTAAACAACTACGACTGGTTTAAAGAAATTGGCTTTTTGGAATTTTTGCGTACAGTGGGCAAACACCTGACTGTAAACTATATGATGTCCAAAGACTCTGTTAAAAACCGTTTAGGTGAAGGCAAGGAAGGTATATCATTCACAGAGTTCTCTTACCAATTGTTACAAGGTTATGATTTCTATTGGTTATACAAGCATAAAGGAGTACGGTTACAGATGGGTGGTTCTGATCAGTGGGGTAATATTACAACAGGTACAGAACTAATCGGACGTATTGACAATGGCAAAGCCTATGCGTTAACAGCTCCTCTGGTAACCAAAGCAGATGGACAAAAGTTTGGAAAGAGCGAAGGTGGAAACGTATGGTTAGATCCAGCCAAAACCTCTCCGTATAAGTTCTATCAGTTTTGGCTGAAAGTCAAAGATGAAGAAGTAAAACGCCTGATTCGGGTATTTACATTGCTCGATAAAGAAACTATTGAAAGTTTGGAAGCAGAGCAAGACCAGGACCCAGGTAAGCGTGTACTTCAGAAAGCACTAGCCAAAGAAGTTACGTGTATGGTCCATTCAGAAGCGGAGTATCTGAAAGCAGTAGAAGCTTCTGAGATTTTATTTGGCAAGAATACCACTGACATCCTAGCTAAAATTGACGAACAGACACTATTGGAAGCATTTGAGGGAGTAACCCAAGCTCATTTATCCAAAGAAGAACTGGCCAATGCTCCTAATATTCTTGAACTAATCTCTGTAGTTACAGAAAAACAAAAAAGTGCGAATGAAAAAACACTATTTCAATCCAAAGGAGATGCACGCAAGCTGATTCAGGGAAATGGTGTAAGTATAAATAAAGTTAAAGTATCAGACCCTGCTCAAGCAGTAGATTTCCCATTAATTCAGAACAAATATCTTCTGATTCAAAAAGGAAAAGACTATTGCCTGGTAACTATTGATTAATTACCCAGCTTTTATACGAACGTCACAGAATCTCTAAAGTTCTGTGACGTTCATATCCTATATTTTTACTGTCATGAAATCCGTTCTACATGTTGGGTTAGACCACGCGGCTCCTGTTCCTTTACACACAGATATACGCTCAGGGCAGTTTGAAGGCTTCGAAGTGGATCTTTTGCAATACATAGCTCAAAAACTTAATTGCCATCTGGAGTATAAAATTATTTTGTGGAAAGACATTCTCGAAAAACTCGAACAGAAAGAAGTAGATATTGTCTGCTCTGCTGTCACTGTAACAGAATCCCGCAAGAAAGTATTGGGTTTCACCAACTCGTATCTTGACTTCCATCTTGGGGTGGTCAGTCGTAAAGATGGACTATTAGACAGTATAGAAAAACTATCTCAAAAGAAAGCAGGTGTACGCATTGCCACAGAAGCAGAAGACTACATTCGACAATACCTTAATCCCCTCTCCATATATACATCAGACAGTAACGACGATTTATACACTCAATTACAGACGGGAGCCTTCGATTATCTGGTAGACGACACCTCTATTGCAGGGGCTTTTGTTGAGAAACACCCTACTCTTTCGGTTAGCTTAATTCTGCCAGATACAGAGTCATCGTATGCTATTGCGTTACAGAAGGATAACCACTCACTCAGGGAGACCATCAACACGATTCTTGACGAATTAAAACAAAATGGTACATATGATATGATGTATCAACGCTGGTTTCATAATATATTATTGTAACACTTACTAACATCATCTGGATTGCTTATGAATTCCTATATTGAACAACATAAAAATCGCTTTTTAACAGAATTGATTGACTGGCTGCGTATTCCGTCTGTATCTGCAGACAGTAAATACAAGGATGATGTACGCCGTGCCGCTAATTTTGCCAAAACACAACTGGAAACAGCCGGAGCTGACTTTGTTGAACTATGCGAAACTGCCGGAAATCCCATTGTCTATGCAGAAAAGATCATAGATTTTAAACTTCCTACTGTGTTGGTTTATGGTCACTACGATGTACAGCCTGCAGATCCGATTAATCTCTGGAACTCTCCTCCTTTTGAGCCTGTCATTCAGAAAACTGCCTTGCATCCCGATGGGGCTATCTTTGCGCGTGGTGCCTGTGATGACAAAGGGCAGGTATATATGCATATCAAGGCGCTGGAGGTGATGTTACAAACCGATTCTCTGCCTTGTAATCTCAAAATCATGATTGAAGGAGAAGAGGAAGTAGGGTCTAAAAACCTGGAATCTTTTGTTACAGCCTATAAGGACAAACTGAAAGCGGATGTAATTCTGATCTCTGATACCAGCATTATTGGTAATGATACACCTTCACTGGAAGTAGGTTTACGGGGACTGAGTTATGTGGAGGTAGAAGTAACAGGCCCTAACCGGGATCTGCATAGCGGAGTATATGGTGGCGGGGTAGATAATCCAATCAACGTATTGTGCCAGATGATTACCTCACTGAAAGATGCCAATGGGCACATTACCATTCCAAACTTCTATGACAATGTGATAGAACTGACAGCCGAACAACGGGCAGAACTTAATCAGGCACCATTTGATCTGGAAGCATATAAGAAAGACCTGGGTATTGACGATGTATTTGGTGAAACCGGTTATACAACTATTGAACGCACAGGCATTCGCCCTACACTGGATGTAAACGGTATTTGGGGTGGCTACATAGGTGAAGGAGCCAAAACTGTTCTACCATCGAAAGCATTTGCGAAAATCAGTATGCGCCTGGTACCAAATCAGACTCCGGATGAGATTACAGAATTATTCCAGAAACATTTTGAAAGTATAGCACCTAAAACGGTTAAGGTACAAGTCCGTCCTCATCATGGCGGTCATCCGGCTGTAACACCTACTGACTCTACTGCATTCAAAGCAGCCAGCAAGGCATTTGAAGAGGCATGGGGTAAAAAGCCAGTTCCAACCCGTGGTGGTGGCAGTATACCTATTGTAGCCTTGTTTGAAAAAGAACTGGGACTGAAAACGGTGCTGATGGGATTTGGTCTGGACAGCGATGCTATCCATTCTCCAAATGAGCATTATGGTGTATTTAACTACCTGAAAGGCATTGAAACCATAGGATTGTTTTATAAGCACTATGCAGAGATGAGTAAATGAGACACAGGGAGGGCAATATTGCTCTCCCTTATTTATTGTTCCAGTTTATTTTTCCCGCGATTCAGCCGGATCAAATACCATACCGGTACAAAGACAAAATTTACAGTTTGTACGTTGCAGAATATCATAGTTGCAACAGGACTGGCATCCTTTCCAGTATTGTGTATCTGCGGTAAGATCTCCAAAAGGCATAGGTTTAAAACCTAATTGTGAATTGATTTTCATTACTGTCTTGGTGGTTGTAATGCTAAATATCTTTGCATACGGAAACAGCTGACGGCAACGCCTGAATAGCTTTCGCTTGAGAGCTTCAGCAATACCCTTATTCCGATAGTGAGGAGCTACTATTAAACCTGAATTAGAAACAGATTTTCCGTTGTCCCATACTTCAAAATATCCGAACCCAGCCCAATCGCCATTTCTATGGGTAGCAATAAAGGCTTTGCCTTCTTCCATCTTATGTATAATATCTTCGGGTAATCTTTTGGAAATACCTGTTCCTCTGGCTAACGCACTGGTTTCCATGGTTTGGCAGATCAACTCAGCATATCCTATATGTTTCATTGAGGCTATTTCTATCTTAAATTCAGTATTCATTTCTATTTTAGTTAAATTCAATTGGCTTCTGCTCATCTTGTATTATGGAAGAGAAGCCTGTAATTGTCTGTAGTATTCTTTGCGAAGCTGAGGAAGCAATAATGACCGAAGTACAGATGAAAGCGAATTGTTCTCATCCAGTAAGGTAGACAAAGAGTACAGATACACATTGCTGACAGCACTTCGTATTTGAATATCAGAATGTTGTAACAAATCTTCCGCTACCATGAAACACCGTCTCACATCTTTAAAATGATAGGATAAAGCAAATACTTTCGTTTGATCGGCCAACTCCTGAATAAGCGTATAGATATTTTCACGATCTGACTGACTGATTATCTCTTTTTTCTTCTCGGATTGGGAAGGAACACTCTGCCATAAGGCAAGTAGCGGAATAATAGATTTCATATTGTATTCTGTTTTGACAATCTATGCCCAAACCTCTTGCCAAATTGACTAGTACACAGATAACTAACTGTCTATCAATACATATAAACAATAATCATAGATATAGAAGCAAGTATATCTTTTTCAAAATGAAAAAACCTTTCTGTTTTGGAAAGAAAGGTTTTGGTAAATAGTTAACAAAGACGTATGAGATAGATGTGTCATTGTACTCAAACTAATCTCATGGTTACAGACTTACTCATTTTGATCTGACTTGCTGACGAAATTCGAGCGGGGATAGATCAGTCTTCTTTTTAAAGAGTTTGTGCAAGGATTGTGGATACTCAAATCCCAGCTGATAGGCAATCTCAGCCACACTTAGTTCAGAAAGAGTTAATAGTTCTTTTGCTTTCTCTATTATCTTTTGCTGAATATGTTGTTGTGCACTTTGTCCGGTAATAACTCGTAACATATCACTCAGGTAATTACGTGAGATATTTAACCGATCAGCAAAATAACTCACTCCTGGCAAACCATGTAGCTCGGCATCTCCATTCTCAAAATAGGAATCAAGCAGATTTTCAAAATCGATGAGCAGACTGTCATTCCCCTGCTTTCGGGTCAAAAACTGTCGATGATAAAAGCGATTACAATAACTCAATAACAGCTCTAGTTGTTTGATAATCACATCCTGAGAGAAACGGTCTACCACAGCAGAATATTCCCGTCTGATATCTTCAAACAATCGCATAATAATACGTTCTTCATCTTCTGATAAGTGCAAGGCTTCATTCACTGCATAAGAGAAAAAGCCAAACTGATGAATTTCGCTAGCCAATGAGTAGCCTTGAATAAAGTCCGGATGAAATACCAGCCACTGACCTTCAAGCTGCCAGTCATCTCGTATTTCCGTCACTACTACCTGCTTTGGAGCAAAAAATGTCATTACACCTCTATCAAAATCATAGTGGCGTTGACCATATCGCATCTTACCCTCAAAGTTTTTCTTGATAGCAACACAATAGAAATTATAGGCAACAGCTTCCAATGCACTATCATCAAAACAGGTAATGTCCTCAAAATCCATAATACTAATTAACGGATGCCTGGGGTTGGGTAGCTTCAGTAGCTTATGCAACTGGACAATGGATTGGATGTTATAAGGTTTCATAGTATATGCAGTCAAGAAGACAACTATATTGGCTCCCAGAAAAAGTTAATCGAAATTGGTAGAAAGTGTCAGATCTTTCCATTTCTCAAAATCTGCTTCCTCTACCTTACGCTGCTTTGTTACCAGTTCATACGTGTCAGGGCCTAATAACAATCGAACAGGTGGCTGTTCCATACGGCTCAGGTTAACAAGGATCTGAACCAGCTTTTCAGGATCTCCTTGTTGCTGTCCGCTAAACTGAGACCACATCTTCTCTGCTTCGTCCACACCATATACAGCAATCCTGTTTTTAACATACAGAATAGAATCCATAAACTCCGTTCTAAACTGGCCGGGCGCTACAACAGTTACATGAACTCCAAACCCTTTTACTTCCTGTGCCAGAGCCTCCGAAAGACCTACTACACCAAACTTGGCGGCATTGTAACTGCTGGCCTTCTCAAATCCAACATATCCGGCATTGGAAGAAATATTGATTATATGGCCGGATTGCTGCTTTCTCAAATAAGGCATGACATTTCGTATCACATTGACAGTGCCAAATAGATTGACATCCATTGTTTTCCGAAACTCTTCATCTGACATTTCTTCCATACTTCCTACCAAAGAATATCCAGCATTATTAACGACTACGTCTATACGACCAAACTCCTGTACTACACGATTAATAGCTTCTTTTACATCTTTATCAGAGGTGATGTCCAACTCTACCGGAAAAAGATTCTCTGTATTTGTGCCTACTTTCTTTTTCAACGCCTCTACATCCCGTGTAGTAGCAGCCACCTTATCTCCGATGGATAGAACAAGTTTTGTTAGTTGTAATCCAAGACCTTTGGAAGTACCTGTAATAAACCATACTTTTTGTTTTTCAGTATTCATATAATCCACTTTATAAGTTAGAACTCATTTTATGAATACAAAATTGAGGAAGTAATTTTTATCAGAAGTAGCCCAATTACGGAGAAGAGTGTCTGAACTACAGATATACACGTTACTATTTCTGAAAAGTTTAGCTTGGAAGTGTTCTCTTTTTAAAATGTTTTCCTACTAAACCACAAAATTCACCTACTTTTTATTAAAATCAGAAACACATGAAGAAAATAGCTGTTATAATTTGTGCATTGTTCATTACACAAACTTTATCTGCACAAAATGCAGGCAACCTCAACTACCATCAGAAAATACATTTTCCAAATGAAAACATTGCTCTTAATCACCCTACTACTGCCAACATTTTTATTCAAGTAAAGGGTCTAGCTAATATAAAAGCGGATGCATACGTAGCCATTTTTAGTGTAACGCAAACAGGCAAAACAACAGAAGAAGTCAATGAGTTACTAGACAAACGTATTACCCAGCCTCTAACAGAAATAAAACTAAAAAAAGAGGTAGAAACCTATACAGATATGGTTTCGTTTGTGCCCATTTATGAGTTTGAAATTGAGAAGAAATCATTTAGCAAACGAACCTATAACGAAATACCTACAGGATTTGAATTAAAAAAGAACATTCACATAAAGTTTTCTGAATCCTCTCAGTTAAATGATATCATTACCATCTTAGCAAAAAATGAGATATACGACCTGGTAAGAGTTGATTACTTTTCGAGTACTCAGGACGCTATGAAAAAAGATCTTATGACAAGGGCAAAACTTTTGGTACAGGAGAAGATGAAAAACTATGAAGCTCTTGTAGGCGAGTCATTTGTAAATGTAGAAAAACAACTAACAGATGGGTATCGGGTTGCATTACCTGTTGAGATGTACAATTCCTATGAAGCATATAGCAGTTCTGCATTGAATCTAAGAAAACCAGCGACTATAAATCAATCAGCCAAATCGACAACATTATACTATCAACCCATTGTCGACAAGGAGTTTGACTTTGTAATTAACCCTGTCATACTGGAACCTGTTATTCAGATATTATATGAAGTAACAGTAATGATAAAGCGGGAGAAAAAATCAACCACAAAAGATGGCAAAGAATATATACTTGTTACACCCAATGGCGAAATGAAAAATCTGGATTTGAAGAATGAAAATGAAGGATATTAAAAAATAGTACCAACAACAAAGGAGAGTTTGAGACTCCTTTGTTGTTGCATTTATTCATTGTCTTATTATTTTTAGATTCTTGAACTCTCCACCAGAGCCAGCCCCTACCCATAGTCCAATCTTCCCATCTTTGCGGTCATTAAGCTTTTTTATAGTAAGAGAGGCTGTCTTGATGTCGTTCACATAGACCTGCACTGTCTCTCCTACCACTTCTATGCGAGCATGAAACCAGCCATTGGGATCAGGAGGAGAAATGACGGCCTTTTCATAGATTCCATTTCTCTCTTCTCTCAATTTAGACCAGGTATAGACTGGATGGCTTATATACTGCACAGCATGGATTTTACGTACCGAATCCTTTGCATGAAAATTAAACGGACGGAAATAAACAGCGTCATAGGTTGAGTCATTTATACCATGAAAGGCAACGCCTAAAAAACTACGTTGCAAAATATCTTTTCCTTTCAGGTCTATTTCTATGGTTCCACTGGAAAAACTGACTCCATTTAGCCAAACCAACCCTTCAGAAGAATCTTTCTCATCCAGCATTACTGCTTTTTTGTTGTCAGACAAACGGGCAGTACGATTATAGACTGTCAGTTTCTTTTGTTCCAGAAGTAATGCCAGATCATAACTGGTAGTCTTTTGTGCTTGTACAAGAGATGGGACTAATCCCAATAAGGCATAGGTTAGCCAGAGTAGATGATGTCTTTTCATAAAGTTGCAGTGTTAAATAAGGAAATAACAATGGTATACGAAAAATGCTTAAAATGCAACTACCTGTCTTCTATACTTACATAAAAGACAGGTAGTGTATAAATATTCGTGAAAGTACGTTTACTGAGCAGTCCTCTGTGCCTGTGCAGAGGATGAACTTTGTCCAGGAATCACCATTGGTTGAGCAGGTTTTATTTTATCATAGTCTACTACACCTGTCTTTTCAGCCCACTTAACGTAATCAGCAGACAGTTCATTTACTATTTGTGGATTTTGAGCTGCTACATTTTTAGTTTCGCCACGGTCACTTTCCAGATCATATAGTTCCCACTGGTAAGCTGGGAAGGTGGAAACAATCTTCCATTTTCCTTTATGTACAGCCCTGTTACCAGCACGTTCCCAGAATAATGGCTCTCCACGGTTTACTTCTGAAGCTTTTCCCGTCAATACAGGTACAAGGCTTTTTCCCGCTAGCTGATTGGCTGTTACACCATTATAAGTAGCAGGATACTTGGCTCCTGCCAATTCATAAAAGGTTGGAGCCAGATCAATTAGATGTCCTGTTCCTTTTACCAATGAACCGGCTTTAATCTGTTTAGGAAGCCAGGCAATAAAAGGAGAGCTAATACCGCCTTCATGCATATTGTTTTTGTATTGGCGTAAAGGAGTATTCGATACATATGCCCAGTTTTGCTCCTGATAGTCATACGATCCTGGTGAACCAATAGGACCTGTATTACGCTGTGGTTTACGACCAATACCTGCAAATCCTCCCTGAGCCCCATTGTCCGAAATAAAGATAATCAACGTATTGTCATCCTTTTTCAGCTCTTTCAAGGTATTTAGTACCCGGCCTATACTCTGATCTACCCGATCCAGCATCGCTGCATATACTTCCATTTTGGCTTTCCAAAGTTGCTTTTGATCATAGGTTAGATTATCCCAGAGAGGAACTTCCGGATCACGTTCTGCTATCTTTTGTGTAGGTTGTAATATGCCTAGTTCTTTCTGGCGAGCCAGTCGTTGTACCCTGAGTGAATCCCAACCAATATCATATTTCCCCTTGTACTTTTCAATGTCTTCAGGCAATGCCTGTAACGGCCAGTGAGGTGCATTGAATGCCAGATACAGGAAGAATGGCTTATTCGTCTTATTTTGATCTTTTAAAAATTCAATGGCATTATCTGTGATTGTATTGGTCAAATATTCACCTTCTTTCAGCTTCAGTTTTTTGTTATTTTTAATCAGTACAACAGGAGGAGCCTGTCCATATTTGCCAATGTCAAAATAGTTGCTGGCACCTGATACAAAGCCATAAAACTGCTCAAATCCCCGCTGATTAGGCCAGGCAAGACTATCCTGTCCCAGATGCCATTTACCTGACATAAGAGTACTATACCCATTTTGTTTCAACACTTCGGCCAGTGTCAGCGACTCCTTGTTCAGATATCCCTGATAGGCAGGCAATCCCAGATTCACATCAAAATATCCCACACCTGCCTTGTGCTGGTATTGCCCGGTCATCAGAGAAGCACGGGTTGGGGCACAAATGGAGTTATTGTAAAACTCCCGGAAACGAATGCCTTCATTAGCTAGCTTATCCAGGTTAGGGGTTTGGATCTCAGAACCATATGAACCAATATCTGAATACCCCATGTCATCGACCATAATCAATATAATGTTCGGCTTAGCCGATTTCTGTGCAACTGCCAGAGACATAGCTGTCAGGACAACTGCCAGAGAAAAAAAGAATTTCTTCATAATGAACTACCATAAATTAGATTAATAAGAGGTTGTGGATGTATTGTAGAGATGTTTGCTTCTAAATAAAATTGTCGCATGTATGATACCTTATGGAATCATTTGTTTCCAGCGGGCAATAGCTGGGTCATTAGGATATAAACCTGCATATTGCTCACTGTATGATCGTGCTTCTGCAAAGTTTCGGGTTTCAATCAGCCATTCCACCAACAAGCTAAGCAAATCTCCATTGTTAGGTAGATGTTCCAACGCTTGTTTTAAAGCTGCAATCCCTTGTAGGGGCCCCGCTTTATCATGTAAAGCTACTGCGTAAACATAGGCATATTGCACATTATCCGGAGAGAGACGAATCGCTTCTTTCAGTAAAGGAAGTGCCTGGTTTACATCTCCCAGACGAACATAGGCCAATGCCAGTGCATAACGCAGGTCAGCTCCTTTAGGAACAAACTCCAATCCCTTATTCAATGTCTCTACAGCCAGCACATCATTTTTCGTTAAACGATAATAGTCTGCCAGGTTTACATACCCTGCTTCAAATTTCCGATCCAGTTCGATAGCTTTGAGCAACCAGCTACGAGCTTCGTTCCACCGTTGCTGACGCAAGTACAAAACACCAAGCTGCGAAGAATTGGATGGAAAATCAGAATGTAAACGCAAAGATTGTTCATACTCCCCCAACGCTCTCCCCCATCTCTGGCGATCAGTATCATTCAATTGCTCTGCTGGCATATCAGCCAGTATAGCTACCGTTTCCATGCGAACCATACGATTGGCATCATCCAGCAATGCATTGGCTAATCGCCACCTTTCTCCTGGTTCTACTGTCTCAAGTAGCTTTACAGCCTCTGAACGTACTTTTGGTGCAGCATCCTGCATTAGGAGCTGTGCCAGAGCTATCACTTCTGGTCTTGCTTCTCTTCGTAACAAAGAGAGAGAACTAGCTCTAACGATAGCAGATTGTTTTGTATCCTTTGCCAGCGTCATTAAAGCCTGGTCAGCATTGGGTTTGCCGGAAGAAGCCTGATGGAAGGTATTTGCCCAATGAGGTCTTTGTCTCCACTCATTGCCATACCACTTATCCAGTGCTTTTGCAGCCCACTGATTGTTCTTTGCCGTATGACACGACACACAGGCATTCGGACTTTGTGTAGTCATGCTCAGATCCGGACGTGGCACTTGAAAGCTGTGATCACGACGTTCGTCTACACCCATATAGGTACGGGTGGGCATATGACAACTTACACAGGAAGCGCCAGCCGTAGCTGCCTGATGAAAATGGTGCTTGGGTGTATCAAAAACTGCCGGACTATGACAACGTCCACATAGTGAATTGTCAGAAGCCAGAAGCTTACCTGTATGTGCATTGTGACAATCTACACAGGTAACCCCATTAGCATACATCTTACTTGCATGAAATGTATTCCAGACATATACTTCATCGTGTTGCTCACCTGTAGCCCAGAATAAAGGTTCTGTCAAAACTGCAGGATTATGATGTTGGGTAAATTCATCTGCAGGAGAAGCATTCCATCCATCTGTCAGCTGACTACTACGCGCATGGCAGGCAGCACATACATTTTCAATAGCCGGATTAGGTCCTTTAACCCGATGCGCAATGGGAGCATTATCAGCAAATTGCCAGTCACTAGACCATCCGGACCGAAGACTAAAAGCAAAGCCTTTTTTGGCATCTGTTTCCTTTGAAGCTGCTTTACTCCACTCAATATGCCCAGACGCAGGCCCATGACAAGATTCACATCCTACACTCAACTCTTTCCATTCGGTATGATATGCCTTTTGTTCAGGGTCCCAGTTTTTCTTCAGTGCTGTCGAATGGCATTCTGCACACATCATATTCCAGTTCTGGTAAGGCCCAGTCCAGTGAAGCTGATCCTTGAAATCAATTTTTTCGTCCGGATACATATGAAACCATCTCTGTCCGCCCTCCTCTTTCTTGCGCGAATCCCAGGCAATGGGAATAGCCTGCATACGCCCTCCCGGAAACTGAACCAGATATTGTTGAAGTGGGTATACACCAAATGTGTAACTTACCTTATATTCAGTCAGTTTACCGTCTGGTCCATCGGTTTCAATAAAGTAATCATTTCCCTTTTTATAGAAACGACTCTGGATAGTATTATATCTGAAAGTAGCCTTATTGAAATTACCCAGCACAGTTTGTGCATTGGCTTCCTGAATAGCTTGGGCATGATGTGAAGAATTCCACTGTGTTTGTTGCTCAGCATGACAGCTTTGACACTGTTTACTACCAACATAGGTTGCCAGAGATACATTATTAGTGGAAGTATCAGCTTGTTCTGCATTCTCCTTCTGTGAACAGCTTATCAAGAAAAAGGAATAGCCAACACTTAACACAATAGCTGTTATTCCTATCCACAAAGTTTTTCGGGAAGACAAGCTACTTTTATTTGTTAAGTTCTTTGTAGGTTTGCTTGTAAACTCTGTTTTCGTTTCTTTCTTACTCGTTTTGCGCATTGTTTTTCCTGTATTTCATTCACACAAGGATATAGAATTATATATCTCCATCTAATTATAGATCCTTTCAGAGAATGCTTGTCCTAAAATTCCTTTTCTCCAAATTCACTTTCTGTAAATTTCAGTTTTTTGCTTAGCTTATTAAACTGATAACTGAAATTAAGTCGAAACACATCTACTTCCTGAATATAATTGGTAGATGTGTAAAAATTGCTACCATGTGTTGTCAGTCTCTGTTCATTAGAACCCAACATGCCTAAATCTATATTCTGCCATTGCAGGCTTACACTTCCCTGGCCTTTCCACAAGGTTTTCTTTAGTGTAGCACTGGGTATCAGAAAACGAGAGTCTTCTCCCTGAGCTGTCACCGTGCGGGAAGTATAGTTTACATTTACCTGAAAAGTAAGAGAAGGAAGAACTCTGATAGTAGTATTTCCATTGACAGAATAATTAATGCTGTTTGTTTTTACAGCCGTATTAAATACTCCCCCCCGAATGGCATACTGGTATACATTTCCTCCAGCAAAAAAAGTCCACCATTCAGCAAGTTTCAAATCCAGGCCTGCTTCAATACCATATGATGTAGCATTGCCAGCATTAGTATATGTACGAATGAGAATGGTGTCATTGTAAACAGTATTGACACGGTTAATCACATGTTGTACACCCCGGTAATATACATTCGCAAATACAGAATGAAATCCTATATTTTTAACAACTCCTACCTCTGCCAGGTCTATGTATTCAGGTAGTAGTTTAGGATCACCTACTTCCAGTACTTCAGAATGCCTTCTCGCTGGAAAAGGGTTCATCATATTGGAAGTAGTATGTACAATCCTACGACTATACCCTGCTTTCAATTTAAAGTCCTTCGTGATTGTATAGAGCAAATTGGCAGAAGGAAACAGGTTAACCCGATTAAAAGTATAGGGTGTAGAGGTACTCTTATCTTCTAATGTACGATCAATAAACTCCGTTCGTAATCCAGCTGTATAGCTGAGTTTACCTATCTCAGCAGAATACTGTCCGTAGAGAGAATGAATATGTCGGATCAGTTTCACCTCATTGCTCAAATCCTCTCGTACCGACCAGGTTTTGGAAGAGGGGTTGTATTCTCTGTATGTAAAATCTCCTTTATGCAATAAATACCGATATTGATATCCGCCTTCAAATTTTCCTTTTTTCCCAATTGACTTACTATAATCTGTTTTAAATCGAAATCCATCCAACGGATTGCTTTCATCCATAACCGCCTGGTTATATAATTGAGAATGCAACTCCGGATTTACATCTTTGTTGTTTGTAGGTCCACCCAGAATGGTTTTCTCATACAGAGCAGATACTGTCAATACAGATTTATCGGAAAACAGATGAGAATAGTCCAGATTCGAAACAACAAAATCTCCTCTGCGTTCACGCAGATTCTGATTGAAGTAATCAAATGAATTTAGCAGCTCTCCTGTTGCTTCGTTGCTTCGTTGCTGTTTATAAAGGATGTCAGCCTTCCGAAATTGACTTTTTTTGCCTGCATAGAAACCTGCTTCAAGTGTATTGGAAGGACTGATCTGATACGAAGCCACTCCTTTTACAGAATAAGAATAGGTATAATAACTTCTTTCTCCCAAAGAAGGGAATGTTGTATAGATAGTATTCAAATATGTTTTAGCTTCTCCATCCCGGTACCCGGCAATATCATCACGTTTGTAATTGGCACCCAACGATACATTCCACTTAGCCTTTTTGTAGTTGGCAGTTACATCTCCTCCAAAACGGACAGGCCTGTTTTCATTGCCATAGTCCTGTACACTAGGCAAACCTATCTGAGCATTTGTCAGAATGTAATAACCATCTGTTGCCCCTTTTTTAGTGGTAATATTGATGATACCTGATTTTCCATCCGGATCGTATTTGGATGAAGGAGTAGTAATTACTTCCACATTTTCTATGGTATTGGCAGGAAGTTGATTCAGTATAATTCCAGGATCGGACTGAACTGGTTTTCCATCCAATAATACAATGAAACTGGAAGAACCCCTCATCGTAATATCACCTTCACTATTAACAGATATAGAGGGAAGATTTTTCAGTACATCTGTAGCTGTTCCTCCCTGAGCAGACTGAAATTGTGCAGCATTGTACACCTGTTTATCAATATGATGATAAGTAGCTGCTTTTTCTCCTTTAATAATGATCTCATTCAGTAAAGCAGGACTAGCTTCCAGGGCAATCTGGCCTATAGTATAGACTTTATCTCCTGATATAGTTATAGGAGGTACCTTAAAAGGTTTATAGCCCAAAAACTGTACAATCATATAATATCTTCCAGCTTTTATGTCTGTAAGAGTAAATGTTCCTTTTGCATCAGCAGCTGTTCCAGCGACCATTGAACTGTCTTGTAAACGATGCAATGTAACAGTTGAGAACTCCAGAGGATGTAATTTGTTTTTATCTACTACACTACCCTGAATAGACGTCTGTGCTACTGTTTCCTGTAAAAGGAGCACAAGTAAAAATCCTATATAAAATACTTTTTTGTATATATAAGGTATCATATTCTGACAGATTAGTTATACCAGGTATTCTATTCATTGAAAGGAATAAACAGATGCTTTTTTACGCAGCTTCTCTACAATATCCGGATAGGAGGCTGCTATATTCTTCTGTTCAGATGGATCTTTTTCCAGATCAAATAAGAGTCCCTCTCCTGCCGGATCTCCTGTTTTCACGCCAGGAAACTGATTGGCTTTCGCCTGTTCAAAAGGAGCAATGATAGTTACGCCATCAGGGCTACGAGGATCTATCCAAGTTGAATCTGAGGGTAACTGTGCTGATTCAGGAGAATGTATATGTAACTTCCATTTGCCACTACGTACAGTATACAATTTGTCTGTATAAAAGGAAAATAGCGCATCGTGCGGTGTTTTCGCATTGGATACGCACAACGGAAAAATGTCTTTTCCATCCAGTACATGATCTTTGGGTAATGGTATACCTGCCAGCTTTGTGAGAGTAGGAAATACATCTATCACTCCAGCTGGCTCTTTGGATACATGTCCAGGCTTTATATGTCCCTTCCATTGCACAATAAAAGGTACTCGTATCCCTCCCTCCCAATTCTGAGTTTTCATACCACGTAATCCTCCTGAACTTCCTCCAAACCAGGGACCATTGTCCGATAGAAAGATCACAATTGTATTTTCTTCCAGATGGTATTCCTGTAACTTTTTCATTACCTCTCCTACAGACCAATCCAGTTCCCGTACAGCATCAGCATACAGATCACCTTTGGTATCAGGTGTATAAAACTCTTCTGATACTGCCATTGGTTTGTGAGGCATTGCATGGGGCAGATAAAGAAAAAAAGGCTTATCCTTATTTTTGTCAATAAACTCCAGTGCTTTTTGTGTATAGCGTTTTGTAATAGTAGTTTGTAATACTGGGTATTCAATTACTTTATCGTTTTCCATTAACACAACCGGACGCATATCATTGGAGTAAGGGATACCATAATACTCATCAAATCCATGACGGCTAGGAAAAAACTGTGGTTTATGCCCCAGATGCCACTTTCCAATGATCTTTGTGGCATATCCAGCTGATTTAAGAACTTCACTCAGAAGTAGTTCATTATCCGCAATCCCTACATCATCTCCTCCTCTGTATGTCTGAAAACTAGCTCTCACTTTTTCCGGATTAGGATTGGCAGTCATTCCATGACGTATAGGATATCGGCCTGTTAGTAATGAAGCACGAGTAGGTGCACAATACGGTGTGGGAGTATAAAAATCGGTAAGTTTAGCACCTTGTGCAGCTAGTTTGTCAATATTGGGTGTCTGCCACTGTGTTTGACCATAGGAAGAAAGATCTCCATAACCAAGGTCATCGGCCAAGATCAGAACAATATTAGGGTGAGAAGCTTTATCAGGTCTTTTTTCTTCGTTTGTGAAAGACAACAAACCTAGCCCTAATACTATGATTGTACTACCGAAAAAGATCAGTAAAGATTGTTTCATCAGGATGTAAGTGGTATGGATCGGTTTACTATCTCTTCTGTCAGTTTCACCTTGAATAGAGGTTTATCTGCTATTGCCAAAACTTTTCTTCTATGAGCTGAAACAGTTTGATAAATAATACTATTAGAAAAACTATATTGTATATTTGTGATACATGAAATAGTATGGCAGAGAGAGACAGATAAACAATAATCTGCAGTATAAATGCCTGGTTACTAAAACTTTTGTTTGATAGCAATAAAACTCTAGTAAATCTATAGACAAATGTAATAGTATGATTTTTATTTCCAATCATCTCAAAAGAATTTCTTTTGAGATGATTGGAAATAAAAATCACAAGAAAGAACAATTACAGACAGACGCTTATCAATTCATTCTTTCAGCGAACAAACGCCTCTGTAAAATTCCTGGCAGCACGGACATCATAAGTATCTGAAGGCTTTCCAGGAATTAGTTTTTTGGCAACAGGAATAGCAGGTGTAGCATCTTGTCCAAATGTTTGCAAAACATTCAACGCTTGTAATCGCACAAATTCATTCGAGTCCTCCAGGCTTTTAATCAGGGTATTGATAGCATTATCCTTTTCACCTATATGATACAAGGCCTCAGCAGCTGCAATCTGCACTGCAGGTTCTACATCATTTAATAATTCAGTTAACTGCACCTTTGCTGCTGTACCAGCTTCTTTTAATACAACACATCCTGTAGCAGCCCAATACCTCACAACCGGATCAGCATCTGTAAGACGCTTAATAAGTCCATCTTTGTATTTTAGATTACGTGAGGATGCCCAATCTGCAGTTTCCTGAATCTTATCCAGTGAAAAACCATTGGTGCGAGCATAGGTATACAATGGTCCCTGCGCTGCTTTTCGTGATAGAATCGCTTCAGGTATAAATCCAACATCCCTACTCTCCTTTATGTATTTCTGATTGACTTCCCGGAAGCGAAGCAATATTTTTTCATACTGGGGCTGAGAAGCCAGATTAGTGATATTATGAGGATCGTCTTCTATGTCATACAGTTCCTCAGCAGGCTTTGGCTGCCAGAAGCGAGATTGTATTTCATTTAAACGGCCTGCCTTGTATTCTCTTTCCCAAGATTGTATAGAAGGGGCTTTCCATAAATAATCCAAATGCTGACCATAAATTTTATGCGGCAAATAGTTACGGATGTAGCGGTACTTTTTATCCCGAACAGATCTAACCATATCGATACATTCATCCATACGCCCCCGAAAAGTGAAAGCATATTGTCGGGGAGCTTTTTGCTGTCCTCCTAAAAAAGCTTGTCCTTGCAGATATTCCGGTACTGGAATATCCAATAGGCTAAGAATGGTAGGTGCAAAATCCAGAAACGTAACCAAACGATCCGTTGAAGTACCAGCCTTACCAGATGCCAGATGGGCATACTTCTTTGGAAAACGAATAATCAAAGGAATATGCAAACCAGATTCATACATAAAGCGTTTGCTGCGACCTAATACACCACCATTGTCACTGTAATAAAACACGATAGTGTTTTCATCCAAACCTTCTTCTTTCAGCTGTTGGAGTAACTTACCAGCTTGTGCATCCATTGTCTCAATCTGGTCATAGTATTGAGCCCAGTCGTGTTTAAATTCAGTGGTAGGCGGATGGTAAGGTGGAAGAGGAACTTTATTTGGATCATGATGCAGAGAATCTTTATACCGATGAATGGAACTTTCATGGGAGACATTCAGATTAAACACAGCAAAAAAAGGCTGTCCAGCTTTCCTGTTTTTATATGAAGCCTTATCACTGGATTCATCCCATGTCTCCAGCTGGTCTACTGTATTGTAATCCTTTTTTGCATTGTTAGTGGTATAATACCCTGCTTCACGCAGATATCTTGGAAAAAACTTCACAAAGTCAGGTACTGGATACGTACTACGCATATGTTCTGTCCCCATAGCAGGCGGATACATACCTGTAATGAGTGTAAATCGGGAAGGGGCACATACAGGTGCGGTAGAAAAAGCATTCGTATATCGAACACCCTCTTTGGCTAGTTTATCCAGGTTAGGAGTTGTCGCAAATTCATCTCCATAACAATGCAGTAAAGTTGTATTGTCTTCACTTACAATCCAGAGAATGTTCGGTCGGTCGGTTTGTTTTTGTGCCTGTACAGTCAGTGTTACTACAACAAGCAACACACATAGGATATTTTTCAGGTTACTCATGTCTTAACTAAATATAAAATAGTTATAAATTATATCGATCTTCCACTCCATCAAACTCGTTCCGATAATAACCAGTGCTGGGCCATAATGGCTTCACTAGTCCTTTCTCCCACTCATTCAATGTCCTTTGCAGGTCTTTTACTTTCTCAGGATTAGAAGCAGCCAGATTGTGTTTTTCTTCTTTGTCCTTGATCAGATTATACAAGGCAGTAATATTATCTTTTTCATTGATTACCAGCTTCCATTCACCTTTACGAACGGCTTTATTTGAGCCAGCACGCCAGAATAAAGTCTCATGTGGAGTTGCAGAATCTGGTTTAGCAAGAAAAGGAATCAAATTGACCCCATCATATTTTCGTCCGGATGGCAATGCAGAACCTGAAACAGCAGAAGCTGTAGCAAAAATGTCCAGTGAACTAACAAGTCTGTTATCTGTAATTCCTTCCGGAATATGTCCTTTCCATTTAACAACGTAAGGCACATTAATTCCACCTTCATACAGTGACAATTTGCCTCCTTTCAAAGGAGCATTGCTGGTAGCATCAGTATAGGTAGCCCCACCATTGTCACTCAAAAACACAATTAGGGTATTGTCTTCCAGCCCTGCATCTCTGATCTTTTGATGTATCTTTCCAATAGCCCTATCCAAGTACTCAATCATAGCATAGTACACAGCTTTATTCCGATCGACTCCTTGTGCTTCGTATTTTTCTATATCCTTTTTGTAGGCTTGAAAAGGAGTATGTGGAGCATTGAATGGGACATACAGAAAAAATGGTTTCTCACGATGTTGATCAATAAACTGTACAGCTGCTAGCTGGTTAGTCAAATAGTCTTTGGTGTGTATAATTTCATTTCCTCTTCGGACAAGAGAATTGCCTTGTCCACCTAAATCCCAGATATGTGAATCCATCACACCTTTGTGATGAACATTCACCAAGCCAGGACTTGTCGTATCTGTATACCAGGCAAACGCGTCATAAAAACCATAATGGTAATCAAAACCTCGCTTTAGTGGCAGAAAATCTTCATTGCTACCCAGATGCCATTTTCCAATGATACCTGTCGCATATCCGTTTTTCCTAAGCAAGTCGGCAATTGTAATCTCACCCAGCGGTAATCCCTGCCGGGCTACGTTTTCAGGTGTAGGGATACCTGTATTATTGGCAAACTCTAATTGTTGCTTATCAATAAATAACCCTGCAAGCAGTTGCTGCATCCGATTTTTCGGGTAGCGATTCACAGGTTGTAATTCATGTCCAAAGCGTTGCTGATAACGACCTGTAAGCAATCCGGCACGTGAAGGACTACAGATAGCAGCTGTAACATATCCTTCTGTAAAGGTTACACCTTGAGCAGCCAGACTATCAATAGCCGATGTCTTCACAATTTTATTTCCATATAAGGAAATATCCGTCTTGCCGAGATCATCGGCTACCAATACCACAATATTAGGTTGACGTGCCACAGGTCTGGAAGCAATAGGAGCAGTCAGAAAGGTATTCTTTTCCTGAATAGCTTTTTTATCAACAGGTAGATCATAGTCATGAGAAGCCAATGGATATAACAAATAGCCCAGTAGTATTGCTAGTCCTATACCTATGATTCCAATTCGTCGAATGGTTTTTGATCGTTTTGAGCGAGGTTGTATTACAGGTGAGGTCATGTTATTTGGAAAGCTGAAGTTCTAATTCGAGTGTTTTTTGAATGGAATGTGCAATCTCTTCCAGAAGCTGTGGTGAAGTTGTGGTTTCATCATCGGAAGGCATATGATGAAAGGTGTGCCCATAGGCAATACCAAAGAAACGTTTGTATCCATGTGCCGAAACCACACTTAATTCTCCTAAGGCCTGATCTTTGACTTTCCATCTTTTTCCTGGTTGCCCTTCAAATCCGGCCAGAATACTGGCCTCCATATTTTCACTATACATGATATTTCTCAATGAATCTACCGTATTTAGTTTGGTTCCTCCCGAGGCAGAGGATTTCCACTCACGGGTAGCGATACCAGCACCTAAGT
This sequence comes from Xanthocytophaga agilis, assembly GCF_030068605.1. NCBI lineage: Bacteria > Pseudomonadati > Bacteroidota > Cytophagia > Cytophagales > Rhodocytophagaceae > Xanthocytophaga > Xanthocytophaga agilis. The sequence continues at coordinate 340,920 of NZ_JASJOU010000003.1, forward strand.
GTAGCCATAGGTACACATCTTCTGGCTTGGGAGCGTGTTGGCCAATAAATACATGAGCTCCTGTATTATCCAGTTCATGCCCTGAATTAGCTGTAAAAAGAAAGGTATAAGGCAAATTCTGTTTACTAATCCATTCTGCCAATGCATTAAAAATAGCTACTCCTGGCCCTCGTTCACCACCACAGGTAAACCATCCGCTAATCGGTGTAGAGATAATCACATATTTTTTGCCCGAACCAATCTTACCTATTATACTTCGCGCCTGTACAGCTTTGATTGTACCTTTTATTGACAAGGTAACAGGTGTTTTCTGAGCAACTGCCTTTAGTATATGTACAGAATCTTTAGGAGCTATTATCACCACAGGCACTTTCCAGGGTTGCAGATCCCTGGTGGTATTATAAGCTACGATCTCTCCTACTTTATTGGTGGAGATAGCAATGATTGCCTGTGCACCTGCATTGACTACAGAGTCCAGAAATTGAATAATGGATTTTGTGATTTGTCCACCCGGAGGCAACCGGACCAATGCAACTTTATGCCGGATGTCTGTCTTTGCATTGCCACTCAAATCGACAACCTCGCTTTTCACCTTTACCGCCGGATCTTTCACATACCAGAGAGGAAAAGCCTCTACAGAATGACCTTTGATATCCACTGTTACCTTCTCCAGAAAAAATTGCTTTACAGGAAAATAGGTAAAAGAAGTCTGAAAACCATTTACCTCAAGCTTCTTTTGTATCCAGGTAGAGGTTTCAATATCACCTTGTGCAGCCGTACGATGAACACCAAACGAAACATATTTCTTTACATCTGCATATAGTTTCTCTCCCTGAAAAGGATCTGTAGATTGAGCATTCACAACTTGTGTATATGCTCCAATCATACAAATCCAGAGGTACAATAAAAGTT